>JAKZRT010000125.1:0-5399 GCA_047518005.1 Brevirhabdus sp.
TTCCGGATCAAGTTTGCCCGCCAGCATCTTGGAAAGCGTCGATTTGCCTTCGCCGTTGCGGCCCAAAAGCGCGATCCGGTCGTCCTGGTCGATGCGCAAACTCAGCTGCGACAACACCGGCGGCCCGCCATAGCCCACGGCAACCCCTTCGATATTGATGATTGGCGGTGACAGCGTTTCGGGGGTCGGAAAGGTGAATTTCTTCAGCGCGGCTTCCTGCGGGGTGGTAATCGGTTTCATCCGCGCGATCGCCTTCAGGCGCGACTGGGCTTGACGCGCCTTGTCGGCCTTATAGCGGAACCGGTCGACGTAGGTTTGCAGATGCGCGCGCCGCGCCTCCTGCTTTTTTGCCTCCGACTGGGCCGCCGCGATCCGGGCGGTGCGGGTTTCGGCGAATTTGTCGTAGGGCGTTTGGTAGAAAGTCAGTTTGCGGTCTTCGAGATGCAGGATCGACCCGACCGCGCGATTGAGAAGCCCGCGGTCGTGGCTGATAATGATCGCGGTATGCGGATAGCGGGCCAGATAGGTCTCGAGCCACAGTGCGCCCTCGAGATCAAGAAAGTTGGTCGGTTCATCCAGCAACAGAAGGTCCGGCGCCGAGAACAGTACCGCCGCCAGCGCCACGCGCATCCGCCAGCCGCCCGAAAAATCGGCGCAGGGCCGATGCTGCTCGGCGTGGGTAAATCCCAAACCCGACAGGATCGTCGCGGCACGGGCCTCGGCGCTCCAGGCGTCGATGTCCGCGAGGCGGGTCTGAATGTCGGCAATCCGGGCCGGATCATCGCTGGTCTCGGCCAAAAGCGCGGCGCGCTCGGCATCCGCGGCCAGCACCGTGTCGATCAGGCTGACGTGCGAACCCGGCGCTTCCTGATCCACTCCGCCGATACGCGCGCCCTTGGGCAGGCCGATGGTGCCCGCCTCCAGCGCCAGTTCGCCCCGGATCAGCCGAAAAAGCGTGGTTTTGCCGGTGCCATTGCGCCCCACAAGGCCAACTTTATGGCCTTCGGGGATGGTGGCCGAAGCGTTTTGGATCAGCGGGCGGCCGGCAATTCCAAAGGCGATATTTTCGATCCGAAGCATGGGCGCAGCCTCTAGCAGAGCGATGCGGATAGTCCTAGGGGCGACACGCAGAACTCCGCCCCTTTTCTTGGGACACGGCCCATGTTAGGCGGGCGCCGAAATTCGAACCTTGGCGAGGATCACACATGTCAACCGAACGCACCCTTTCGATCATCAAACCCGACGCGACCACCCGTAATCTCACCGGCAGGATCAATGCCAAATTCGAGGACGCGGGCCTCAGGATCGCCGCGCAAAAGCGCATTCACCTGACCCCAGCGCAGGCTGGTCAGTTTTACGCGGTTCACGCCGAGCGCCCGTTCTATGACGAGCTTTGCACATTCATGGCCTCGGCCCCGGTCGTGGTACAAGTTTTAGAGGGCGAGGGCGCGATTGCCAGAAACCGCCAGGTCATGGGGGCCACCAACCCCGCCGACGCGGACCCCGGTACCATCCGCGCCGAATTTGCCCAGTCGGTCGGCGAAAACTCGGTCCACGGCTCGGACGCGCCGGAAACCGCTGCGGAAGAGATTTCGTTCTTTTTCTCGGGGCTTGAATTGGTCGGCTGATCTTTGCGTTTCACGGTGAAACACTTTCTAATCCACTGAATTTCCATCGAAAAAATGTTAATGCCCGTGGAAACGCGGGCGCCTTGGTTACTCGGGCGGACCAGAGCCTGATTCGACCACGCCGATCTGGTTCATCATCAATTCAAATTCGCTGAGGTCGCGATCAAAATGTGCGGCCTTGAGCGCGTCGAATCGTGCGCGCAGCGCCGCTTTCTCGGTCCCCTTGCAATCGTTCCAGGGGCGGCCCTGAAGGGCCATTTCGATCACGTAATAGCCGATGAAATGTGGACGGGTTCCGGACGCCAGAACCAGCGCATAGGCGGCGTCGGTGCCCAGGTCGCGCAAGTCCTCGACCGAATGAATGCCAGCACGGGCAAATTTCGCTTCGGTCGCGGGACCAAGGTTGCGCAGCGATGAAATTGGTGTGCCCATGGGCGCAGTTTAGAAACCGGGCAGGGGACCCGCAACCGCGCCTCAGGAGATTTCGAAAACCAAAACTATGACCGTCAATGCGGGTTCGGCCAGCAAAAATGCCCGAAACTCGTCCGACCGGTCAACGGGCCGCCAGACGCCGGCGTCGGTCAGCGCGTCGATCTTGGTTTTGAAACCTTGTTCGACATAGGTATCGGCGCGCACGTTGAAGACCACATGTCCACCCGGACGGGTGACGCGGATAAATTCGTCCAGGCAGTCGGGCGGGGCGTGGCCGGGCCCGAGCGACCCGAAACAAGTGACAGCGGCAAAGGCATTATCGGGCGCTGCGATGGTGGTTCCCAGATCCTGCTCGAAAAGGCGTCCATAGACGCCCAGGGCCTCTGCGCATCTCAACATCTCGGGCGACAGATCAGCCCCGACAAGGTCGCGGTATCCCAGATGCGAAAGCGCCTCGCCAAGCAGCCCGGTGCCGCAACCGGCATCAAGGATCGGGCCCGCGCCACGATCCAGATGTCGGGCTGCAAATGCGGCACCTATCCAGGGAACCCGGTAACCATTGGCGATGTTCTCGGCATCGTATCTGGCCGCCCAGTTCTGATAGGCGTCGCGGGTCGCCAGGACGTTGTCCGCGCCATAGACGTGCTCAAGCCCCTCGGTCTTATCTGCCATATTGCCCCCGGAAACTGTGACTTGGCCCGGATCGTGCGGCCCTGACCCGCGCCGTGCAGGCGTCGGGACGCCCGCAACCGAGGCTACAAAATCGGCAATCTCGCGTCGAACGAATTCGAACCATCGAGTCCAATGAAGGTATCGGTCGAAATAACCTGGAAACAAAAACTTTTGTCAGAGGTTCTAGAGACTCGCCCAGTCGGTGATCCTAAAGTCTTCGTCCGATTTCGCGGTCTCGGCGGCGCTCTGACCGTCGCGCTGATCTTCTGCCGGAGCCTCGGCTTCGGGAGTTTTCGGGTCGGGGTCGTGGCGTGGCGTATTCGCGTACATTTTGGCCTCCTCTGACCGATATGCGCGGTGTGCCTCAGCCAAACATCCAACGGTGTCGGGCTTGTGACTTGAAATGAACAATGCAGGGGCGATTTGGTGACGCGGCGGGGA
The DNA here is from genome assembly GCA_047518005.1 of Brevirhabdus sp. Classification (GTDB taxonomy): domain Bacteria; phylum Pseudomonadota; class Alphaproteobacteria; order Rhodobacterales; family Rhodobacteraceae; genus JAKZRT01. The sequence continues at coordinate 3,174 of JAKZRT010000125.1, forward strand.
AATGTGGCTGGTCCGGAACGTTGGTAAGGACAATTTTTATCAAATGGCCGTAAGTGCAGTGCGACAGCGTGCGCCGAACCAGGCGAACGAATTGCGGAGACCGGCGTTTGATGCGAACGCGGCAAGACAGGCCAGGCCAGTTTCCAGGCTCGCCGATTAGGCAGAGCCGGGGATTGTTTGCGGCGGTGCTGATCTTCAGCGTTTTCACCAATCTTCTGATGCTGACCGGCCCGCTTTTCATGTTGCAGGTCTACGACCGTGTCCTGAGCAGTCGCGCCGAGGAGACGCTGGCAGCGCTTCTCATACTGGTCGCGGCGCTTTTTCTGTTCTTCGGGCTCTTGGACTTTGCGCGCGGGCGGGTGATGGCGCGGATCGGGGCGCGGTTTCAGGCCAGAACCGGACCCCGCGTTTTGCTGGCCCTGCTCGAGCGCGCATCGCTCAGACGCACCGCCGAGGGGGGCACGGCGATGGCCGATCTTGAGGCGATGCGCAATCTTTACGCCTCGCCGGTGCTGCTTGGTCTTTGCGACCTGCCGTGGACGCCAGTGTTTCTGGCGGCGATTTTCATCTTTCACCCGATGCTGGGCTGGCTGGCGGCAGCGGGCGGCGCGGTTCTGATCATTGTGGCCGCAAGCAACCAGTGGGTGACGCGGGGCAAGGTCGGGCTGGCACAAAACCAGTTTCAGCATGCCGGGTCGTTGGCCCGCGAGGCCGAAAACGGGGGCGAGTTGATCTGGGCCCAGGGCATGGGTCCGGCCATGATCGACCGTTGGGTCCGGGTGCAGGACCGGGCGCTGACCCGGTCTGTCGCCGCGCACGACTGGACCGGGTCGTTTACGTCGTTCTCCCAAGCCTTCCGATTTTTCCTGCAATCGGCGATATTGGCGCTGGGGGCCTGGTTGGTGCTGCGGGGTCAGTTGACGGCAGGTGCGATGATTGCGGCGTCGATCCTGATGGGTCGGATGCTGGCCCCGGTCGAGCGAGTCCTTGGCCAGTGGCCGGTTGTCGAATGTGCACGGGGCGGGTGGCGGTCGCTGAAAGCGTTTCTGGCCGAAGTTCCCGAGCGCGCCGCCCCAACCGAACTGCCCCGGCCCGAGGCGCGCCTGTCGCTGCGCCATATCTCGGTGATGGTGCGGCGGGCTGACCGACCGGTTCTGGCCAACGTCAGCCTCGAGATCGCCCCGGGCGAGGCCCTGGGTGTTATCGGCAAAAGCGGTGCCGGCAAATCGACGCTGGCGCGGGTGATCCTGGGGCTGGTTCAGCCCCAGGCCGGCGAGGTGCGGCTGGCCGGTGCGACGCTGGATCAATACGGGGCAGTTCGGCTTGGCCAGGCGATCGGCTATCTGCCGCAGGAGGTCCAACTTTTTGACGCCACGATCGCTGAAAACATTGCCCAGATGGACAGTGACCCGCCCGCTGACCGTGTGGTTGCGGCGGCCCGAAAAGCCAGAATGCACGATGTAATTCTGAGGTTGCCCGACGGCTATGACACCCGGGTCGGCAGCGGCGAGGTGCGGCTGTCCGGCGGTCAAAAACAGCGGTTGGCGCTGGCGCGGGCGCTTTACAACGATCCGGTACTTTTGGTTCTGGACGAGCCGAACTCGGCGCTTGACGCTGACGGTTCAACGGCGCTGAACGCGGCGGTGGCGGCCTGCAAGGCGGCCGGCGGGGCGGTCGTGGTCATGACGCACCGGCCCGGGGCGATCGCCAATTGCGACCGGCTGATGGTGCTGGAGGAAGGCCGGGTTGCGGCCTACGGGCCGCGCGACGAAGTGCTGCGGTCGATGGTCCGCAACGTCGAGGATATCAGGCGGACCCACGCGGTCGCGGGAAACCCATGAGCGTGCCGCGCAAGATATGGCGGGCTTGGCCGCCGCTGGGCGTGGGGTTCGTGACCATCGCGGTTATGGCCGCGACCGTTACCATTTGGGGCCTGCGCACCCAGATCGCCGGGGCGGTCGTGGCGGGCGGGACCGTCCGCGTCGAAAGCTACCGGCAGGTGATCCAGCACCCCGAAGGCGGCGTGGTCGGGGAAATTCTGGCGCGCGACGGCGATACGGTTTCCGCGGGCCAGGTTCTGGTACGCCTGTCGGTAACACGCGATATGTCCGGTTTATGTACCAGATGATCTGTCCGGTTTTAGAACGCCTCCAAGCCATGGAGGGAGGCGATGCGTCGGACGGAGCAGGTACAGGGACTGAGATTGATGAAGTTCGAGGAGGTTTA
>JAKZRT010000126.1:0-31863 GCA_047518005.1 Brevirhabdus sp.
TACCGTCGGCCCCCGGGGGTATTCCCCGGAGGCCGAAATTTCATGTCCCAAGGTTCAGGCCGCGGCGGCCTCGTCTTCTTGCGGCAGGACCTGGTTCAGCACGATCGCGATCAGCGCCGTCGGCAACAGACCCGACACCGCCAGCGTCTTGACCACGCCGGGCAGGTACTGCACCGCGCTCGGCACCAGATTCAGGCCCAGGCCGACCGAGATTGACACCGCAATGATGATCATGTTTCGGCGGTTCATCTTGACCTCGGTCAGCATGTTAAGGCCCGCTGCCGCAACCATGCCGAACATCACGATCACACCACCGCCCAGAACCGGCAGGGGCATCGAGGCGATGACCGCGCCGATTTTCGGGATCAATCCGCAGACGATCAGGATCAGACCGGCAATGGTCACCACGTGACGCGACATGATCCCGGTCATCCCGATGATACCGACGTTCTGGCTGAACGAAGTGTTGGGCAGACCGCCAAACACGGCCGCGACCGCGGTGCCCAACCCGTCGGCATAGGTGGCCCCGGCGATCTCTTCATCGCTGGCATCGCGACCGGCACCGGCCTTGGTGGTGGCGGACGTGTCGCCCACGGTTTCAATCGCAGAAACTACGCAGATCAGAAAAACCGCGATCACGGCGCCCAACTCGAACTGGAACCCATAGGGCATGACCTGCGGGATCGTCACCCAGGCGGCATTGCCGACCGAGCCAAAGCTGACCATGCCAAGGACCAGCGCCAGTACGTAACCGGCAACCAGGCCGGCCAGAATACCAGCGGCCGACACGATACCCTTGGCCCAGAACTTCAGCCCAAGCGACACGATGATCACCGTCAGCGCCACCGACCAGTGTTTGAGCGAGCCGAAACTTGCGGCCTCCATCTGAAACGACGCCGCACCGCCAGCTGCGTATTTGATGGCGACGGGGATAAGGTAAAGACCGATGGTCAGGATCACCAGACCCGACACCAGCGGCGGGAACAAGAACCGGATGCGCCCGATGATCGTGCCCAGTCCAAAGTGCAGAATGCCGCCGATCAGGCAGGCGGTCAGAACAACGCCCAAGCCTTGCGTCGCGGCGATAACGGTCAGAACCGATACAAAGGCAAAACTGGTGCCCTGCATGATCGGCAGCCGCGCGCCGACGGGCCCCATTCCAATGGTCTGAAAAAGCGTGGCGATCCCGGCGAAAAGCATCGCCATCTGGATAAGATAGACCTGTTCAGCACCGCCAAATGCCAACCCCGCCGCACCAGCGACGATGATCGCCGGCGTGACGTTCGAAGCGAACATGGCCAATACGTGCTGAATCCCAAGCGGCACCGCCTGGCCCATGGGTGGCGTGACATTCGGGTCACGAATCTCGGTAATTGCACTCATTGTTTTCTCCTTCTGAGCGTTCACTGTCCCTTTGGTAACTCTTGTCCGCACTCGCAAAATTAAGGTAAACTAACCACATATTGTGATTGAAACCAATACTCTTCCAGATTTTGCGTTTCGCCAATTCGATCGACGACCGCAAATCGGCCCGGCGCGTGCAGCGGCGTCAGCACCCCGTGCCAGACGCCGCGGTGAAAATTAACCCCCTGACCGGGCCTGGTGACAAACGCCAGCGGCTGGCCGGGAGTGCCATTTTCGTCGGGGGCCACGATGACCAGAAAGGCGTGTTCGGTCATCGGCAGAAAGGCCTGGCTGCCCTCGGGGTGCCGTTCGACCATGTCCAGCCGGTAGGGAAGCGCGCGCGGGGTCGCGTCGAAGATCGAAATGCCACCGCGCCCATCCTCGCCGAAATCAAGCGCGGCAAGGTCATGATATCGCCCGCAAAACCCTTGATTGATAACTTTGTCAGGCGCACCTGTCGCTTCGATCACATCGCCAAAGGGCGCAAAGGCGTCGGCAGTCAGCGGCGCGGCAATGATTGCGCCGCTCACCCCAGTTTCTCCTCGAGCCGCAGCTGCGCGATACGTTCGACCTGGGCGCAGGCCTCGGCGAATTCGGTGTCGCGGTCGTGGGAAACGCGGGTCCGAAAGGCACGCAGGATCGACGCTTTGGTGTGGTCGCGCACGGCGATGATGAAGGGAAATCCGAATTTTTCGGTATAGTCCGTGTTGAGCCGCGTGAAAGCGGCATGTTCGCCAGATGTAAGCGCGTCGAGCCCGGCCGAGGCTTGTTCAGATGTGCTTTCATCGGTCAGGCGTTCGGCGGCGGCCAGTTTTCCGGCCAGATCGGGGTGGGCGGTCAGAACCCCCAGCCGTTCGTCGGCGCTGGCCGACCGAAAGACCCGCGCCAGCGCGTGCCAAAGGCCGTGGTCGGTGTCGTGCGCGGGCCCCAGTTCGCCGTCAAAGGCGCGCTCGGCAATCCAGGCCGAATGTTCGAAAATGCCGCCAAATTCGGCGACGAATGTCGCGCGGTCCATGTCGCTGGCCCTTTCGCGATGCTGGGGTGGATGAGTTTTGGCCCAGTGCGCCGCGATCTGGGCGCGGGTCGCGAACCAGACGCCCTCAAAGCCCCGGGCATAGTCGATGAACCGCCGCAAAGCCGCCGCGCGCCCGGGGCGCCCGGCCAGGCGGCAATGCAGACCGACCGACATCATCTTGGCCGACCCGGCCACCCCTTCGGCGTAGAGCACGTCAAAACAGTCGCGCAGATAGGCCTCGAACTGATCGCCCGAATTGAACCCCTGGGGGGTGGCAAAGCGCATGTCGTTGGTGTCGAGCGTGTAGGGCACCACGAGCTGATCCTGTTCGCCAAAGCGCAGCCAATGGGGCAGGTCGTCGTCGTAGGCGTCGGCGACATAGTCAAATCCGCCCTCTTCTGCGACCAGCCGCACCGTGTTTTCCGAACACCGGCCGGTGTACCAGCCGCGCGGGCGCTCGCCGGTAACTTCGCTGTGCAGGCGGATGGCCTCGGTCATATGGTCGCGTTCGTCGGCTTCCGAGAAATCCTTGTATTCGACCCACTTCAGGCCGTGGCTGGCTATTTCCCATCCAGCGCTTTGCATCGCTGCGACCTGTTCGGGCGACCGTGCCAGCGCCGTGGCGACGCCGAATACGGTGACCGGCAGATCTTTGAGCATCCGGTGCAACCGCCAGAACCCGGCACGCGCGCCGTATTCATAGATCGATTCCATGTTCCAATGACGCTGGCCGGGCCAGGCCGCCGCGCCTACGATTTCGGACAAAAACGCCTCTGATCCCGCGTCGCCGTGCAACACGTTGTTTTCGCCGCCTTCCTCATAGTTAACAACGATCTGGATGGCGATCCGCGCAGCGCCCGGCCAATTGGGGTCGGGGGGATTTGCACCATAGCCGATCATATTTCGAGGGTATCTTTTCACCGCCACCTCATTCGCTTGCCGCTATTGGTAATCCAGATCAATGCCCAATACTTTCAAAAAAAGTCAGAAAGAGCCTATAACCCCGCAGCCTTGGCCTTGATCGACCGAAAGGTCAAAACCGGCCGGCAAGGAGGAGCGCAATGCCTGGATATCTGACTACCCATGTTCTGGACACGGCCCGGGGTTGCCCCGCCGCGGGGCTGAAGATCGACCTCTACCGGATCGAGGGCGAAACACGGGTTCACCTGCATTCGATGGCCACAAACGACGATGGCCGAACCGACAGTCCGATCCTGCCCGACGGCGAATTTGCGCACGGAGTTTACGAACTCGCGTTCCACGCCGGTGCCTATCTCGATGCGACCGGCGCGAAAACATCAGAGCCGCGCTTTCTCGACATGATCCCAATCCGCTTCGGTCTGGCCGAAGACACCCACTATCACGTGCCGCTGCTCCTGTCGCCGTTCGGTTATTCGACCTACAGGGGAAGCTGAAGGTTATTCGTTTGCGCTGCTCCTGCCCACCCTCAGCAAGGTTCCTGTGAAACGATGAAACTCACCCCCGGAGGTCTTTGAGCCTCCCAGGGGCGAATTCAAGTATAACGGCCATCGGCGTCTGCGCCTGTCCCGCCAGGACAGGAGCGGCGATTACAATCAATTATTTGTGAATTTCAATGTTTCACAAGTACTTTGGGGAGCGCGAGGGGCAAAGCCCCTCGCCCGCCGCGACGCGCGAAAGCGTGGCGCAACCTATTGATCCCAAGCGCGCCCGGCCCGGTACCAGGCGACGATAGTGCGGCGATCCGCGTCAGGAAGGTCGGTGATATTTGCCGGCGGCATGGCGTGGCTGAGCCCGGCCTGCAGGTAGATCTCGCGGGCGCGCCGCGCGATGTCACCCTTGGTTTCCAAAAGCACGCCCTTGGGCGCCCACAGCATGCCATCCCAAACAGGTTCGCGCGCATGGCACATGGAACAACGGCCCAGAATGATGTCGTGGGTCTCGGCAAACCCTGGGGCCTCGGCAAAGCGGGTCTCGATGGCCGTGAGCGGGCGCGCCTCGGCCTCTTCCAATGTGTCGTGCTGACCCGCAGTGGAAAGCCAGGCGATCAGCAGAAATAGCACCACGGTCGCCAGCCAGGTCCAGGTCGGATTGCCGGTGCGCGCATGATACGAGTTGAAGTAGTGGCGGATCGTGACCCCCATCAAAAATACCAGCGCCGCGATGATCCACGAATATTGTGTGGCAAAAGCAAGCGGATAGTGGATACTGAGCATCAGGAAAATAACCGGCAGGGTCAGGTAATTGTTGTGAGTCGACCGCAGCTTGGCGATCGTGCCGTACTTGGGGTCCGGCGCACGCCCGGCTTTCAGATCAGACACCACAATGCGTTGATTGGGCATGATGATGAAAAACACATTCGCAGTCATAATGGTCGCCGTAAACGCACCCAGATGTAAAAGCGCAGCGCGGCCGGTAAAGACCTGATCATAACCCCAGCTCATGATCACCAGCAGGATGAAAAGCAGCACCATCAGCAGCGTCGGCCGTTCGCCCAGCCCGGATTTGCACAAGACGTCATAGACAATCCAGCCAATAGTCAGCGATGCCGCCGAGATCAGAATGCCCTGCCAGATGTTGAGGTCGGCCTTAGATGGGTCGATCAAATAAAGCTCGGCCCCCGCCCAATAGACGATCATCAAGAGCGCAACACCAGATAGCCAGGTCGAATAGCTTTCCCATTTGAACCAGGTCAGATGCTCGGGCATTTCTTTAGGCGCGACCAGGTATTTTCGGATGTGATAGAAGCCGCCGCCGTGAACCTGCCATTCCTCGCCGTGCGCCCCCGCTGGCAGGTCGGCAGCCTTTCGAAGGCCCAGATCAAGGGCGATGAAGTAAAACGACGACCCGATCCAGGCGATCCCCGTTATGACGTGCAGCCAGCGGACCGCGAAAGCCAGCCATTCCCACAAAACCGCCATGTCGTACATCGGCAGACCCCGCTTGGTTCGATCGCGCCCAGACTAGGCAAAGGCGCGTTTATTCGGTATTCCCATATATTACTAAGCTCTATCAAAAATCGCCGAAAAATGTCCTACCTCGACAATATCCGAACCTTTGTACGTGTCTATGAACTTGGCTCGATGTCGGCAGCGGGCCGCGATCTCAGGGTATCGCCTGCGGTAACCTCGGCCCGGATCTCGCAGCTCGAGGAACATCTGGGGGTGCGGCTATTTCAGCGAACTACCCGTAATCTGTCGCCGACCGAACAGGGGCGCGCCTTTTATGGCGGCGCATGCACGGTGTTGGAAAGTGTCGATGCGGCCGAGGCGCGCGTGGTCTCGATCACGGAAAACCCCAAAGGGTCGCTGCATGTCGCGGCCCCGCTTGGTGTCGGTCGGCGACTGCTTGCGCCGCAGGTGCCTGATTTCATTTCCGAATATCCCGAGATCAGCGTGCGGCTGCGGCTGACGGACCGCAACGTCGATCTCACCACCGAGGGGCTGGATGTGGCGTTCTTCCTGGGCCAGCCGGAGGATTCGAACCTGCGTATCCGGGGCATTGCCGACTGTCAGCGCGTGCTGTGCGCCGCCCCGGACTATATCGCCGACCGTGGAAACCCCGAAGACGGCACAGCCCTGATCGCCGATAACCACGAATGCCTGAACCTGCGCTTTCCGGGTGCCAGTGAATTTCAGTGGCGGCTGCTGACCGCTGACGGACCGCAAAGATACCGCGTTACAGGCCGGATGGAATGCGACGACGGCGACGTGCTGACCAATTGGGCCCTGGCCGGCCACGGCATCGCGCTGAAACCGGTTTTCGAGATTGTCGACTATCTGAACGCGGGTCGATTGGTGCCCGTCGCCGTAAAAACGCCCCCCGAACCGGTGCAGATGGCTTGTCTTTTCACGCACCGGCGGCGGCAGGACCCCAAGACCCGGCTTTTCATGGAATTCATGATCGCGCGCATTGGCAAAGCCGTGAAATCGGCCGAGGCCGCTTTTCAGACGACCGAGACCTGAACCTCATGCGCGCAATTGGTCCAGATCGGTAAACACCGGCACAGTGTCCATGTCGGGCCCGCGCCACAGCACACAGGCCAGCACCGGATCGCCCCGCGTGGTCATCGCATGCGGCTGATTGATGGCATGATAGGCCGTGTCGCCGGCGCCCAGCACGCGCGGTTCTTGCCCTTCAGCCTCGAAAAGCGCGCCGCCCGCAACGATCAGATAGAGCTCTTCCGAGGGGTGGTGGTGCCAGGGATAATAAAGATCGGCGTCAGAGTAGACCACGAACGACCGCATTGACCGGCACTCAAAATGCCCGCCGCGTCCGGCAAGTTCGTAGCATCCGAACCGGGCGAGAAAGTCCTCGCCGATATTGGTGCCACGGTAGGTTTCGCGCCAAAACGCCTTGTCCCAAAGCCCGATCAATGCGTCGCGCAACGCTGCGTCCATCGTCACCCCTAGCCGTCGATCCTGTGCCAAGGTGCGCGCCGCGGGAGTGATGAACGGGTCGATGTGCCGATAGGCAACGTCATCTGCAAACGGGCAGAATTCGGCAACCGCCGGATCGTCGCGGTGCAGGGCGGATGTCAGTTCAAGCGCCTGCTCAAAGTCCTGTCTGTTCATCACCTTTCCTTGGTGCCAGCGCCGCCGCACCTGACCCTGCAGCCCCGCTCCGCCCGGCGCAAGGGCAATTTCGCCGCCTGCCAAGCCCGGGGTTCAGTCGGTCGCTCATTCGCCCTAGGGTGCAAGAAATCGCGCGACAGCGCTGTCATAAAAGGGGACCGGATATGGACGGAAAATTTGACATTGGCCTTGAGCGCCGCAAAGCCACACTGGGCGCGGAATACGTCGAAAACAACCTGGCCGCCGCCGACGACTTCACGCGCCCGTTTCAAGAGGCGATGACGGCCTGGTGCTGGGGCTTTGGTTGGGGCGATGATGCCATCGACGCCAAAACCCGGTCGATGATGAACCTTGCGATGATCGGAGCGCTCGGCAAAATGCACGAATGGGAACTGCACTGTCGTGGGGCGGTCAACAACGGCGTGACCCGCGAAGAAATCCGCGCGATCATCCACGTGGTCGGCATCTATTGCGGTGTGCCGCAGGCGATGGAGTGTTTCAGGGCAGCGCGCAAGGTGCTGGACCGGAGCGGCTAGATCGCCGCCTTGCGGCTTTCCTCAAGATAGACCTCGCGCAGCCGCGTGGTCACCGGGCCCGGCACGCCAGCACCCAAGGCCGCGCCGTCGATCTCGACCACCGGCATCACGAAAGTCGAGGCCGAGGTGATGAACGCCTCATCGGCCGCTTTCGCCTCGTCGATGGTAAAGGCGCGTTCCTCGACCTCCATCTGCGCCTCGCGCGCGAAACGCAAAACGGCGGCGCGGGTGATCCCGTGCAAGATGTCGCTCGAAAGGTGTCGCGTGATGATCTTTCGGCCCTTTACGATATAGGCGTTGTTCGATGTGCCCTCGGTCACATGGCCGTCTTCGACCAGCCAGGCATCGTCGGCGCCGGCTTTCTTGGCCATCATCTTGCCCATCGACGGATAAAGCAGCTGCACCGTTTTGATGTCGCGCCTGCCCCAGCGGATGTCTTCGATCGATATGACTTTGATGCCTTTCTTCGCCGCCGGACTATCGGCAAGACCCGGCTTGGCCTGGGTGAACAGCACGATCGTGGCCGGGGTGGTTTCGGGGTCGGGAAACGCAAAATCTCGGTCGTCGGGCGCGCCGCGGGTGATCTGAAGATAGACCAGCCCCTCGTCGATCTCATTGGCGCGCACCAGTTCGCGGTGAATCCCGAGCAAGTCTTCCACCGAAACCGGCGAAGCCATGTCCAATTCATCCAGTGACCGCTGCAAACGCTTCGCGTGACCGTCGAAATCGATGAGCTTGCCCCCCAGAACGCTGGTCACCTCGTAAACCCCGTCGGCCATCAGAAAGCCCCGGTCAAAGATCGAAACCTTTGCCTCGGCTTCGGGCAAGTACTCTCCGTTCATGTAAACTGTGCGGCTCATGCGCGTCTCCTATCCCCAAAGCCCCGGTTCCGGCGGATGCACACCCCGGAGATCGTACTTCAACGGCTCGGCACGGTCCTCGGCCAACAGAAGCGGCCCGTCAAGGTCAACAAACGCCGCGCCCTGGGCGACCAGCGTCGCGGGCGCCATCGCCAGCGAGGTGCCCACCATACAGCCAACCATAACGCCAAAACCCTGATCGCGCGCCGCATCGCGCAAGCCGAGCGCCTCGGTCAGCCCGCCGGTTTTGTCGAGCTTGATGTTGATCACATCGTATTTTCCCTTGAGCGCGGCAAGCGAGGCTCGATCATGCGCCGCCTCGTCCGCGCAGACCGGCAGCGGTCGGGCAATTTCTGCCAGCGCTTCGTCGTCGCCCACAGGCAGCGGCTGTTCGACCAGCTTGACGCCCAGTCGGACCAAGTGTGGAGCAAGTTCGGCATAGACCTCGGCACTCCAACCCTCATTGGCATCGACGATGATCGCCACCTCGGGCGCGCCGCGTCGAACCGCCTCGATCCGGGGCATGTCGTCGGGTGTGCCCAATTTGACCTTCAAAAGAGGGCGGTGCGCGTTGCCCCGCGCGGCGGCTTCCATCTTCGCGGGAGCGTCCAGCGACAGGGTAAAGGCAGTGATCTGGGGCTTTGGAGCGCCCAGCCCGGCAAGGTCCCACACCCGACACCCGGCGCGCTTGGCCTCGAGGTCCCAGAGCGCGCAGTCAAGCGCATTGCGGGCCGCGCCCGGCCCCAGCGCGTCGGCCAGTTCGGCCCGGTTCTGAACCCCGGCCGCGTCGATGACCTGATCGGCCACGCTCGCTAAGCTTTCGCCATAGCGCGCATAGGGCACGCCTTCGCCGCGGCCTCGATGCGCTCCATCGCTTATCTCAACGGTCAGCACCTGCACCGCATTGCGCGACCCGCGCGAAATGGTGAAGGTCTCGGCCAGCCGGAAAACTTCGGGCGTCCCTTGAATGTCCAACTTCCCCAGCCCCTCATTGTTTCAATAATTAACTCGCGGGGCCCTGAAGGGGCTGGCCCCCCGGAACCGCAACGCGCCGAAGGCGCGGCGCAAAACTTAAACCGCCGCCAACGCATCCACCAGCCGTCCCGCGCTATGTCGGAACGGGTCAACCGTGGGCAGATCCATCCGCGCCTCGACCTCGGCCATATAGGCGTTGGCCTCATCCTCGGGCATCGCCTTGGTGTTCACCGAAACGCCAATCACCTGGACATCCGGGTTGGCAACGCGGGCCAGCGTCATGGCTAGGTCGCGCAACGCCTCGAGGCTGGGCAAGCAATACCCCGGCAGGCCCCGCATATGCGACCGGGTCGGTTCGTGGCACAGGATCAGCGCATCGGGCTGGCCGCCATGGATCAGCGCCATGGTGACGCCGGAATACGAGACATGAAACAGCGACCCCTGTCCTTCGATCAGGTCCCAGTGATCGGGCTCATTGTCGGGCGACAGCCATTCGACTGATCCGGCCATGAAATCGGCGATCACCGCGTCCAGCGGCACGCCGTCGCCGGTGATCAAAATCCCGGTCTGACCGGTGGCGCGAAAACTGCCTTTCAAGCCGCGCCCTTGCATCTCTGCGTCCATCGCAAGTGCGGTATACATTTTGCCGACCGAACAATCGGTGCCCACGGCAAGGCAGCGTTTGCCGCTGCGTTTGATCCCGTTCGCGATCGGATAGTTCACAGCCGGCACGCGAACATCGTGCAGCACCCGGCCGCAGCGTTCAGCCGCAGCTACAAGATCGGGCTCGTCGCGCAACAGATTATGCAGGCCGCTGGCCAGGTCATAGCCATGCTCAAGGGCCTCGATCAGTACCGCCTTCCAACTGGCCGTGATTGTCCCGCCCCGGTTCGCCACCCCGATGACCAGCGTGCGCGCGCCGCGCGCCCAGGCCTCGACCAAGTCAAGATCATCCAGCCCCAGATCGGCGTTGCACCCCGCCAGCCGGTATTGCCCTAATGCAAATTCTGGCCGCCAGTCCGTGATGCCCTGCGCGACTTTCGCGGCTAGGTCATCGGGTGCATCGCCCAAAAACAGCAGATACGGTGTCTTGATCATTGTACCCTCAGGTCCGAGTCGCATGAATTTGCCCCGGACGTCCCGAGAAATCATCGCGCAATTGCGCGGCAAGCCCTCGAACCGCGCAATAAATTTCTGAAATTCTGCCGAATTACGCAAGATACTTGCGCACAATATCGATTTTGATCCGATCTATTCGCGTCGGACCGCAGCCAGGGCAGCATTTGGTGGGCCGCGCTGCGGCCTGGTTTCGCACCTCCAAGCGGCGTTGCATCTGGCATTCGGTACGTCCATATATCGGCTGTGATCAACAACTCGCAGCGCCCATGACCCATTACCTTGAGTTCGAAAAACCGCTTGCCGAAATCGAAGGCACAGCCGAAGAGCTGCGCGCGCTTGGGCGGGCAAATTCGGAAATGGACGTCAGCAATGCGGCCGAAGCGCTGGACAAAAAGGCCGCGACGCTGCTGAAAGGCCTTTACAAAGACCTGACGCCATGGCGCAAATGTCAGGTGGCCCGACACCCCGACCGGCCCCATTGCAAGGACTATATCGAGGCGCTTTTTTCTGAATACACACCCCTGGCGGGCGATCGGAATTTCGCCGACGATCAGGCGGTCATGGGGGGGCTGGCGCGACTGGGCGATTGGGCGGTTTTGGTGATGGGCCACGAAAAAGGGTCGGACACCAAGACCCGGATCGAGCGCAATTTCGGCATGGCCCGGCCGGAAGGATATCGCAAGGCAATCCGGTTGATGGATCTGGCCGACCGGTTCAATCTGCCCGTGGTATCGCTGGTCGATACGCCGGGTGCCTATCCCGGCAAGGGTGCCGAGGAACGCGGCCAGTCCGAGGCCATCGCGCGGACGACCGAGAAAAGTCTGGCGATCGGGGTTCCGCTGATCAGCGTCATCATCGGCGAAGGCGGGTCGGGCGGCGCGGTTGCGTTTGCGACCGCAAATCGGGTCGCGATGCTGGAGCATTCGATCTATTCGGTAATATCGCCGGAAGGCTGCGCCTCGATCCTGTGGAAAGACGCCGACAAAATGCGCGAAGCCGCCGAAGCGCTGCGCCTGACCGCGCAGGACCTCAAGTCGCTGAACGTCATCGACCGGATCATTGCCGAACCGGTCGGCGGCGCACAGCGCGACGCCCGTGGCACGATTGAAAGCGTCGGCGCGGCGTTGGACGATATGCTGGGCGAATTGTCAAAACTTTCGCGCAACAAGCTGATTTCTGACCGGCGAGCCAAGTTCCGCGACATGGGAAAATCCGGGCTTGCCGCCTGACGCTCGGCGGGCGTTTTGCCGTTCAAAAGCTAAAGCTTACCCCAACTCTTACATGGGGAATAACATCAGGAATTCCGTCCGCAATCGCCCGCGCCTCGGCGGCAAGCTCGGCTTCGGGCACCACCTGATTATTGTCGATCAACCGCGCCCCGGTCCGGCGCGAGATAATTGCGCCGACGTCTCCCTGCAGTGACCAGCCGGACGCGAAGTCGCGATCATACCCCAGAGCAATATATGGGCTTACCAAACCCGCCGGAGCGATTTCCAGGGACAGATCGGCCCCGCCATAAGTGGATCCGTTCACCACAACCTCGCCCGCCCATTCGCCGCTGATCACGTAATTCGGTACAACCGCGCCGCCGGAAAGCCGCAGCGCACCACGGGCGATAAAATAATCCGCAACCAAGCCCAGACCGCCGACAGTGACGTCGGTCTGATATCCCTGCGGCAACGCCAGCGCACCATCGGTGCGAGTCCCAAATCCAAACGGCATGCGAATTGCCAACGTGTCGCTAATCTGGTGCGCGCCAATCGAGACCGAACCGAATTCCCCAGGCGCGCCGGCCAGCATCGCGTCGGCAAGGGATGTTTCATCAGCCGCTGCGCGAACAGCAAGCGCGATCGTCAAAACCAGTGAAATGCCAACCAATTGGCGCATGATAATTCCGGCGGCCGCTGATCCGCGTCAAATTTTGCATACGGTCGACGCCTCAGATGCGAGATTCGAGACATCCACGCCTGTGGCACTTTGCGCGAAAACCCTTTCCGGCTGGTTAAAGGATTGTCGAAACTCTTACCGAGGTGTGGCACGGGCGCGCCGGCCAGGCCTGATCGTAATCCGCCCCGCCTTGCTGGCAGGCATCATACGGCGCGCGACTTTGCGATCGAGGCATTTGCCGGGGGGGGCCATAGCGGCGCTCAATCGCGTCAATCGTCGTGATGATTTCGTCAACTATCAGCCGTTTGCGCGCGCCGCTCGGGCGTCGAAACCGGCCTCCAGCATCAACCGGTCCGACGCGCCCTCTATGGTCGAATTAAGCTGCGTCATAAAAGCCTCTTTGCGCAGACCCGGCTCAATAGGATCAAGAAATTCGACCACCGCCAGGCCCGGTCGGCGATAGAACCCGTGGCGCGGCCAGAACACACCGACATTGGTCGCAGCGGGCACGCAAGTCTGGCCAAGTTCGCGATAAAGAACGCCAGTGCCGACCTTGTAGGGCCGGTTGGCATCGGGCGCGACGCGCGTACCCTGCGGATAGATGATCATCTGCCCGCCCTGCGCGCGTCCGACTGCGACATCGGCCACCATTTTTTGGATCGCCGCCCCGCGTTTGCCACGGTCAACCGGGACGCAACCCATCCTGAGCGCAAACCAACCAAGTATCGGGGCCCAGACCAGTTGTTTTTTCATAATAAATTTCGGGCGCGGGCATACCGAGACCATAATGATGATGTCAAAGAACGACTGGTGCTTTGCGGCGATCATGACCTCGCCCCGGGGGACATTTCCGCGTACCTGTGACCTTAATCCCACCAGCCACCGCGCCGTAATTCGCACCCACCTGCAATAGGTGTGCACGCCGGCAAAGGCGCCGCCCCTGTCGAGCGCAGCCCAGGGGATGAAAAACACTGCCAGAACCGCCATCGACAGGTACATCTGAGCGATAAAAATCAGCGACAGAGGCCATTGGATGAACGCCGGTCTGATCATGTCATGCGGTCCTTTTCAAGGTCGCAAGTGCGGCCGCGCGGGTCGCGACAAAGGCCACAAGACCGGCACCAGGAACCACGAGAAAAGGCGCCAGCCACTGAAGCCCAATGAAGCCAAAATCCACCAGCAATCCGGTCCCGGCGTCCGCAGGCGGGAAAAGCGCCACGATGATCGCCCCGACACCTGACCCCAGCAATGCCCCCGCCATGGCGCGCAGGGTTATGCGGCGCACAAAGGCCCGAGCCACGAGCACGTCACGCGCGCCAATCAGCCGCAGCACTTCGATCACCTGACCATTGGCGGATAAAGCCGCACGCGCCGCCAGGGTAATCATCGCTGCCATGACACCGACGATCAGCGCCAGCGCGCCAAACCCAAGAATCCGAACTCTTTGCGCCGCCGCAACAAGCGGCGCGCGCCACCGCGCGTGATCGTCCAGCACCGCGCCGGGCAATTGTTCGTCCAGCCGCTGCGTCAAACCCGTGGCGTCAAAGATATCACGGTCGATGGTGATCTCGATCAGCCGGGGCACCGGCAAACTGTCAAGCGCCACGGCTTCACCCAACCACGGCTCGAGCAAGGCGCGCTGTTCGGCGTCGCTCAGGACCCGCGCCGATTGGATACCAGGTGTCGTCTGCAATATCTGCACGGCAGCTGGCGGTTCTTGTGTCGACCTGGCCAAAGGGGGCTGACACCCGGACGGTCGCAGCACGCTGCAGATCATCCGCCCATGCTCGCGCCACCCGTTCGGTGGTCAGCGCCAGCGCCAGAGCAAAAACCGCCAGAAAAGCCATCGCTGCCGAGACAAAGACAGTCAACCAGGCGGTCATCCCGATGCGCGGCACCACTCGGTCGGCGCGGCTGTCACCGATAATGAACGCAAGTACCGCGTTACCCTCGATCTTCACAGATCAGTCCCTGCCATTTCAATCTGCCCGCCTTTCAACCGCATCACCCGGGTGCTGACGCGCGACTTGGCCGATCGGATCAAGGGCATGTCATGGGTCGCCATCAGCACCGTTTTGCCCATCCGGTTCAACTCGACCAGCAAACCCAACAGCCGCTCGGACATCTCCCAGTCCACATTGCCCGTCGGTTCGTCGGCCAGTATCAATTCAGGCGACATGACCACAGCGCGGGCCAGGGCCGCACGCTGTTTTTCGCCGCCCGACAGTTCGGGCGGCAGGGCATCGGTCCGGTGGTCAAGACCCACCCACTCCAAGAGCTGGTCGATGTTATGCGCCTCGGCCTCGGGCTCCTTGCCGGCAACCAGTAATGGCAAGCCGACATTCTCGCGCAGGCTCAGATGGTCCAGAAACCGGCAGTCCTGATGAATGACCCCGATGCGCCGCCGGGCCCGCGCAACGCCGTCGCGGCTCATGTCGGCGGCATCGCGGCCAAACAAGGAAAGCGTGCCGCCCGAAGGCACCAGATCCAGATAGCACAGCCGCAGAAACGTGGTCTTGCCCGCACCCGATGGTCCGGTCAGAAAGTAAAATCTGCCCGGCTCCAGATCAAGAGTCGTCGCCGACAATATCGCCCGGTCGTCATAGCCAAAGGCTGCTTGGTTCAGCGCGATTATGGATGCGTTCAAGCCGCTGCTCCCTGCCGTCGCGTCTCTATTGCCCGGTCCGGCCCGCGCTTTCAATGCCGCCTTGGCGCTTCAGCCCTTGGACAATTGCCAAACCGCTGGTAGAACATCGCTCAAGAGGCTTAAAAACGGGCGATTTCCCGCCAAGGGAAACAAGGAAACACATGCGGCTGACCTGCCCAAATTGCGATGCCCAGTACGAGGTGGCTGACACCGTCATCCCCGACGATGGACGCGATGTGCAATGTTCGAACTGTGGCACGACCTGGTTTCAGGAACCTGCCAGCGCTTTGGTCGCGGCTGCCCGGCGCGCCGATGATACCGATGCAGCCCAGCCGGAACCTCAGACCGAGGCCCAGGCCGAACAGTCCGCTTCGCCATCCGACCAAAGTCGCGCACCTTCTGAAGCAGCTGTGCCACCCGAACCGGTCTCCGGTCCCACCCCCGCTGGGAACCTCAGCGACCAGGCCGCGTCGATCCTTCAGGAAGAAGCCGAGCGTGAACGGCGCACCCGGGTTGCCGAAGAAACGGTCGTGGAAACGCAAACCGAGCTGGGCATAGACCAGGCACCGGCGCCCGCGGCAACGATTGACAATATCGCGGACGCGGTCCGTTCTGCCGAGATCACGCCGCGACCACCCGCGACCGATCGTACTGCCAACAGCCGCGATCTGTTACCCGATATCGAGGAGATAAATTCGACCCTGACCGCAACCTCGTCTCGAAGGGACGCAGAACGCGCGATCCTGACCGAAGTTGACGACGCACCGAAAAGCCGCACTGGGTTCCGGGTTGGGTTTATCGGTGCCATCGCCGTCGCCGTTGCGGCGGTGGCGGTCTATGTTTACGCCCCCCCGATCGCCGACCGGGTCCCTTCGGTCAGGCCGGTGCTTTTCAGCTATGTCAGTACAGTGGATACCGCGCGGGTCTGGCTTGACGGCTGGGTGACCGGCACGATTCAGTCGCTGACGGATGTGATGTCAAACGCAGCGTCCGACGGATAGGGGGCTTTAAGCTGGACGGCCGGGCCCGCCCGCTTGCAGCGCGCTGCGACCAAGGCTAGGCAGGCGCCATGAGGATCTTGCGCGACTATCAATTTGCCCCCCCCCAGGACCGTGGTGCCAGCGCGGCGATCGGCAATTTCGACGGCGTGCATCTTGGACATCGCGTAGTCATTGACATCGCAACTGCCAAGGCGCGCGAATTGGGTGTGCCTGCTGGCGTTTTGACCTTCGAGCCGCATCCGCGCCAGCTGTTCCAGCCCGCCGCCGCACCGTTTCGCCTGATGGGGCCCGAGACCCGGACGCACCGCCTGGAAAAACTGGGGGTCGAACAGCTTTACGAACTGGGGTTTACGCGTGGGCTAGCCGGTTTGTCTGCCGAGGAATTTGCGCACGACGTTCTGGCCGAGGGTCTGGAGATTTGCCATGTCGTTGTGGGGACCGATTTTCACTTTGGCAAAGGTCGGTCAGGAAACGCTCAGACGCTGAAATCCCTGGGCCGCGATCTGGGGTTTGGTGTGACAGTCGTGCCTCTGCTTTCGCATGCTGCGGTTCAGGTCTCGTCAACCGCGATCCGCGCCGCTCTGACCGAGGGTCGCCCGCGCGACGCGGCCGCGATGCTGGGCCACTGGCACCGGATCGACGGTCCCGTGATACAAGGCGACCAGCGCGGACGCGATCTGGGTTTTCCGACGGCGAATATGTCGATCGAAGGTCTGCACCCGCCACGCTTTGGCGTCTACGCGGTTTTTGCCGATGTGCTGACCGGGCCGCACGCCGGGTCGTACCAGGGTGCGGCCTCGCTTGGGGTGCGGCCGACCTTTGGTGTGAATGCGCCCAATATCGAGACCTATCTCTTTGACTTTCAGGGCGATCTCTACGGCGAGGAATTGTCGGTCGCGCTGGTCGAGTACCTGCGTGCCGAAACAACCTTTGACGGAGTGGACCCGCTGATCGCGCAGATGGACGCCGATTGCGACCGCGCGCGCAATATCTTGGGGGGCATCCAATGAGCATCCGGTCCGGACCCAGCCCAATGCGCGACCGGTTCTGGGAAACCGTGCCTTTGGTCGAGTTGTCGCCTGCCGAGTGGGAGGCGCTCTGCGACGGCTGCGGGCGGTGTTGCCTCAACAAGCTAGAAGACGAGGAAACCGGCGCGGTCGCCGTGACCCGCGTGGCCTGCCGCCTTTTGGACAATGACACCTGTCGGTGCGGGCAATACGACATTAGACGGTCGCTAGTGCCCGAGTGTATCTTTCTGACACCGGGAACCATCGCCGACATCGCCTATTGGCTGCCGCCCACTTGCGCGTACAAACTAAGGTGGGAAGGCAAGCCGCTTTTCGACTGGCACCCGCTGATCTCGGGTGATGCTGAAAGCGTCCACGATGCGGGCATTTCCGTGCGCGGCTGGACTGTGCCCGAATTTGAAGTGCCCGAAGAAGACTGGCAAGATTACATCATTGAGGATGAGACATGAACTTTGCCTCTGACAACCGCGGGCCGGCGCATCCGAAGATTATCGAGGCGCTGGCGGCGGCGAACACCGGATATCAGCCATCCTACGGTGATGATGCGGGCACGGACCGGGTGCGGGCCAGGCTGCGCGAGGTCTTTGAGGCGCCCCAGGCCGAGGTTTTTTTGACCGGTACCGGTACGGCGGCCAACGCTCTGATCCTGGCCACGCTGGTGCAGCCCTGGGACGAGATATATTCCGCCCATTTCGCCCATATCCGCGACGATGAATGCAACGCTGTAGAGTTTTATACCGGCGGCGCGCGCATCACCCATGTCGGCAACAATGACCGGATCGACCCGATTGCACTGGAAAAGATGATCGTCAGCGCAACACCCCACGGTATCCACAATGCGCAACCGGGTGCGGTGTCGATCACTCAGCTTACCGACGCGGGCGGGGCTTATTCGCTGGATCAGATCGCGGCGATCGGGGCTGTCGCCAAGCGTCACGGATTGAACATGCACATGGACGGCGCGCGCTTTGCCAATGCGCTTGTGGCGCTTGGCGCTTCGCCTGCCGAAATGACCTGGAAAGCGGGCGTCGATGCGTTGAGTTTCGGCGGCACCAAGAACGGATGTTTGGGAGTCGAGGCGGCAATCTTCTTTGATCCGTCGCACGCGCGCGAATTTGAATTGCGCCGCAAGCGCGCCGGACATCTGTTT
Organism: Brevirhabdus sp.; assembly: GCA_047518005.1. GTDB lineage: Bacteria > Pseudomonadota > Alphaproteobacteria > Rhodobacterales > Rhodobacteraceae > JAKZRT01. Next base: position 18,176 of record JAKZRT010000126.1, read on the forward strand.
TCGAAAAACCGTTATCTCGCGGCCCAGCTGGAGGCCTATCTGAAAGACGGTCACTGGCTCGAAACGGCGGCCAGGGCGAACGCGGCAGGTCAGAAACTTTTCAATGGGTTGCAAGACAAAATCGAGGTCCGGATCGATTACCAGGCGGACGCCAATCTGGCGTTTCTGAACCTGCCCCGCGCCGCGCATCGGCGCGCGATCGACGCCGGGGCAGTTTATGAAGTGATGGGGTCGCTAGACTCCGGAGACGACGACGAGATGGTCCCGTGCCGAATGGTCTGTGACTGGTCGGTCGAGGACGCAGACGTGGAACGGTTTCTGGACTTATTCTGATTTGCGCCGCGCGCGGGGGCCAGCCCCTCGCGCTCCCCGGAGTACTTCCCGGAAAGATGATATTGGCTTAGAGCTCGCCGGACAGATGCCTGTCGAGCTGGTCGATGCGGTCCTGACCCCAGAACCGCTCGTCGGTGTCGGTAATGTAAAATGGCAGGCCGAAAACACCCCGTGCAACGGCTTCTTCCAGATTGGATTCATAAGCCGTGGCCCCGGCCAGAAGCCCGCTGTCGGCCAAGCTGGCATCAAAACCCGCAGCGTCGAGGCAATCGCGGATAACCTCATCATCTGCAATATTTTTTTCCTCGGCCCAGCAGGCGCGCGCCAGGCTGAACATTAGCCCGCCCAAGTCGCCCCCGCCAGCCGACTGTGCCGCGATCACCGCGTACGAAGCGGGTGCTGCATTGGTCGGAAAATGAGCCGGGTGCAGGTTGATCGGTAGCCCCGCAAGTGCTGCATTGCGCCGCAGTTCCTGCAGGCGATATTCCTGCCGACTTTGGTGCCGCGCGCCCACCATAGCGCCGCCGGTACGCGCGAAAAGGCCGGGAATATCGACCGGTTTGTAGGTGATCGTCGCACCATGGCGCGCGGCTACCGCTTCAAGCCGGGTACCCGCCAGATACACATTGGGCGAGACCGGCGCACAAAAGTAGTCGATATGAGGCAATTTAACCTCCTGGGTGAGTTACGGATTTGCCTGACCCTAGCTGCGTGCTAAGCGGTGTCAACGTCACGAATCTGTGACACCAGCCAAGCCGCGGGGACGCTGCCTCATGCCAAACCAACTGGAACCGAAACTCATCTCCGGAAATGCCAATCGACCGCTGGCCGAGGCGGTGGCGCGGCGCATGTCGATGCACCGGGGGCTGAGCATTGATCTGGTCGATGCGCGAGTGGAACGGTTCAACGATGGCGAAATATTTGTCGAGGTCTACGAGAATGTGCGGGGCGAGGATATGTTCATCATCCAGCCCACGTCGAACCCGGCTAACGACAATCTGATGGAACTTCTGATTATGTCGGACGCGCTGCGCCGGTCAAGTGCGGCGCGGATCACGGCAGTCATACCCTATTTCGGCTATGCCAGACAGGACCGGCGCACCAAGGCGCGCACCCCGATCACCGCCAAGCTGGTCGCCAACATGATGGTCAGCGCCGGGATCGAGCGGGTGCTGACCTTGGACCTGCATGCCACTCAGATCCAGGGGTTTTTCGATATTCCGGTCGATAACCTTTATGGCGCGCCGCTGTTCGCGCTGGATATTGGGCACCATTTCAAGGGCGTTTTGGATCAGATCATGGTGGTGTCGCCGGACGTGGGCGGGGTGGCCCGCGCGCGCGATCTGGCGCAGCGGATCGGAGCGCCGCTGTCGATCGTGGACAAGCGCAGGGGCGACCCCGGCGAAGTTGCCGAGATGACGGTGATTGGCGACGTCAAAGGTTATAAGTGCTTGATCGTAGACGATATGATTGACACCGCCGGGACGCTTTGCAAGGCCGCCGAGGTGCTGGTGGAAAACGGCGCGACCGAGGTGCATTCCTATATCACCCACGGCGTTCTTTCCGGACGCGCGATCGAGCGGGTGACCGGATCGGTGATGAAAAGCCTGGTCATCACCGACACTATTGCGCCGACTGCCGAGGTGCGGTCGGCTGGCAACATCCGGGTGATCCCGACCGCGCCGATGTTCGCGCAGGCCATCACCAACACCTGGAGCGGGACAAGCGTGTCATCGCTCTTTGATCACAAGTCGCTCGAACCTGTGTACGAGGGCATGTACAACGCCGCCTGAAAATTCGGCGGTTACGCCAACAGCTCGGCGATATTTTTGTCCAGCGCGCGCGCAAACCCCGCATCATAGCCGGGGTTGGCGGCGCAGTGGCCAAAGTCCGAGGCATAGGGGCGGAAAAGCGCGTGCGCGATCAAGTCGGCCTCGGCCGCGTTGTCTTCGGGTGGAAAATAGAGGTCGCGGGTGCAGGGCATAAGGATGGTCCGCGCTTGGATGGACGTGAGTGCCGCAGTGACATCGCCATCAAAGGCCGGTGCGGCGCTGACATCACCCGACTGCCAGGTGGCCAGTTTGGCCAGCAGGTCGTTGGCGTCCCAATTTTGGGCGTGATCTTTGGCCCAGTCGTCCAAGAGGGCCAGCGGTGTGGCATAACCAAGGTCACGGTAAAGCCCGTCACGATAGAATGCCTGCGAAAACGCCCAGCCCGCGTAGACCCGACCAAAGGCGCGCAGTCCTGCGGCCGGCTGTTGGGCATAATCACCGCCATTCCATACTGGATCAGCGCAAAGCGCGGCTTTGACCCCTTCGAGAAAGACAAAGTTGTGCGGCGAGGTGCGGGCCGAGGCGCAAAAGGGAAGGATGGCACGCACCATCTCGGGGAATTGAACGGCCCAGTGATAGGCCTGACACCCCGCCATCGACCAGCCGGTGACAAGGGCGATTTGGGAAACACCCAGGCGTTCGGTCAAAAGGCGGTGCTGGGCGGCGATGTTGTCCTGAAAGCTGATGGCGGGGAAATTTTGGGCCGCCTGCGCGGGGTCGGCGTTGGTGGGCGACGTGGAAAGGCCGTTACCAAAAAGGTTGATTGAAACGATGAAATGGCGGGCCGGGTCCAGCGCGCGGCCCGGTCCGAAGAAACCTTGGTTGCGTGCGTGAGTGCCGGTGTAGAAGGTAGGCATGACCACAACATTGTCGCCCGCCGTGTTGAGCGTGCCGTAGGTTTGATAGGCAAGGTGAGCGTTTTTCAGCGTGCCGCCGTTTGTCAACGGCTGGTCGCCGAGCGGTAAGGTTTCATATCCGCTCATGCTTCAAAACTGTCCCTTGACGCACAAAGGGCAGCGCCCGACCCGTGGGTGGGCGTGAAGCGCCCGCCCTGTGGGGCGGGTCGGGCGCTGCCCGGGCTGAAGCCCGGACGGAACATCTTGAACTGGCGCGCCAGACGCTTGGTTTTGGGTCCTAATAAAGCCGCAGATATTCCTGCACCTCCCAGTCTGTCACTGCCTGATGGTATCTCTCCCATTCGTCGGTTTTGTATTCGAGATAGGAATTATGCATCACCGGACCCATGACTTCGATCGCCAGATCATCCTCGCGCAGCGCCTGAACGGCGGCAAAAAGGTTGCGCGGCAGGCGGCGAATGCCGCGTTCAGCCAGTTGGGTGTCGTTGAGCGCATAAAGGTCAAAATCCGACGGATCGCCGGGTTCAATCTGTTCGCGGATACCCTCCAGCGCCGCGCTCAGATGAATGGCCAAACCGAGGTAGACGTTCATGGTCATGTCGCAGGCCCGGTTTTCGATGCAATACCGACTTTGCGGCAGGCGGAACTGGGCCGAGCGGTTGTTGAACCCAAAAGTAATGTTGGTCGGTGCCCACGTGACCGTGCCGCCCTCCAGCCCGCCCACCCGCGGCACCAGGCCGTTGTACGAATTGACCGTCGGGCAAGTGATCGCGGTGATCGCCTCGGCATGTTTCATCAGCCCGCCAACGGCGTGGCGCGAGGCGTCGGACCAGCCGTCACTGTCGCCAAAGATGTTCTGGCCGGGCGCGTCAGTGCGCACAATCGACAGGTTGATATGCGCCCCCGACCGCCAGTCGCCGATGGTGGGCTTGGGCATGAACGTCACGAACATTCCGTGCTTTTTGGCGATCTCTTTCAACAGGATGCGCAGGAACACCAGCCGGTCGGCCATTTCGAGCAGGTGGGTATAGTGGAAGTCGAGTTCGAATTGCGAATAGGCGCCTTCGGCAACCACATCGTGCAGGTTCCAACCGAGGTCTTCGAGGATGTCGATCAATTCACCCAGAAAGGACATCGCATTGATCGAATATTCCACGTCATAGCCAAACGCCTGGCGGCGCGGCCTGATCCCCTCGGCGGGATCATCGTCGAAGGCTTTGACGGGCTGTCCGGCGGCGTCGTATTTCATCACGATAAACTCGGGCTCGACCCCCGCGTATCCTGTAAAACCATCATCGGCGGCGGCCTGAATGGCTCGCTTCAGCGCCTGGCGCGGGCAAACTTTGTAAGGCGCGCCTTCCCAGTAAAGATCGGCGAAGATGATCGCCATTGTGGTGTCCCACGGGCAGACATAGACCGCATCGAGATCGGGGATCATGATCTGGTCGGCGTCGGCGGGGCTGAGTTCGGGCACAAAAGACACCGAATGCACCGCGAATTGCGGACCCTTGCCAAGGCAAAGCGCTTCGATATCGCTCATCGGGACGGGTTTCGATTTGGGAATACCATGCAGGTCGATCCAGGCCGACATCACATATTTGACACCCGCCTTTTCCAGCCGCTCGCGCACCTCGTCGATACGGGGGCGGTTGCGGTCGATCGCGTCTTCAATGCGGTCGTAATAGATTTTTTCGGCCATGGTCGGGTCCTTGAACTGCAAAATTACTCGGCGATCGGTGGCATGTCTTCGGGGTCAATCCCCGGCACAAAGGTAATGCCTGCCTGCTGTTTCCAGTCGTGCGGATAGGCGGCGTAAAAGATCACGCAGACCTCGTCGCATTCATAGGCGATGTGATTGTCCTTTGGGATATAGAGAACATCGCCGGGGTTGCAGACATAGCTTTCACCGTCGCAGGTCAGCCGGAACGTGCCAGACATGCAGTAAATGATCTCGTCGCAGGTCAGATCCCACGGCACCGAGACGTTGTTGAGAAAGTTAAGCCCACCGCACATCGTGTCGCTGACAGCACTGGTCACGAACGGTTTGATATACGACTGGCCGGGTTCCAGCGTCTGCAGCCGGTTTTCGATGTCAGCGAAATGATAGAGCTGAGGTTTGTTTCCCATTGTTTTTAGTACCTTTACTTGGTGTGTTTGAGGATGCTTTCGTTCAGTTCGACTTTATAACCGTCGGGGTCTTCGCAAAAAGCGATGACCCGGTTGCCACCTTTCATCGGCCCCGGCGGCCGGGTGATGTTCACGCCCTTGGCGGCCAGATCCTCGCAGGCTTTGTAGACATCGGGTGTTTCAATACACAGATGTCCCCAGCCGTTGCCCTTGTCGTAGGTCTCGGATTGGCCCCAGTTCCAGGTCAGTTCCAGCGTCGGAAACTCTGCCTCGGGCCCGTAGCCGATGAAGGTGTTGGTGAATTTTCCATCGGGATAATCGGTGCGGCGCAGCACCTGCATGCCGAGGATATCGCAGTAAAACTCAAGTGACTTTTCCAGGTCGGTGACGCGCATCATCGTGTGGGCTAGACGAAATCCGGACGAAAGCGTTGGTTCGCTCATGGGTTTTGTCCTTGCTCTGGTGCGGGCGTGCCGGTGACATCACGCACAACCATTTCCTGAAAGGCCCGCACGCTGTCTTCCCAGACCGGCGACAGAAGGCCGCCGTCGGCCGCGGGCGAGGCGCGGCCGGTGTAAAGTCGTTCAACCATTTCGTGGTCTTCCTTGTGCACATCCCACCAAAGCGCCTTGAGCCCCTCGATTTCGTCCTCGCTCAGGGTCTGGCCCTCGGTCGTGTAAAGCGCGCGTTTTTGCGCCATCTTACCGGGGCCAAGCGGGACATTCAGATAGACGCCGATCTGATCGGGAAAATAGCGGCCCAAGATAAAATTCGGGAAAAGCGTAAGATAGCGGGAACTTACGCCCAAGCTGCCGCTGCCCTTTTGTTCTTCCTTGACGTTGATGGCCGAGCCCACGCAGTTACCGTCGATGATCGTATAGTGATCCTCCAGCGGCTGATCGGTGGTCGAGGAATGGACGAACTGAACGTGGTAGGGCTCGATGAAGTTCTCCATGACCAGTTTCCAGTTGGTGTCGATCACGCCGAAATCGAGCATTCCAATTGGTGCAAGCTTGGTGAAATCGATACCATCAAGGCGGTTAATCAACGGCGCTGCATAGTCCTCGAACTCGGGCGCATCGCCGCTGAGGTTCACGAATATCCAGTCGAGCCAGACATGGCTGCGCACTGGCGCAAGGCCGTTTTGGGCCGGGTCAAAGCCGTCGGGTGTGTGCGTGTCGGTACCGCCGAAATGGGGCGACGCGCGCAAGGCCCCGTCAAGGTCATAGGCCCAGGCATGATAGGGGCAGCGGATCAGCTTGCCGACGTTTTTGGGCGCATCGACCAGTGTCAGGCACCGGTGCCGGCAGATGTTGTGGAAAACGCGGATCGCCCCGGCCCGATTGCGCAGGATCAACAGCGACTGACCTGCGATGGTGATGGGGACCGCGTCGCCGGCTTTGGCCAGATCGTGCGCGAAGCCCACGCAAACCCAGTTGCGCAAGAAAATGGTTTCGCATTCGGCCCGCCAGAACGCCGGATCGCGATACGCCATGGGCGGCAGGCCCCGCGCCGGTGATGAGGGTCGCCGGAAAGCGGCAAGCGCTTCGTGAAATTCGTCAGGCATCGGCGGCCCTCCAATCCCGTTTCAGCAAGAACTGGTTTTTGAAATTCTTGAGGCCCAGCATGACTTCGGCACCAGCGACATCGCTTTGGGCGTGGATTTCGGCCTCGAGAAAATCTTGCAGGGCGTCGGCGTCGTCGCTGACGATCTCGATGATCAGGTCATAGCGGCCCGCGACCCACAGCACGAACACGACACGCGCGTCATTGCGCAGGCGCTCGGCCACCTGGGCGGGCGTTGTGCCCGAGGCCACGGTTATACCAACCATGGCATCGGTTTTGTATTCGGTCGCCACCGGATCAACCATGGCCACGATGCGCAGCATGTTGTTGTCGCGCAGGGCACCGACGCGGTTGCGAATGGTGCCTTCCGAGACATCAAGTTTCTGGGCTATTTCGGAAAACGGCAAGCGCCCGTCGACCTCGAGCATGCGGATGATCTTCTGGTTCAGACCGTCCCCGGGCGAGCGGATGCCGTGCTGCCGCTGGCCGTTTTCCGGCGCCGCCCCGTTGCCCGATTTCGCCATTCGTCCGGCACCTGATGATTTGGAATCACAAAGTCGATGCTAAAGAGTGGTGCGAATTCGTCAGGATGTCGATGATTTTTTACGAAATCAATACCAGAACGCCCGGGACCTGCGAATTTCGCATAGATCACGGGCCGTATTTGCGCAGGATAACAGACGGTTTCACCGGTCAGCCCACCAAACGTTCTTTGTGTGCGGCCATATCCTCGACCCGGCCAAAGACGTCTTCCAGCCGCTCAATGTCGTCCTCTTCCAGATACGATCCCGACTGAACTTCGATCAACTCGACCGGAATGCGCCCCGGATTGGACAGACGGTGAACCTCGCCGATCGGGATATAAACGGACTCGTTCTCGTGCAGCTTCTTGACGGTTTCGCCAATTGTCACCTCGGCGGTGCCGCGCACCACGACCCAGTGTTCCGACCGGTGGTGGTGACGTTGCAACGACAGTTTGGCACCGGGTTTGACGCCGATGCGCTTGACCCGGAAGCGCTCGCCAAGGTCGGTGGTCTGGTACCAGCCCCAGGGGCGGTAGCAGCGCAGATGTTCCAGCGCTTCCTTGCGCTCGCGTTCTTCCAAAAGCTTGACCAGCCCCTTCACGCCCTGCGCGCTGTCCAGCGAGACGACCAGAACCGCGTCAGCCGTCTCGATAACCGCCAAATTGTCGACGCCGATGGTACAGACCATCCGCGACGAGGCATGGATCAGCGTGTTCCTGGTGTCCATGGTGATCGCATCGCCGATAACGGCCACGCCGTCGGCATCTTTGTCGGCAACCGACCACACCGACTTCCAGTCGCCAAGATCGGACCATACCAGGTCCGAAGGCACCACAACCGCCGCGCTGGTCTTTTCCATAAAGCCATGATCGAATGAAATTTTTCTGGCCTCTGCAAAGCTCTTGCTTGGCACAAAGAACCCAAGATCCTCGCCGCCATCCTGCACCGATCTGCGCACCGCTTGCGCGGTCTCGGGCTCGATCGAGCGGACCGCTTCGATCAGCCACCCGGCCCGGAAGCAAAATATGCCGGCATTCCAAAGACAAAGCTGGTCTTCGATCAGGTGCTTGGCGGTTTCGACATCGGGTTTTTCAACGAATTGCGCAACCTTGAAAACGCCGTCGGAAATCTCGGCGGCGGGCCGGATATAGCCATAGGCGTCAGACGGCTCGAAGGGCTTGATGCCAATGACCGCGATCCCGCCGTCGCTGATTGCCTGACCAGCACTGCGGATGGTCTTCGCAAAAATTTCCGGGCAGTCAATCAGGTGATCGGCGGGCAGAACGGCGACGATAGCCTCAGCATCCTCGGTCGCGGCGATTTCGGCGGCCAGCACGACCGCAGCCAGCGTATCGCGACGCTCCGGTTCAACCACGATCCGCGCCGCCGAACCCATATCGGCCAGTTGCTCGCGCAGGATAAACCGGTCGTTGTACGAGCCGATCACGGTTGGCGTCGCAAAAAAGTCGCTGGACTCGATCCGGGCCACGGTCTTGTGCAAAAGCGTCTCGTCCTCCAGCACCGGCACGATCTGTTTGGCGGTTCCAGCCCGGGACAGCGGCCAGAGCCGGGTACCGACACCGCCGCAAAGGACAAAGGGGTGAATTTTCTGCGTTGGCATGGAAGAGCTCCTTGAGTGCGCGCGCCGCGTAGATGATCGGCGCGCCGGGTGCTTGGCGGCGGCTTACCAGCCGATGCCCTGATAGTTCGGGGACGGCTGGGCTTTTTTGAAAAGCCGCACGACATCGACGACGGCCAGATCGGGCCGCTTGGCCAGCAACCTGCGATAGGTTGGGCAGGCGTGCGTAACAATCACTGCATCCGCGCCTTTCAGCGCCTCGTCAGCATCGGATTTCAGGATTTTGCGAAGCTGACCGGCCAAGACCGAGAGGCCCTTCGAGGCGTGCCGGACATAGCCCAGCTGTGCTTCGATCTGGGTGTCGGCGGTGATCGCGTTATCGTGCGCGGTCAGCTTGACGCCATCCGCGCAAAGCGCTGCCATCACCTCAAGGATCGGACTTTCACGCAGGTCATCGGTACCGGGCTTGAAGGCCAGCCCCAACACCGCAACCCGGCGCGCGCCGGTGTCGCGGATCATGCGCGTGGCTTCGGCGATATGCGCCGCGTTCGAGGCCTGAAGTCCCCTGATCATCGGCAGGTCCAGCCCGTGGTCCATCGCCAGATGGGTCATCGCGCGAACTTCTTTGGGAAGGCACGATCCGCCATAGGCAAATCCGGGTTTCAGGTAGTAGGGCGAGAGATTAAGTTTTTGGTCCTGGACGAAGATATCCATCACGCTCTGGCCATCGACGCCAACCGCTTTGGCGATGCGGCCGATTTCGTTTGCAAAACAGACTTTGGCAGCGTGCCAGACGTTATCGACGTATTTCACCATTTCGGCATTGCGAATGGTGGTGATGATCGGATTGTTGTCCACCGGAAGAAAGATCTGCGAAACGATCTTTGCGGTCTCGGCATCGCTGGCACCGATCACGGTTTTTGGCGGGTTGTGGAAGTCATCGACGGCCACGCCTTCGCGCAGAAATTCGGGGTTGAAAGCGACACCAAAATCTCGGCCCGCGACCTTGCCGCTGGCCCGTTCGATGATCGGGCTCATCACATCAAGCGTCGCGCCCGGCGGGACCGAACAGCGCATCACGACGACATGAAAGTCTTCCTTGTCAGCCAGGCCCTTGCCAATCACTTGCGCGGCGGCTTCGATAAAGCGGGTGTCGCAGCTGCCGTCTTTGGCCGTGGGCGTGCCGACCGAGACAAATGTCACGTCGGTTTCCGCGACAGCGCCGGCCAGATCATCCGTTGCGGTCAACAGCTTTTTCTTGCGGCCCCGGGCCAGATAGTGACCCAAATTCGCCTCGTGTATCGGCGACATTCCGGCACCGATCAGATCGATCTTGGCTGGGTCGATGTCGACCCCGACAACCCGGTGTCCAAGGCTGGTCAGACAGGCGCACGAGACCGCACCGACATAGCCGAGCCCAACCACGCTGATTGCCGGTTTTGGCGCGGCTTTGGACCGCGCAGAGATGCGGCGTGGCACCTCGGCCTCAAGCCGGGCGCCGCCTAGATTAGCGTCAAGCACCGCGCTCCTCCAATATTAGCAAAACTTGATCTGTTAACCTATTTCCCCAGAAAACATGACGGAAATGAGGAACGGGGCTGGCAAATGTTCGGCGCGGACAGAAAAATCCGCAGTTAGATGGCAGTGGTGATCGACCCCACGATCAGCATGAATGCCCCGACCGCGCCGACCAGTTGAATCCAGGCGAATGCGACCTTGATACGGTCAACCATGCCTCTGTTTGCGCGTGATTTCTGGTTGCCGCGATTGGCCCAGACCTGGCGGTTGAGCCGGAACAATAACGCCACCTTGACGCAGGCGTTAAGGACTTGATTGACATAGAGAATGAATGGCCAGGCAAGATCGGGGCTGCGAGCGTAGCGAAACAGCCACAGTGACAGGATCACACGCGAAAGAATGAACCACAGAAACAGCGTTACCAGAAGATCGGGCGCAAAGGCCGCCGCATAAATCGCGGTGATCGGGCCGACCAGCATGGTCCACATCGCGATGCGTTGATCGACAACGCACCACCAGATGAACGGGTTAACCTGACGCGGACCAAGCGCAATCGCGCGTGCCCCATTCCTTAACATATTGCCCGACCAGCGGCGCAGGTTCTGGATCTGACGTTCAACCGCGCTGCCTTCGATCACTTCGATCGTATAGACCATCGCATCGGGCACATAGGTCATTTTCGCGCCGACCGTCAGCATATGGTACCAGGTGCTTTTGTCGTCACCCGACAAAAACCGGAACCGGCCCCAAAGCCAGTGATCCAGGTGGTCGGCCTCGATGGTGCGGATAAACTTGAGACTGGCGATATGGTTGGCGCGAAACATGCTCATCCGGCCTGTCAGTGTCAGAACCTTGTTGCTCAGCGCATGGCTCTGCATCGCCAGACGGCGCTGCGCAAAGCGCATTTTCAGCCAGCGGTCCAGCCAGCCGGGGCCGTAACAGATGACCTCTTCGTCGGTGGTCAGCGCTTGCAGGTCGGGGTCGGCCCCGAACATGGCGGCGCATTTCTGAATGGTTCCCGACCCCATGACCGCGTCACCGTCCATGAACAGGATCAGGTCGTCGGGATCGGGCCGCGCGCGCAGGATGGCGCGCATGACAAGCCCGATGGCCATGCGCTTGCCCGGCTGGTTTTGGCGGATAAACACGATCTCGATATCTTCGTTTTCGGCGAAATCCGCCGCGATCGACCGGATGACCCGCTCGTCGAATTCGCAGGCTGTGCCAACGTAAATCGTCGCTGGCATCCCATTGTCGCCGATCTGCTGAAGAAGCTGACCAACAACATGACGCGTAATCTCGGGCTTTTCGTAATACGTGGTCATCTGCACGTGCAAATGGCGCGGTCGCCAGCCCTGCATCCAGACCCGGTTGGCCGCCCGGCGCTTTTTCGGCCAGCGGCGTCTGTATATCTCGGCCCGAGCGGCGTGTGTGGCCCACCAGCCGAACCGCCAGAGGCCCAGGGTGCCAAGGGTCCAGGTGACGACGATGACGTCGGGGTCGAAGACCCGGTTGGGCAGCAGGACCAGCCCGCCGATGAGAAGCACAAAAAGATGCGAAAGGCTGATCAGGAAACTGGGCGTCCACTTGCCAAACCCGGTCGGGGCCGGGGACATGAGCCGCACAAGCTCGGCGTCCAGGGATTTTTGGTCAATTCCACCAAGCAAGGGACGCGACCTTTAGTTTGAACCGATGCCACAGACGCCGGTCGGCATAGGCGTGGGCGGGCGTGCCCGGAACCAGCCTTTCGCGCGACGTGCGCACGGTCAGATTGTTGGCTTCAAGCTGAACCGGAACGCCAACGTGTTCGCTTGGAACCGTGCTGTCGATTTCATCAAAGCCAACGATTCTGGCCCGATAGCCGCGTTCACCATTTTCGGTTCGAAGGGAAAAGCGTGCATCCATGCCGACAAACAGCTTGTCGGCCAGTTCGGAATTGACGTGGCCATGGATAAACCGGGGGCTGTCAACCTCGACATCGACCGCAGGCAGCCCGCGGATCAGATACTGGCCTTCCTGAATACTGATCATGCGCACGATACCGTCGTTCTTGGCCACAATATTAGCACTGGCCGCGATCCCCTTTCGGGTGCCCAGATCGCGCCGCAGCTGACGCAGGTCGGCGATGATTTCTTCGCGGCGCTCGATCAGATCGGTCAACAGCCGCACCCGCGCCGGTTCGTGGAACCACGGTTCGGCGTCAAAGGCCTTGAGCGCGGCAAGTGCCGCCATGACATCGTCCAGGTCCCAACCGGCGGTGAAGTCGCGGTAATGATGCAGGGCAATCGCGTCCAACAGCGCCTTTTCGTAAGGCCAACGTTTGACCAGCCGCAACTTTTCGACCTGGGCGAGGCTGTCATCAACCCGTTTCAGGCGCCGTTCGGCCAGGGTGATACTGGCACGGATACGTTCGATTGCGCTTTGAGTGTCGGGATTTTCGACTTTGATCATCAGATCGCCGGCTTCGACTTCGTCGCCGACCGCGACTTCGATCCGGTAAGCAAACCCGTTGACCGTTGCGATGTGGCGTTCAATGGGTGCGGCCACACGCGCGAAATCAACCTGGGTGGTGTTCAGCCGATTCCAGGCCTTTTCGCCAACCGTCAGAACGACGGCCAGCGTCAAAAGCAGATAGAAGAGGATTTGCCAGATACTGCGCAGCCACCGTGGGCTTTTCCTGGCCTTTCCGGCTTTGGCTTCCGCGTCGGTTTCCTCCATCGGGATCAGGTCGACGGGCGTATCGAGCCGGGTGATGATGTCTTCGCCGCACACCATTTCACCGCGCAGGATCGACCGGTGGAAAAGGTCGATCATCTCGCGCGACCGCGAGGGCAGTTTTGAGAACCACAGGAAGGTTTCGCCATAGGAATTGGCGAAGAGAACCGGAACCGCAACGTCAAAGCCTTGGAACGGCACGATAAGTTCGCCGCGCACCGGGCTGATGTCGGCGGTCTCTGCCAGGCGCAGGCCGTCAAGCGAAAGCGCGCAGACAGCAATCCGCTGTCCGCTTGCCAATGCAAGATGCATTGGCACCCTCACTTCCAGAGAAGTTGCGGGATCAGGCCGTTCGTGCCTAACTCGCACCATCCAGTTACGCCCTCATTTTGGCCCGGCCACGAACCAATGGTCGGTTCGCATTCGGAAACTAAACGGGGTTTCGCAGTGAAATTGGTCAACAATTGGGAAACAATTTGCCTTAATGTTGACTGAAAGTAAGCGTCTGGTCTGGCTGCCCTGCCTGAGGCCGCAGATGTCAGATAGTGTCCATGATCGTTAATGGACATTATCGAGGTCAGATGTGGGCAGGAAGAAGCGCCGGAACTGGAGCAATAACGAGAAGCGGATGATCTGT
>JAKZRT010000127.1:0-4765 GCA_047518005.1 Brevirhabdus sp.
TCCGCCCAATTTGTCACCCGATATCGTTTCTTCGGAAACTTGTGGCGACGAGCAGCGTTGAATTTATGCGGCATTCAAGTGTCCAGATCAGAGGTGGAGCACCCGATTACCAGAACTACCTGTGTTCGTGCAACAACGTCCGTCGGGATCAGGGTTGAGCCCAGCATGAAGGCAAGCCACCAGTAATCGGATCCTGAATCACCATCCAACCCTTTAAACAACTCGCCAATGTTGATCAGGGGCCGGCCATCGGATGGGATAACATAATGCAGCCACGCGAGGGTTGCGAAACCCAGAAGAACAAAGATCACCGCCCCGCCGAGGATGTCCCAGATTGCCTGAAGCGGCCCGTGACCACGCAGACCACGTCGAAGAAGGAACCGCGTCAGCCCGATGGAGGCGAAATCGGCCACCGCGTTCAGGATCGGCAACGCGCCAAGGAAGAGGATGAGATAAACAGTTTCCGGGCGGGGTCTGTCCGGGTCGAACGCCCCGAATATGACGGCCAGCGTCAGGACCGCGCCCAAATAGATCAGCAGGGCCAGCGAATACCCCGGATGGCGACCCATGCGGCGTTGGCTCGCCTCTGACGCGCCTGCGCCTGCGAATGCGATCGCGGCTGCGCCTGGGAATGCGACTGCGGCTGCGCCTGCGAGTGCGACTGCGAATGCGCTTGCGCCTGGGAATGCGACTGCGGCTGCGACTGCGAATGCGCCTGCGACTGCGAATGCGACTGCGCCTGCGACTGTGACTGCGAATACGACTGCCGCTGCGCTTGCGACTGCGACTGCGACTGCGCCTGCGAATACGGCTACGCCTGCGAATAGGACAACCGATGAAACGTCTAACAGCGACACACCAAGCAATCCGCCGGACAAAAGAACGGCGCCAGTGACAAACATCGGCCAGCTCCGCCGATGTTCTGTCCTTGCTGACAAAAGGTAAGGAAGTGCCGAGGTGCCGAGCCAGAAAATCACGAAAATTCGCGTTTTTGCGCTGCCCACCTCAATTATCAACTGATCGCCGAAAGATATTGCGCTGCCGAAAAGCCATTGGATTGTGACGGACAGAACCGGATAGGCCACGGCCAGCAGCATGGTGAGGCCGATCAGACCGCTGCTGAACGCCACGCGGGCGGGCGGCAAGTCGCGGGCCAGTTCGTCGGCGGAAAGGCGCGTGTCGAGCGCATCAAGGATACGTTCCATCCAGCGGCGATAGTGGTTTTTCCAACTGTCCTGGATCAGATCGCCGACCCAACGTTTGCGGTCGCCTTCATTTTTGTAAATCCGACCGTAGGGCGTGAGAAAGCCGAGAACCAGAAAAATTCCAAGTGGCAGGCTCAGCAGCCAATGCCAGTCTTTGATCAGTGAAATTAATTGCAATCTAAGTCCCTCTGCCGCTTATGAATAACGGCGAGGGAATGTTTGGCAAGGAACGGGTGAGGTCGCGGCGGTCTTACCGCCGCCGATCCCGGCGCGAGCTCATCGGCTGGAAGGCGACGCTGACGTGGGCTTCACAGTAGGGTTTGCCCTGTTGCACAGGCAGGCCGCAGAACCAGAAATCGTCCGTGGCCGGGTCGCCGACCGGCCATTTGCAGGTCCGTTCTGTCAGATCCATCAAGCTGATCTTCTTGGATTTTTTCTCGATCTCGCGCACGCTTGCCAGCGCCTCGGGGCTGATCTCGTTGGCCGAGGGCTGGGGCGGCAGCGGCTGGCCTGCGGTGATGATCGGCTTGCGCATCGGCAGGATCGGTTTGTCGGCTGGCTTGACCTCGGCCCTGACCCTGGCTTCGGGCTTGGCGGCGGTGCTGGGCTTGGCCCTGGGCTCGGCCTTTGGGGCATGTTTGGGTGCCGCGCCGCCGGTGCGGTTCGACAGCCCCAGCCGATGCACCTTGCCGATCACCGCATTGCGGGTGACACCGCCCAGTTCCTTGGCGATCTGGCTCGCCGACTGGCCTTCGCCCCACATGCGTTTCAGGGTCTCGACGCGGTCATCGGTCCAGGACATGGTGGTTCCTTTTCTTCGCCCCGGCCATCTTAGGCCGTTCGGGATGTTGGGGACATGCGCTTTACCCGGCGGGCACGAGATAGGCGTAAACGCGGCGGAAGGAAAGGGGGTAGGCCCGCGCAATTGGCTGGACATCTGGCGAAACTGACCCTAGGCAGCGGCCATGATCAGACCCGCGCATAAATCGCTGCGACGCCGACGCTGACCGCGACCGGCACTTGATCCCCTGCGCTGTGTCGAACCCGCGCATATCTCCAAAACATTGACAGCCATCCGCCGATCCGGCACGTCATGGCTTCGCTCTGAAGGACCGGTCCGATGATCCCGACAATATTGCCCACCTACACCCGCGCGCCGCTGAGTTTCGAGCGCGGCGAAGGCAGCTGGCTGATCACCGGCGACGGGCAACGGTTTCTGGATATGGGCGCAGGCATCGCGGTGAACGCGCTGGGCCATGCGCACCCCGATCTGGTCGAGGCGCTGACCGATCAGGCGCGCAAGCTCTGGCATGTGTCGAATTTGTATACCATTGAACAACAACAGAAACTGGCCGATCGGCTGGTCGAACATACCTTTGCCGACACGGTGTTCTTCACCAATTCGGGCACCGAGACCTGCGAGCTGGCCGTCAAGATGGCGCGCAAGTACTGGTTCGACCAGGGCGCACCCGAACGGGTTCAGATCGTGGGCTTCGAGGGGGCGTTTCACGGGCGTTCAAGCGCTGGCATCGCGGCGGCGGGCGGCGACAAGCTGACGCGGGGCTTTGGCCCGCTGCTGCCGGGGTTCACCCACCTGCCGTTTGGCGAGAGCGCCGCGCTGGACGGCGCGATCACGCCAGCCACCGCCGCCGTGATCATCGAACCGATCCAGGGCGAAGGCGGCATTCGCCCTGCGCCGGACGCTTATCTGCGCGAGCTGCGCGCGATTTGCGATGCCACCGGGGCGCTGTTGATCTTTGACGAGGTGCAATGCGGCATGGGCCGAACCGGTCGGCTTTTTGCCCACGAATGGGCCGGCGTCGCGCCCGACATCATGATGGTTGCCAAGGGCATCGGCGGCGGCTTTCCCCTGGGCGCGGTGCTGGCCACCGAACAAGCCGCCGCGGGCATGGTGGCGGGCACCCATGGGTCGACCTATGGCGGCAACCCGCTGGCCTGCGCTGTGGGCGCGAAGGTTGTCGAGCTGATCACCGCGCCGGGGTTTCTGGACGAGGTGACCCGCAAGGCCGGGCTCATCCGGCAGCGTCTCGAGGGGCTGGTGGCGGAATATCCGACGGTGTTCGAGGGCGTCCGCGGGGCCGGGCTGATGTTGGGGCTGGTCTGCAAGCCGCCGGTCAGCGACGTGGTTCAGGCCGGGTACGCGGCGCAGATTCTGACGGTCGCAGCGGCCGAAAACACTCTGCGCATCCTGCCGCCGCTGACCCTGAGCGACGACGAGATTGCCCAGGCCATCGCCCGCCTCGGGCAGGCCGCGCGGGCGCTGGAAAGCCGGTCACCGGGAGCCGGCCAATGACCGATTTTCTCGACATCCACAAAACTGCGCCCAAGGCCCTGACGGGCATCATCGATCAGGCGCTTTCGATGAAGGGTGCGCGCGCCGGTCGCCCCAAGGGCACACCGGACGACGCGACCCCGCTGAGCGGCCACATGGTGGCGCTGATTTTCGAAAAGCCCTCGACCCGGACGCGGGTGTCCTTTGATGTCGGGGCGCGCCAGATGGGTGCCCAGACCATGGTTCTGTCGGGGACGGATATGCAACTGGGCCACGGCGAGACCATCGCCGACACCGCCCGGGTGCTCAGCCGCTATGTCGATGCGATCGTGATCCGCACCTTCGAGGAAGCGACGCTGCTGGAGCTGGCCGAACACGCGACCGTGCCGGTGATCAACGGGCTGACCAACCGCAGCCACCCCTGCCAGATCATGGCCGACGTGATGACGTACCGCGAACATCGCGGCCCGATCAAAGGCAAAAAGGTGGTCTGGTCGGGGGACGGCAACAACGTCTGCGCATCGTTTCTGCACGCCGCCGGGCAGTTCGGGTTCGACATGGTGTTCACCGGGCCCGAAACGCTGGACCCCGAGCCGGAATTTGTTGCTCTGGCGCGGTCAAAAGGCGTGGAAGTCGACATCATCCGCGACCCGCTCGAGGCGGCGAAAGACGCAGATCTGGTGGTCACGGATGCCTGGATTTCCATGCACGACAGCCAGACTATGCGCGAACGCCGCCACAACCAGCTGCGCCCCTACCAGGTCAACGAAGCGCTGATGGCGGTGGCCAAACCCGACGCGCTGTTCATGCACTGCCTGCCCGCGCACCGCGACGAAGAGGCCACGAATGCGGTGATGGACGGCCCAAATTCGGTGATCTTCGACGAGGCCGAGAACCGCCTGCACGTGCAAAAGGCGATTTTGCGCTGGTGTCTGGGGGTGTGACGCAGCGCCTTTCCGCCGCGAACCGCTTTCTTGAAAAGCAAGGCGACTGAAATCTTTTCAAGATTTCGGCCCTAAGGCGGGCGTGGTCCTTTGCGATTTGCCCGGATGTTTCGATCAAGACCCTTCATGATCCAGAGGCGTCAGGGGGCGCTGTCCCGGCTTCGCGCAGGCGCGAATTCACCCCCGAAGACATTGCCGAAACGATGAAGCGGGGGGTCCCCTTTCCTATCGCTTGGCGATCAGTAAGGTAGCGGCGACGAGAACCAGAGGGGATATCATGGCAGAGATCGGCGTGATCGGGCTGGGAACCATGGGGGCCAATC
>JAKZRT010000128.1:0-15010 GCA_047518005.1 Brevirhabdus sp.
ACCTTCACAGTCTCGAACCCGACCCAATCCAGCGGCAGGCGAAGCGACGCGCTGTCGAACCTGCCACCAAAGCCAAATGTGTGATTGTATCCGTGGCCGAGCGCCGTCACCAAAACCACAAGCGATAATGTCAAAAGGATCAGACCCAGCGTCAGCGACGGCACCCGCGGCAAGGCGCGCGGCAGCATGTCTATCGAGACAAACCCGCCCCAGCGCATTGCCGAAGGCGCGATAAGCGCCGTCATCCAAAGCATCAGAAATCGCGCCGCCTCGTCCGGCCATGCAAGCGCATTGTTCAGCACGTAACGGAAAAAACCTGGGCCAGAATGACCAGCACCATCAGGGCCAGAGCCATCCACGCAATTTGCCGACCGACGCGCAGAATATGCGTGTTGATCCACGCGATGGGACGCAAAAGGGCCAGCATCCGAGGTTCCTCCCGGCGAACGAAACGTCCCGCTTGTAGGTGCGTTTTCTATTTCGTATGGTTCGGACAGTTTACGATACGAACGAACTTGTCAAGGATTGCGTTTTACCCGGCCAGGACCAGGTCCAGGCCTTCGCGCGCGCATAAGGCGCGCAACTCATCCGGGCACGCCTTGTCGGTTACCAGCGTATCAATTTGGCTGAGCGTGCCAATACAGACCGGCGCGGCGCGACCGAACTTGGTGCTGTCGGCGGCAAGAATTACATTGCGTGAATTTTCGATGATCGCGCGCGCGACCGAGGCCTCGCGCAGATCATAGTCAAGCAAGGCCCCCTCGGGCGAAATCGCTGCGGCACCGATCAAAGCTATGTCGACCCTGAACTGCCGGATAAAATCGACCGCTTCCTGGCCTAGTATTGCGCCGTCTGCCTTGCGCACCACGCCGCCTGGGACCATAACCTCGACCCCAGGAAACGCCCTTATTTCGTTAGCCAAAAAGACCGAATCCGTCACAACCCGCAATCCCACGTGATGCGACAGCCGGATCGCGGCCGCCGCGGTTGTTGTGCCCGAATTGACAAACACCGTGGTGCCGTTTGGGATATTGGCGGCCACCGCGGCCGCGATCGAATTCTTTTCGTCACGGGCTATTTCTTGGCGCACCGAAAAGCTGGTGTATTCGGTGCCCGCGACCAACGCTGCGCCACCGTGAAACCGTGTGATCTGGTTTTGGTCAGCGAGTGTATTTAGATCTTTGCGGATGGTCTGAGGCGTCGTGTCCAGCAGATCGGCAAGCTCGTCGACCAAGACACGGCCGCTGCCCTGAAGATGCCTGATGATCGCCGACTGGCGCGTCTTTGAATTTCGACTTACCTGCATCGCGGTATTTTTCCTACAGATTCTTTCGAAATCTTCCACAAACGAATATAATGTTCAACTGTTCGGTTTGGAAAAAATATCCGACGCTCCCACCGGAGGCTCCTGGCAAGGCGATCCGAGACCCCAAACAAGGCGCTTTCTTTGTGAGCACTTAGGGCGATTACATCAAGTTTTGGTCGGCTGGCCAGAAAGCGCCATGTCAATGGCCCCAAGCAGGTCGGATTGGAGCACCGGTTTTGTCAGCCTTATGTCCTGCGGGCGCGACCCGTTGTTTTGAACGGTCGCTTCGCTGGTGTGGCCGGACACAAACACAACCGGCAAATCATTCCTGATTTCCCGAAGCACCCGAACCAGGTCGTTGCCCTGCAACGAGCCTGGCATCACGACATCGGTGAGTAAAAGATCGAAGGAAGGATCAGCGATAAACATCTCTTTCGCTTCGTCCCCTGTTCGCGCGGTCGAAACTTCGAAACCTGCTTTGCCCAACATCAATTCGAGCAATTTGCGCACATCCGGCTGATCCTCGGCAACCAGGATCCGCCGCTTCGACGCTTTGCGGGTGGAAGCCGACTTGGCGGACAACTTTTGGTCGGACCCGCTGTCTGTCAGCGCCCGAAAGAATAATTTGAAAGTGGTCCCCGAGCCCAATTCCGAATGGACCCGCACCGCGCCCCCGGATTGTTTCATGAAGCCCTCGATCATCGACAGGCCCAGACCCGAACCCGACCCAGGCGGTTTGGTCGTGAAGAACGGCTCAAAGATTTTCCCCAGCACATCGGCCTCGATGCCCTGACCGTTGTCAGCAAAAGCCAGCATCACATAGTTGCCGGGATCGATTTCCACTTTCGTGTCGAGGCCCGAATTTTCGTCAATGCGGACGTTCCCGGTTTCGATGACCAGCTTGCCACCGTCTGGCATCGCGTCGCGGGCATTCAGGAAAAGGTTCAACAACGCGCTTTCAGTTGAACTGACATCCGCCTTGACCTTCCAAAGCTCGGGCCAAAGCGACGTCTTGACCTCGATATTGGCGGGCAGGGTGCGCCCGATCCAGTTCTTGGTGTCAGAAACAACATTGTTAAGATCGAATACCATCGGCTCAAGCCGGGCGCGGCGCGCGAAACTCAGCATGCTGCGGGTAAGATCCGCGCCGCGTTGCGTCGCTGCAATGCCAGCTTCGATTAATTGCAGTTGTTCATTTGACCGAATACCGTCCCGCAGCAATTCGAGGTTGCCCAGGACCACGGCAAGAAGATTGTTGAAATCATGGGCGATACCGCCCGAAAGCCGACTAACGGCCTCCATCTTTTGCGCTTGGCGAAGCTGCTCTTCGGCAATCTTGCGACCGGTCACGTCGTGGGACACAATCAGCAGGCGGGGTTCGCCGCCAATCTCCACGTATTCGCCATCCACCAGCATATCCAGCACGGTGCCATCTTTGGTTCGATATTTGGCCTCGAAATCACGAACCGAGCCGTCCTTCTTAAGGCGCCTGACATATTTTTTGCGAAGGTTTGCATCGACCCAGACACCCAGCTCGACGGCCGAATGGGCCATCGCTTCTGCGTGGCTGAAGCCGGTGGTCTCCACCCAAGTTCTGTTCACGTCATAAAGTACGCCGTCCGCGGTATCCGAGATAGAAAACAGCCCGGGACTGACGTGAAAAATCCGCGAAAACAGTTCTTCGCTCTGATGCTGTGAGATTTTCGACGCTTCGCGCTGCTGCCGCAAATCGGCGTCCTTCAATTCGCGCTCGATCGCCGGGGCAAGACGCGCCAGGCTTTTTTTCAGCAAGAAATCGTCTGCGCCAGATTTCATCACCTTGACAGCGACTTCCTCGCCAACTTTGCCCGAGATTACGATGAACGGCAGGTCAGGGTGTTTGTCCCTGATAATATCGAGCGCCTCAAACGAAGATAAATGCGGCATGATGTGGTCACAAAGGACAATGTCCCATTGGTGACTGCCCAGCGCATCGCGCAGGCCGTCGGCATCATCCACTCGCCTGTGAAAAACGTCGAATCCGGTATGTTGAAGTTCGCGCAGCAAAAGTGCCGTATCGTCCTCCGAATCTTCGACGACCAGAACTTGAAGAGGATTAGCCATCGCCGACGCCCGGTCTTGGCGGCGGTTCGTTGATCAGCAACCAATATAAATGCAACTGCCGGATCGCTTCCCTGAATTTATCGAAACTCACCGGCTTGCGGACATAGCTGTTGGCGCCCCGGTTGTAGGACTCGGCGATATCGCGTTGCTCGTCAGACGAGGTCACCACGACCACCGGCAGGATCCGGGTCCGTTGGTCAGACCGTATCCGGCGCAAAACCTCCAGACCGTCGATCTTGGGAAGCTTCAGATCCAGTATTATCAAAGTCGGCATTTCGTTCGGATCGCGGTCCGCGTAGGGACCCGAGCAAAAGAGATAGTCCAGCGCCTCGACCCCGTCCCGGGCCACGGCAATTTCGTTGGCGACATTATTTCTGGCCAATTCTCGCATGATCAGGGTTTCGTCGTCGGGGTCGTCCTCGATCAACAATATTCTTTTCGCTCGCATGGTCAGCCCTCCGTGGAACCGCTAGCTTTCAAGAGTGAAGTAAACACTGGCGCCAGCGTTCACTTCTCCTTCGGCCCAGGCGCGCCCGCCGTGACGGCGGACCAGCCGGGCAACGGTCGCCAGCCCGACGCCGTTCCCTTCGAACTCGGTTGCAGTATGCAGGCGCTGAAAAATGCCAAAAAGTTTGTCCGAATACGCCATGTCAAAGCCTGCGCCATTGTCACGAACAAAATATATTCTTTCTTGATCTTGCGACATTACACCAAACTCGATCGTTACGCCGTGTTTTTTTCCTGCTGTGAACTTCCAGGCATTGCCCAATAGGTTTGTCAGCACTATCCGAAGCAATCTTGGGTCACCCTGAACCGCGATATCCGGCGCGACAACGGTCGTGACATCGCGCAGCGGCTCATTGCTGGCCATTTCGTCGAGGATTTCCTGGGCCAGATCAGAAAGGTCGACTTGCCGGGATTGAATCTCCTCTCTTGTGGCCCGCGACAGCGTCAGAATGTCGTCGATCATCCGCCCCATACGTTGGCTAGCCCTGCCAATACGGCCAAGAAAATCCTTGGCTTCACCATCGAGTTTTTTTCCGTAGTCCTCGACCAAAGCCTGACTGAATCCGTTCAAGCTGCGCAGCGGCGCGCGAAGATCGTGCGAAATCGAATGGGCGAAGCTGTCGAGCTCGTCGTTGATGACTTCCAGCTCGTCGTTCGCCCGGGTCAGTTTGGCGGTTCGTTCCTCGACAAGGCTTTGGATCTCGCGGGTGCGACCGGCCACCAGTCTTAAATATTGCGCCGTCAGACCGGTGAAAAGAAGTCCGGCCAAAAGCACGGTATAGGGCCACCAAGCGGATCGGCTCTCGGCAAGAAATGCTGCCGTGGGCACTGTAACAACTGACCATTCGCGTCCCCCCACAGTCAGCTTGCGAGTGCCAAGAAAGTTGCTCGAACCCTGGTCCTCGCCAACTGACGCTGCAGATTTGGGATAAAGGCGGCTGGTTTCGACAGGCGCTGACAAGTCAAATATTTCAATATCTACCGGGATCGGCGAATTAGAGAATTTAGCCGCGGCCGCATCGGCCAGATCGCCGATTCGGAACACGCCCAGGCCCAGGCCGGTGAAATTTTCACGACGCTCGGCAACGCTGCCGGTCGGTGCTCCGTTCAGGTAAATCGGAATGAACACCAAAAATCCGAATTGGTCGCCGGTTTCCTGAACCAGGGTAATGCGCGACGTCGCGACCATTTCGCCGCTGTCGCGCGCCTGGTTCAGGGCCATCAGCCGGGCCGGGCTCGACCCAAGGTCAAAGCCAAAAGCAGCTTCGTTGCCGACATGCGGCTCGACGAAAAAAACCGGGAAATACTCGGCGCGCTTCTCTGCTTTGACCATATTTCCTTGCCACCGCCGTTCAGTGAAAGCAAAGCCCGCGAACCCGTCCGCCCTGGCCGCTGCTTCGAATACCGCGCGTTGCGCGTCCGGCACACGCGGTATCCATTCCAGCGCCTGGACTGCATGCTGTTCGCCAAGCGCGGCAACAAAGACACGAAATTCATCGCGTTCAACTTCGCGCGAACCGGCGTAAAAACCGGCGATGAACCGCAAGACCGAAATGGTTCGGTCAATCCGATTTTCGATCTGGTCGAAGACGGATTCCGATGCCTGACCGAATTTATCCTGATGGTCGCGTTCTTCCAGTTCCGTGGCCAGAAGATATGCACCGACCGAGATGGCACAGCCAACGCAGATCACAATGGCCACGGCCCAACCAAAGGGCCAAACGCGACCAAGACCACTTTGACGGTCGACGCTCACTTTCGCGTCGGCCGCACCCGCGATATCGGACAATCGCCGCAGGTCGTCATGTCAATTCCTTCCAGCCAAAAATCCCAAGCCGGCTTGGCATTGCGCAAGGTTAGCTGATCGGGGAATGTCTTTCCAGACAGAAGTCGCACGCGCCGTTCCGGTATTTTATTCCCAGGTAACAACGACCGCCGGTGGATCGGACTCGATGACAATGTGCCAGGTCCGGCTTAATCCCTGCCGAAGTTTTTCGCGGTCCGGGCGCGCCACATGCTCCAGAAATGGCTGCCGACGACGGCCAGGATGATGAGAAACAAGATAAAGGCTATGGGCCGGTCGATGAAATCCAGCGGCGTCTTGACCCGCATCATCGAGGTGCGCAGCTTGGACTCCATGATGCCGCCCAGCACCATACCCAGAATGATCGGCACGATCGGCAGGTCCAGGCGTTTCAGAATGAATCCGAATATGCCGAAAGCCCCGGCGATGGCGCAATCGATCACGCTGTTGCGCAACGAATACACACCGACGAAGCTGAGCGTCAGCACCGCGATGCCCAGAAAACGGCTTGGAATTTCGATTACTTTCAAAAGGACGTTGGTCGAGAACAGCAGGAATATGATGACCAGCACATTCAGGATCAGCAGCGCCAGATAAAGCGCGACAACAAAGTCCATGCTGTTTTGAAAAAGTTGCGGGCCGGGCACGACGTTGTGGACGTAAAACACGCTCAGCATCATCGCGGTCAGCGCTTCGCCGGGGATACCCAGCGCCAAAAGCGGCACCATTGCCGCCGCCGGGACCGCGTTGTTCGACGTCTCGGAAGCCACCAGACCTTCGGGCGAGCCATTGCCGAACATCTCGGGGGTTTTCGAGGTTTTCTGGGCGTAGGAATAGCTCAGAAACTGCGCCGTAAATTCGCCGACCCCAGGGATCATGCCCATCAAGACGCCAAAGCTGGCCGACACCGTGGCGACCCGTTTGTAGGCCGCCAGTTCCTTGAACCCGGCGAATAATCCGCCCCTGATCGCCTCGGCCTTGTCGCGCTTGTCGGGGTCGGTCAATAGCACGAACGCCTGGCTGAGCGCGAACAGACCCAGGATCACCACAATCAGGTTGATACCGCCCGACAGCCAGCTTTGACCGAAGGTGTAGCGCTGCGAATACTGGATCGGTTCCAGCCCGACCGTGTTCAGAAATATCCCGAACGAGGCCATCATGCCTGCCGCCATGACGCGGCCCCGGTGCGCCAGAACCACCAGGACCATGCCCAACAGTGCGGCCAGAAATATCTCGCGGCTGCCGAACATCGGGGCGACGCGGGCCAGCACCGGCGACAGAACGATCAGGGCGATGACCGAGAATATGCCGCCGAAAAACGACGCCGAATAGGCCAGGCTCAGGGCCCGCCGGCCCTCGCCGCGCTTGGTCATCGGCGTGCCTTCATAGGTGGTGAGCGCGTTGACCGCGGTGCCCGGCGTGTTGATCAGGATCGCCGGAATGGCGCCGCCGTACATCGACGATCCGTAGATGCCCAGAAGTGCGGTCAGCCCGACGATCGGGTCGAGCGCGAAGGTGGCGGGCAGAAGGATGGCAATCGCCACCGCCGGCCCGACCCCCGGGATCGCGCCGATGATCACGCCGCCCACCGACCCGACAAGCAGCGCCGCGGCCACGTCCCAGCGCGCGAGGATGGTCAGCGAGGCAAGCATCAGCTCCATGTCAGAAATTCAGGATCATGAAGGCGCGCAGATCATTGGGCAGATATTCATAGACCGCCCCACCGGGAATTTTGACCGCCAGCGCGGTTTTGAAGGTCAAGACGATGGCCAGCCCCAAAAGCGCCGCCAGCCCAAGTTGGGTCCGGCGCCGATACCCCATGCGCAGCGCCAGCAGGGTGGTGAACAGCAGCGTCGCCGCCAGATAGCCGACCACCGGCACCGCCGTCACGTAAACCATGAACCAGACGAAAAACTCGAATGCCCTGAGCCAGACCACGGCCTCGCCCGGGGCCCCGCCGGTCCGGGTTCGCCAGACCCCGGCCAAATGGACCGCCCCGAACCCGACCATGCCGACGACGCCCACCCCGGGCCAGAACCGCGGCTGGGCAAAAAGCTGACCGGAGCCTGAGAATTTGGTCTGGGTGGGAAGCTGGGTGAGCAGAAAGGCCGCGAGGACGAGAAAGATCAGGGCAAAGAGAGCCCCGCCAGGCTTGCTCTGCGATGGATCAAGTTGCACGTGCGCGCCCCGCTGGTCAGATGCTTCAGCGACGACTTCTAATCCAGTTCCCGGTCGAGGTCGAAAAAAAACTGAATCATGGGAAAACGGCAGCAAAACCGGCACGGATCATGCCCGCATTTGGCGCGGCAGCGGAACATCGCGACCGCCTTCCCCACGAGTGCTCTCACAGTGAGAAGTGGGGTTAGGCCTTTGTTATTACGCATTACTCATGTTGAGAGGTCTCATTGGGATGGCCGGGCGGGAACGCGCGCTGAAGCGCAGCCTGCGGTTGCCCTCCCACCATTGGGGTCGGTTGGACTGACAGAGCGTTGGTAGAACTGGCTAACCCAGTTGTGCTCACCGGTGGGAGGTTTGGGGGGATGGCGGGTGAACCCGCGCCAGCGCGAAAACGCCCACCCTGCGTTCGCTTCCCACCCGAGCTCGGTGCGGATGGTACGGCCGCCCACCCTACGCTTGCAGGCACAAATAGTTGTTTTTTCACTGCGAATCGCGTATATTTCGATAGATAAATACAATTTTGCACCTAATTGGATTGAAGTACGTGTCGCAATGAACGACGAAATTGAAAATGAAAACAATGATCCACCTGACGAACAACCGCCGGACCAGGACAGGATCTGGAGCGCGGCTAACGCTGCGATTCTCCAGGTCGACATCCCAAAAACTGGATTACTGATTTTTCTTATTGCTGGACTGTTCGCCATAGTATTTCTTTTTATCTCCTCGCTTGTGCACATGATATCTGGTCTTGGGAGCGACTGGTTTTTCTTACGGTCAGTCGAATTATTCTTAAAAATATCTGCGGTTGGTATAATTGTTACGTTCATCGCGACTGCTAAATCGAACGCGCTCGTAGTCTTTGGGTTATTCGTAATTACGGCACTAATAATCCCTACTAAAGATGTGGTGCGATTGGCGTTACTTGCGTTCAACAGGCCGCAAGGATTGGCTGAGCTATATCCTGGGGACTCAATAGGCAACGAGTTTCAAGGCAGGGACTCTGATCTTGCGAGCAAAATCGTCACTGACGTCGCGCTCAAGCGATACGAAAACGGTGGCAATTGGTTTATGAATATTAATCACAAGCAAAGAAAGGAAGTAGTGGACGTGATTGTAAGTGCAATAAGAGTAGAACGCGTTGCCACATTTGCAGAGCGAACCAGGATTCGTGGCGCGACTGGCCCGCTTGCAGCACTTCGCGACGAAGAATACGAAGGATATTTTTTTCGATTTGGGCGCGAAGATTGGTTCACGGATCAGATGACGTTTCTTCGGGGACTTTCCCTTGTAGCATTTGAGCAGGGCAGATTTGAGGCAGCCTCGATGACAGACTTCGGGCGCGATGTACTCGAAGTGATCGAACCGGTGAGCACGAGAACGGTCGATGGGCCACGCGTTGGCGCTAACGATGCCATCAGCGTACAAGTGCTGTCTTTGGCCGATATTGAAACCGACACTGATGCTTGTCAGACAGAAGTGAATGAAAGCCAGTTTGAGCAAATCAACGCGGTACCATTTTCGCAAATCCACTCCATTACAAGAGTCACAAGCTACCTGCCCTTTGTGTTGCCAGAGACTGGAATTTTCAAATTTACCCTCTCGACCGGCGCGGGCGATGGGGACCCATTCTTGGTCTTAATGGATGAGAAATGCACCCTAATTAGTTACAACGACGACTTCGGAAACAGCTTCAATTCAGAACTGGAGTGGAGATTGGACGGAGAAAGAATTGTATTGGCGATAGGTAACCTTGACCCGCGTCCCTCGCAAGCGGAGTTGTCAATAACCAAATTATTTTGAATGAATTCGGCGGTCCGAAATGGGTCGGCATTGACCTAGTTCAATTATTCCCGCGCCCCCGCCGCCCAAATCTCCCACCCCTCTGCCCAGCCCTCCCCGCCGTGCTCCGCCCCGGCCCCTTCACCGCCACCTCGCTTGCCTTCTCCACCTCATATTGTCGCGCCAGCGGGTCGTCGGCCACTGCCAGGTCCACCGCCTCCAGCCGTTTGACCTCGTCCCTCAACCGCGCGGCCTCCTCAAACTCCAGGTTCTCGGCGGCCTTGCGCATGTCGGTGCGCAGCCCCTCCAGATGCGCCGCCAGATTCGCCCCGACCAGCGGTTTTTCGATGCGCGCCGTCACCCGCGCCATGTCAACGTCGCCCTTGTAGAGCCCGCTCAGCACGTCCGAGACGTTTTTCTTGATCGTCTCGGGCGTGATCCCGTGCGCCGCATTATAGGCCGCCTGTTTGGCGCGCCGCCGGTCGGTTTCGCCGATTGCGCGTTCCATGCTGCCGGTGATCCGGTCGGCGTACATGATCACCCGGCCCTCGACGTTGCGCGCCGCCCGACCGATGGTCTGGATCAGCGAGGTTTCGCTTCGCAAGAACCCCTCCTTGTCGGCGTCCAAAATCGCCACCAGCCCGCATTCGGGAATATCCAGCCCCTCGCGCAGCAGGTTGATGCCCACCAGCACGTCGAAGGCACCGAGCCGCAGGTCGCGCAGGATCTCGATGCGTTCCAGCGTGTCGATGTCGGAATGCATATAGCGCACCCGGATGCCCTGTTCGTGCAGGTACTCGGTCAGGTCCTCGGCCATGCGCTTGGTCAGCGTGGTGACCAGCACGCGAAAGCCATCCGCCGCCACCCGTCGCACCTCGTCCAGCAGATCATCGACCTGCATGCTTACGGGCCTAATCTCGACCTGCGGGTCCAATAACCCGGTCGGCCGGATCACCTGTTCGGTGAAAACCCCGCCCGCCTGCTCGATCTCCCAGGCCGCCGGCGTGGCCGAGACAAACACCGATTGCGGGCGCATCGCGTCCCATTCCTCGAACTTCAGGGGGCGGTTGTCCATGCACGACGGCAGTCGGAACCCGTGCTCGGCCAGCGTGAACTTGCGGCGATAATCGCCTTTGTACATGCCGCTGATCTGGGGCACGCTGACGTGACATTCGTCAGCGAAAACAAGGGCATGGTCGGGGATGAATTCAAAAAGCGTGGGGGGGGGTTCGCCCGGTGCGCGGCCCGTGAGGTAACGCGAATAGTTTTCGATGCCGTTGCAGACGCCGGTCGCCTCGAGCATTTCCAGATCGAAATTGCAGCGCTGTTCGAGGCGCTGCGCTTCCAGCAGTTTGCCCTCACCCACCAGATGATCAAGCCTGGTCTTCAGCTCTTTCTTGATACCGACGATGGCCTGGCGCATGGTCGGTTTGGGGGTCACGTAATGCGAGTTGGCATAGACCCGGATGCGGTCGAACGTGTCGGTTTTTTCGCCCGTAAGCGGGTCAAATTCGGTGATGCTTTCCAGATCGTCGCCGAAAAACGACAGCCTCCAGGCGCGGTCTTCCAGATGCGCGGGGAAAATCTCCAGACTGTCGCCGCGCACCCTAAAGTTGCCCCGCGAAAACGCCGCGTCATTACGCCGGTACTGCTGGGCCACCAGATCGGCCATGACCTTGCGCTGGTCGTAGGTTTTGCCGGTGATCAGGTCCTGGATCATCGCGCCGTAGGTCTCGACGCTGCCGATGCCATAGATACAGCTGACCGAGGCCACGATGATCACGTCGTCGCGTTCGAGCAGTGCGCGGGTGGCGGAATGGCGCATCCGGTCGATCTGTTCGTTGATCTGGCTTTCTTTTTCGATGTACGTGTCGGACCGCGCCACATAGGCCTCGGGCTGGTAATAATCATAGAAACTGACGAAATACTCGACCGCGTTTTCTGGGAAAAAGCCCTTGAATTCACCGTAAAGCTGGGCGGCGAGGGTCTTGTTGGGGGCCAGCACGATCGCCGGACGCTGCGTTTGCTCGATCACTTTGGCCATGGTGTAGGTCTTGCCGGTGCCGGTCGCGCCAAGCAGCACCTGATTACGCTCGCCCTGCGCGATGCCCTGGGCCAGCTCGGCTATTGCCGTGGGCTGATCGCCGGCCGGGGTAAAGTCGCTGTGCAAGACAAACGCCTTGCCGCCTTCCAATTTCAGGCGGGCGCGGATGTCACCTGTGGGCGCGGCAAGATTGGATTCTGACATGGGTGCGGGCTCCTGGCGTTATAGATTTGATCACTTTTTGTTCCAATGCAACCCGCGGTAGTGGGTCACTTTGAATTGAGACACTACTCATGTTCTATTTGCACCCCTCGCGCGAAGGCCCCATATTGGAACTATGAAAGACAAGCCCAAGAGACCCAGGGACGCCAACCAGCTTGCGAAGTCCATTGTGGACATCGCGACGGGTGCGACCGAGGACTCTGTGCCTACGAAGGCGGAGGGCCAGCGAAAAGGTGGGTTGAAGGGTGGGAAGGCCAGAGCCGAAAAGCTGTCGGCTGCGGAACGCAGTGAGATTGCGCGTTTGGCTGCTTCCGCGAGATGGAAAAAGGGCAATTAGGCTGCCTCGTCGTCCTCGGACAGTCCGCTTGCAATCTTCATTTCCTCAACATCCTCTTCGAAGTCCATCACAATCTGAATCGGCTCTTCGTCGATGTGAGCCGCATTGTAGTGGTCCACCTTCATAACGAGGGCATAGCAATCGCTTGCAATAGACCGCCTCTCTTGCTGAACGCTCTTCACGACATGGACGCGCGGCGCGTC
Source organism: Brevirhabdus sp. (assembly GCA_047518005.1). Lineage (GTDB taxonomy): Bacteria > Pseudomonadota > Alphaproteobacteria > Rhodobacterales > Rhodobacteraceae > JAKZRT01. Next base: position 12,487 of record JAKZRT010000128.1, read on the forward strand.
ATCAATATCCGCCCACTCCCATAGCGTTTCGCCGGTCTTGGCTTTTTGCCTTACCGGGATGTTTGCGCGAAATTCCCTGCCAGCCTTATCAACCCGCTTCTCTTCGCGAAGGGTCTGGGCAAGATCGTTTGCCAGGCTAGTGCTGAGATCGACTGGCCTTGGCGCCCAGAGGCCTTTTCCGATTGCCCAAGCCGCCACAGTTTTCAGATCGACCGGAACGGTCGAACCCTCTTTCCTGTATCGCTTCCAGATCCTGCGAAGTTGCTCTTTGTAGTTTGCCATTCTGTGTCCTCTATCTTCCAGTCGGGACAAGATCACCCCATCCATCCATCATCATTGAATTGGCCAAGACTTCACGCACTTTCACCAAGTGCTTGCGGAGAAAATCGTATCGATCCATGCGCCTTTGAAGCTGCCCAACAACCAGTCCCGGATGCACCTCCATCCGCACAGAAAACGCCAAAACATCTCGCTCCGAAAAATATGGATTTTTCCGGAGATAGAATGAGTTCATCTTTTTTTCTGGAACGCAAAAGTCGGCGGCTTCTTGGTTCGCAATGCGATCTTCGTCACTGACGCTTGAAGTCAAGTCGTTCGCGCCGAGGTCGCAGTCCACAATGGCCGACGATTTGCCGTGACCATGCAGCACATGGGCACACTCGTGGCGCAGAACAAACCAGAAATTGTCGATCCGGTCGTAACGCATCGACATTCCAATAACCGGTTTCGATTTATCCAACCAGAAACAAACTCCGTCAATTGCGCTCTTGGGCAGCGCCTCGACGACCACGAACCTAACTCCGGCGTATTCCAGTAATCTCGGCACTTGCCGGATACCGTCCGGCTTTGATCGAAGAGTAGAGAGGCTATCAATAATCTCTACCAGTTTTGCCCTTTCGTACTGTTGCGTCGCCATCTCCGACGCGATTGCTTTTACGCGAAAAAGCCATGCAAGTTGCTCGGGTGGAATATGATCGTATCTTGTTTTTCTTGCTAAATGGCTCAAGTGCGGAATCTCACCCAATTCCTCGACGCCAAAGAACCTGCATACCTGCTCTTCCAACGTGCCAACACCATGCGCCGGGTCTACCCACCCACGCTTTGCCATTTCGCGTAGCGGGTATTGAGACAGAATTTTTGATCGTGCGGCTACGCTTGGGTCTGGATCGCCTGTGCGTCCCAAATCCCATTCCGTTTGCGTTGCCGCAATAACCGCTGGGTCACAGTCGAGTGCCGCACCTAGTGCCTTTGCCATGTTGAGGCTGATTGCTCGTTTATTGCTAAGGATTTGATTGATCGCTGCGGGTTTTGTATCCAACGCATAGGCAAGGTCGCTCTGCGTCCAGATTTTTGCCTCCATCTTCTCGCGGATGAAGTCGCCGGGGGATGTCATGTCAGCTACTGCTCTCCTGTTTTTCACGCTTTTACACGATGGTTTGGAATCCGTCAATTACCGCTTTAACGTTTTTGTTAAACTGACCGTTATGCTTGACTTTTAACATTCGATCACTTACATTGAGTTTATGAGAAAATTGGACACCAAAACTCGCACCCTGATCATCCGCCTGCTTGTTGAAGGTAACAGCATTCGTGCAACCGCGCGGATCGCAGACGTGTCCAAGAACACCGTCAACAAACTGCTTATCGACGCAGGCAGGGCTTGTGCGGGGTATCACAATGAGCATGTTCGAGGCGTCAAGGCTTCGGCAGTTCAGTGTGACGAAATCTGGTCGTTCACCTACGCCAAGGAAAAAAACGTGGCAGTTGCGTCGGCTGCGCCTAAGTTTGCAGGCGACACTTGGACCTGGACTGCACTCGACAGCGACACGAAGCTGATAATCACCTACATGGTTGGTGGCCGCGACAGTGAATATGCGATGGAGTTTCTGGACGATCTTCGCGGTCGCCTTTCCAACCGGGTGCAGCTAACTACAGACGGCCACCGGGCCTATTTGGAAGGCGTACGGAAAACATTTGGTCGCGACGTGGACTATGCCCAGCTTGTCAAACTTTACGGCGCGCCTACTGGTCAAAGGGGGCATGAAAGGAAATACTCTCCCGCCACTTGTACCGGCGCAAAGAAACACACAATCACGGGCTCACCGATCAAATGAAGATTTCAACTTCGCACGTTGAACGGCAAAACCTGACCATGCGGATGCACATGCGCCGGTTCACCCGCCTGACAAACGCCTTCTCAAAGAAGGTTGAAAACCACGCCTACGCTGTTGCGCTGCACTTCATGTATTACAACTTCGTTCGGGTTCACCAGACGCTGAAAGTTACACCCGCAATGGAAGCAGGTTTGACGGATCGTCATTGGGATATTGCTGATCTGGTCGCGCTGGTTGACGCGAACGAAAAAGTTCCCACGAAGCGCGGACCCTGTCGAGAACATTCTGAGTTGACCGGTTTATGTACCATATGAGTTGACCGCTTCTGTTGCGGTTTCTGGCCCTGTGGGGAAGTGGTCGGTCGCGGAGCGGCTGTCCACTTGTCCACAGGGCGCCGGTCGGTCGCGTCG
>JAKZRT010000129.1:0-11546 GCA_047518005.1 Brevirhabdus sp.
CGCCGCAGTGAGACGCTGTCAAAATCGTTCCGTAAGTCGATAGGCGCTGCCATGGCGAACCTCATTGGTTCACCACATTGAGTCAGAGATCGGACCGCTTGGGAATCCCCAACGTGAGTCAGGCATTCCGCTCGGTGGTAAAAGTCCCTTGCTGGGTTCTAAATAAGTAGCACGCGCTTTTGCCATCAGATACCCGCAAGCATGTGCTCGGTTTCATGCCAGAGCCGATCTCGGTAGGTTTTTTCAAATTTCAGATCAATCATCTTTTTGTCGGTGATGTATTTTCCAGTCGTGCCCTGCAGATCAGGATCAGAGGACACCCGAATTCCGGTCTTACTGCTTTTGGTCATAAACAGCGACGGAATTTTGAACAGTTGCCGGGTCAGCCAGGGCATATTCCTCATCAGGTCAGATCGAACCGCGCCCGGGTGAAACGAGTTGACGTCAATATTTGCCGATACATATTTCTCGGCAAGAATTTGGGTCAGAACCGTCTTGGCATGAACGGTCGTGATGGCCGTTTTGAAACTGCTGTAGCCTTCGGAAAATGTCAGGTCGTCAAAATCAAGCTTCGCCTTGAATATGAAAGACTCGACGCCAGCAACGTTGGCAATCCGTCCGTTTGGCGCTGCTTCGAGCAGCGGCGCCAATTTTGTCGACAGCTCAAAAGCGCTCAGGTAACCAACCGCAAACGTCCTTTCAAATCCTTCCATTGTAAGCTGCCGATCGGCCACCATGACGCCCGCGACGTTCGCAAGTAGATCCAATTTTTTATGGGTCTCGGCAAACTCAATGGCAAAGTTTCGCACTGCCTTTATGTCGCTCAAATCGAGTCTGATAAACTTGGTGCTCCCAGCGCGTCCGGCGTCAAGAGCCGCTTTGGCAGCTGCGCCTTTTTCCGGGTTTTGTCCGACCAGAATTACTTCAAAGTTTTTTTCCAGCAGCGCATGTGCGATCGATCGACCGATCCCCGACGTGCCACCCGCTATTAGTGCTGTCTTCATCGTAACCCCTCTCGCTGAAGCCCACTGGCCATCGCGTTATCTATCGGTGCTGAAAATTGCAGTCAATCAGACCAATTTGGGAAACCTAATCCATAAAATTGATCACTATGAGTGTCGACTGCTTTGAGATGGTCCTCACCATATCCGGACCCAACACGAGGCGGTGCAGGGTGCTTTTCAATGCGCCGGATCCGGGCTGCGGCGGAACTTTCCGGGCCATTAAGGGCCGCGCGGAACCCTGATCAAATCGATCATTGAAGCATCGCGCGTGTGTATGACGAACCGATATGTCGCGCCGCCCGGCGTCGCGGTCGTGTGCAATGACCAGGGTCAAACCGCAGGGGAAAGTATTTAGGATTGGCCGAACTTGACTGAATATTCGCGCTTATTTCATCCGTTCGGCTTTCTGTTCCCGCACCCAATTCTCGAGAATGGTGCGATGAACATAACCGACAGCAGGCTTCGCAAAACCACACGGTCGCGGATAAAACTTTTCGGTGGCATCGGGGCGGCGATCGGGCTCGCGCTGGTGATCTTCGCTGGCGTGCACACGCTTCTGGATTCCACGCTCGAGGATGCAATCAAGCGCGGCGGCGAACAAAAGGCCAAGCGCTGGTTGCAGTTTTTCAACACCCAAATGCCCGAACTTCAGACCCTGGTTACCACCGGTATCCCGACCGAAGACCAACTCGACCTGATCGAATCGACCGTGCAGTTGGGCGAGGTCTTCCTGTTCAAGCTATTCGATTCCGATGGCCGCAAGATCATCGTCTCGGACGAAGCCCGGTTCGGGGCCGAATACGGCGACAAGCCCAACCCCAAAGCGACAAACGTTTTCGAGACCGGCATCAGCAACATCAGCATCAACGATGGCACCCAGAAACCCAACCGCCCCGATGTCTATGTCGAGGCCTATGTTCAGGCGCTCGATGCCGACGGAATTCCGTTCGCGGTGCTCGAGGTCTATATCGACGAAACCTCCAGTTTTACCTTGTTTCACGCCGCATTCGATTGGCTGGCCGTCGCGCTGCCTTTGCTGTGCGCCGTCATCTACATTGCGCCCTCGATCGGCTTTCTGGCGCGCACGGCCCAGGTCCGCACCCGCGAGCAAGAGGTGGATATTCTGTCGCGCTTTGACGTGCTGACCGGCGTTCTGAACCGGCGAACCCTGACTGCCGAGGCCGGGCCGCTTTTTGAAAGCGACCGGCGCAAACGGCGAGACGTGGGCGTTCTGTTCGTGGATCTGGATAAATTCAAGGCCATCAACGACGAAAACGGGCATGAATTCGGTGACAATTTTCTGCGCCATATCTCGGCAATCCTGTCCAACAACCTGCGCGGCACTGACCTGGTGGGGCGCATCGGCGGCGACGAGTTTGTGGCGATAATGCCCGCCGCCTCCGATCAGCAGATGGACAGCGTCTCGCGCCGCATCCTCAACGCCGCCAGCACGCCGTTCTCCTACAAGGGCAAGACCCTGACCGGAAGCGTTAGCATCGGCACCCACTTGTCGCCCCCCGGCCAGTCGATGGACGAGGCGCTGCACGCCGCTGACCTGGCACTTTACCACGCCAAACACAGCGGGCGGAATCTCGCCATCCGCTACTTCGAGGGTCTCGACACCGCGCGCCAACGCCGCCGCAGGATCGAGGCGCGGCTGCGCGAAGCGCTCGATGCCGGTGGTTTTGAGTTACACTACCAGCCGCTGCACCACTGCCAAAGCGGCGATCTGGCCGGGTTCGAGGCGCTGTTGCGCCTCAACTTCGATGACGGCGAAGCGATCCCGCCCACCGAATTCATCCCTGTGGCCGAGGAATCGCGGATGATAAACGACATTGGCGACTTGGTGCTGCGCATGGCCGTCACCGCGGCCAAAACCTGGCCGGACCACCTTTACGTCGCGGTCAATCTGTCGCCCGCCCAGTTTGAAAACGGCACGCTGGTCGATAAATTGATCGCCTTGCTGGACGAACTGGATTTTCCCGCCAGCAGGCTCGAGCTTGAGGTGACCGAAAGCCTGCTGCTCGAAGATGAAGAGCGTGTCGCCGAACAACTCTCGGGCCTCAAGTCCATGGGTGTCTCGCTGGCGATGGACGATTTCGGCACCGGCTATTCCAGCCTCGGCTATCTCTGGCGCTACAAATTCGACAAGCTCAAAGTCGACCGGGTGTTTCTCGAGGGCTACGAGTTTGACAGCGACCGCTACCGGAAAATTATCGAAACCATCATCGTTCTCGGCCACCAGATGGACATGCAGGTGACCGTTGAGGGCGTTGAAACCACCCGTCAGAGCAAGCTGTTGAAAACGTTGCATTGTGACCAGAATCAGGGCTTTCTTCTGGGTCGGCCGATGCCAGCGGATCAGATCAAGGCGCTGGTCGATCCCAGCTACGCGGACCCGGCCGTCGCCAACGGTGCCGCGCCGGCCACCGGCTGACCCCGCCCCGCGCGGCGCGAACCCCACCGACCCCCGCACCCATCACGACCACGAACCCGCCGCCTGTCGCCCAGGCGCAGGACCAGATCAGAGAGCGGAAGATTGGGCAGGTTTGGGGAGCCGACGGAGGGGTCAGGGGGAGCCATGTGTCCAACCATTACTACATCAATTTGGCGATCTCGGCCCAAAGAGGACCTTGGCTCTCTGTGCGAGCACTACGGTGCGGCTGTCGTTTTGCAGACGTCCGTGCGCAGCGCAGCAAATACAAAGCAAATCCATTTTGCGCATTGAGGTAACGGTTCCCACCTGTTAATCATCTCCTTGATCCGCAAGTAGATTTTTCCGCCATGCATTGTGGCGGCTATAAAGATTGTACTGGGGTATTCCCTGCGTACCCTTCAGATTGATGGTGAACACCATGCTTGCAAAAGAGTGCTTGCGGATCACTTGCTGAGGCGTTCGTTGCATGAAAATTTATCGTTACGGGCTGAGAGAGCTCAAGGGATGTGTCGACCTTTCAGGCCTTGCAAGGCTACTGGACGTTCAGCCCAAGTTTTTGTCAAAGCAGATCTATCATGTTGATGGTGCTGACAAATACCATGTCTTCGGTATACCGAAAAAGGATGGCTCAGAGCGGAGCATCCATGCCCCGAATTCCAAGCTAAAATTCATCCAATCCAGACTGAGCAGGTTACTCTACCAATGCTATTTTGACATCCACGGAAAACCAGAGAAGCCATCCAAGGTTCTTTCACACGGTTTCCAGAGGGGTCGCGGCCTGTCCATATTTACAAACGCAAACCGACATACCAATAAAAGATATGTATTTAACGTCGATATTGAGAACTTCTTTCCCATTTTCAATTTTGGGCGGGTTAGAGGGTATTTCATAAAGAACAAGAGCTTTGAACTAACTGAAACCGTAGCCACGGTGATTGCCCAAACCGCTTGCTTCGACAACTCCCTGCCTCAGGGTGCGCCATCCTCACCAATAATCACAGAATTCATCTCACAAATCCTCGACTACCGACTGCAGTCTATCGCGAGGCATAACCGCTGCACCTATTCAAGGTACGCAGACGACATCACGTTTTCGACCAATTTGAAGGCATTTCCATCCAAGATCGGTTTTTGTTTCCCTACCCCAGAGAAATGGGTTATTGGGCCCGATCTCGATCACGCGGTGACTAAGTCAGGGTTTGCTCTCAATACTAAAAAAGTAAGGATGCAGCGCGCAAACCAACGGCAGGCAACTACGAGCTTAACGGTGAACGAAAAGGTCAATGTCGGCTCGTATTACTACAAAGGGGTCCGATTGATTGCGCATGCCATGATGACCACCGGAAAAGCGGAATCATCTAAGAAATCGACTGAACCAGGGAAACCGTTATCGCCCAACCAAATCTTGGGCATGCTGGCCCATGTGCACGACATCAAGGGGCGTAAATTGGAACACAAGGCGCTGAGAAACTATGGCGGATTACACCCTGCGCCACACTACCTGAGGTTAATGGGCGACTTTTATCATTATCAACGGATACATATCAATCCGCGCCCCATAGTCATTTGTGAGGGAAAGACAGACTACATCTATTTAAAAGAGGCAATCCGATGGAATGTTGCGGACCCAAAAGTTTCCAATAGGCTGGTGGACCCTCTTCGATTAGCCGCTCGCAAAGGAAAAGGCGACCATTGGCTCATAGATTTTCTTAGGCACTCGAAGACGGCGGGGAACTTACTGGACCTCGGCGGTGGGGGGGTGACTTGAAGAACTTTTTGGGCATCCATCTGGAACGCACAAAAAAATACCACGATAACCCGCTGCAACGTCCGGTAATTGTCATTGTGGATAATGATAGTCAAAGTGAGAGGACGTGGTCCTTCATTAAGGAAAAAACCAAATCTCCTACCGATATTGATGGCACTCAGCCCTTCTACCATGTTGGCGCAAATCTGTATGTCGTGCCAATCCCCAGCGGCGGCCAGCCAGATTTTTACATTGAAAAGCTCTTTCCTGCGAAGTGGCTGGGCGAGAAAATCGGCACGCGAATTTTTAAAGTAAAGCAAAAGAAAAAGGAAAAATTGAAAGATACTGAGTACGGGAAAATGGAGTTCGCTGAAAAGGTGATCAGAGCAAACAGAAGTAACGTTGATTGTTCCGCGTTTCTGCCGATGCTTCACACAATTTGTGGCATCATCGAGAGTAGCTAGCTCCAGGCACCTGACAGCGCTGTGACACTGCTAGGAACCGGCTCATGTCAGCGAGAGTCCAGCTTGCTTTGACATAGCACTCTGGCCATTTCGCCCCCCAATATCAGGCCGCTTCGAACAGCTGCTTTTGGTCAGGTGTTGGCCCGTATGCAAAAGCAGCGAAAGCCCGCCTCCCGCCTCTCAACCCAACCAAAGGCATTGGTTCAAAGCAGGACCGGAAAATCCGCATGGATCGTCGGCAAAGGCTCGCGCAAAACTGCGCCACCACCCCCTTCCCCCCAACAAAAGCAACACCTTACCCACGGTTTCAACCTTGAAACCCTCCATCAAACAGGCACCATAACCTCCCCCGCGGCGGCGCCCGCCTAGGGAACGCCTTCCTGAAGCAGCGGTTTCATTTTCATCAGCTCGCGGGCCAGGAAGTCGACAAAACGGCGGACCCGGGTGGTGCGGCGCAGTTCCGAATGCAGAAGTATCCAAAGCGACCGGTCGAGCGTCGGCTTGCTGTCGGGAACCAGCACCAGCTCGGGGTACGCGCGGGCGAAATAGACGGATGTGCGGATCATCCCAAATCCCCGCCGCGCCAGGTTCAACTGCAAGATAGGATCGGTTGTCGCATGACGCACGGTGGCCGCCGGGAACTCGGACGCGCTCACCCAATCAGGGTGCCGGTCGGCCTTGTCCCAGCCGATCAAATGCAATCCCGCGCCACCCTTGCCTGCGTGCGGCAACTGACGCTCAAGATAGTCGCGGCTGGCGAAAGTGCCGACCGCCATGCGACAAATCCGTCGGGCAACGACATCATCGGTGACTTCAGCCGCGTACCGAAGCGACACATCGGTTTCCAGCCGGTTGATATCTTCGAACCTGTCGCCGACACTGATTTCCAGGTCAATCTCGGGGTATGCCTCGAAAAATCGAACCAGAATCGGAGAGACGATGTCATAGGCCATCGTCCCAGTCAGCGAAAACCGAACGACACCTGCCTCTTGCTTGTCCAGACCCTGAAGCCTTCGCCTGGCCCCGTGAAACAGAGATTCGGCTTGTTCAGCGATGGGGATCAGCGTGCGGCCCGCCTCGGTCAGCTCAAGCCCCGATTTTGTTCGACGAAACAGCCGGACGCCGTATGTTGTCTCAAGTGCAGACAGATGGCGACCGACTTTGCCGTGGCTGGTGTCCAAGCGATCGGCTGCCGCACGCAAACTGCCGCCGCGCACAACAGCCAGGAAATACGGCATCTGCTGCCAATCAATCTCGGTCATGATCTGCCCATAGCATCGATCCGTATCCGCGCGTGGGTCAAATTTAAGCCACCGTGGGTCATTTTGTGCCCTTACTGGCGCGAATTCAACCCGTAGGTTTGAGCGAGATATGACACCGGAGGACATCATGAAACGCCGACTATTTCTGAAATCAACCGCAGCCGTCGCGGCGCTCGCGGGTCTGCCGCGATCTGCGCATGCCATTTCGAATGTCGCGCTTGCGAAATCCCGGCGCACGATATTGGGCCACGAGATGGCTTATGTCGATCAAGGGTCCGGACGGCCCGTGGTCTTTTTGCATGGCAACCCGGCGTCGTCTTACCTGTGGCGCAATATCATTCCCTATGTGTCGCAATCGCACCGCGCTATCGCGCCTGACCTGATTGGCATGGGCGACAGCGAAAAGGTCGCGTTGACCGACACTTATTCGCAAAGCGCTGCACATTTGCACGGGTTCCTGGACGAATTGGACCTGCGTGACGCCGTGCTTGTGATCCATGATTGGGGCTCGACCCTCGGGTGGCACTATGCCCGCACCCGGCCCGAACGGGTCTCTGCAATCTGTTTTATGGAGGCGATGGCGCCACCTTTCATGCCGATTGCAAGTTATGAATCGCTTGGGCCCTTCGAAGAGTTTCTTCGCAACATTAAAACTCCGGGCGTCGGCGAAGAAATGATCTTGAACCAGAACGTCTTTCTGGATCAATTCATGAAACTTGGTTCACCCAATGGACCCCTGTCCGACGAAGTCATGGCCGAGTACAACCGCTATTACCCCACACCCGAAAGTCGCCAAATCCTGCTGGATTGGCCGCGTGAAATACCTATCGCAGGAGAACCGGCAGATGTTGCGGCCATCGTGCAGTCCAACAGCGACTGGCTGTTGACGACGAATTTTCCCAAGCTGATGTTCCACGTCGATCCCGGCGCAATAATCCCAATGCAGCTGGCCGAAATTCTCAAAGGCACTTTGACGAACCTCGAGACGGTGTTCTTGGGTGCGGGCGGACACTTCATCCAGGAAGACTACCCCGACCAAATCGGTCAGGCCCTGGCTGAGTGGCTGACGCGCGTCTGAGCGCCAACAAAAGGAGAACTGACATGACAACGGCCGATCTCATACCCGGACTGGAAAAGCCCAAAACTCTGCGTGTGATCTTCATTTTGAATGCGTTGAAAATCCTCCTGACTTTTGGCTTTTTTGTTGCGTTCAAATTTTTTGGTTTCGCTTTGCATGAACTGCAAGGCGACAGCGCGGCATCGTTAATGCTGTACACAATGTTTGGGTACATGGCCGCATTCGCGGTGATGGTGGCGTCGATCATTAAGCGCAACATCATGGGGCTTCGCGCGGCGATTGTGGTGGATTTTCTGATCTCGATTCCGGCCCGCGCGCCGATCGGGTTCGCGGTTGCGATCATCAGTATCATCCTGACATTCACGCCCCCGGTGAAAGCTTATTTCGCGTTCCGTGAATCCTGATACCGATCAGCCGGGCGCTCGGGCAGACGCGCCCGGCCAGCCCACTGTCGGCCGCCATCGGTGGGTTATGCGCCGTATCGCGAACCCGGCGATGTAGGCGTTTGCGCGCCGCACCAAAATTCTTGTCACTGCGATTGCAAAAGCGCCGAAGCCGCCGGCCAACGAAACCGGGTGCAGCGCATGACCGCTTCACGCCTTTGGGGCGAACCAGCCGACGCTGACGGTGCCTGGATTGATCGGGAATGTCCGCCGCGACCGGTGGCCCGGACCTTTCGATCGCTCGGATGATTTTTCCAAAACTCAAATCACCTGTTTCAACCCCTTCCCCCAACAAAAGCAACACCTTACCAACGGTTTCAACCTTGAAACCCTCCTTCAAACAGGCACCATTGCCTCCCCCGACCCGCCTGGGCTCGCGCCTGCCCGCCTATTTCAGGCTTGAACAGCGCCCGCTTTGCCCGCATACCCGCGCCAGTCAAAACAGGAGATCCCATGGCCAAGGAAGAACCGCTCGAGTTTCCCGGTGTCGTCGTCGAACTTCTGCCGAACGCGACGTTTCGGGTCGAGCTGGAAAACGGCCACGAGATCGTCGCGACCATGGCGGGAAAGATGCGCAAGAACCGGATCAGGGTGCTGACCGGCGACAAGGTTCAGGTGGCGATGACCCCCTATGACCTGACCAAGGGCCGCATCAATTACCGCTTCAAGTAAGCCCGGCGCGTGCGCCTGATCTTAGGCTCGGCCAGCCCCCGGCGGCTGGAACTTCTGGCGCAGATCGGGGTCGTTCCCGACGCGGTGCGGCCCGCCGAAATCGACGAAGACCCCAGGCCGGGCGAACTGCCGCGCCGCTACTGCTGCCGGATCGCCCGCGAAAAGGTGGCCGCGGTCCGGGCGGATTCTGGCGATCTGATCCTCTGCGCCGACACCACCGTCGCCATCGGCCGCCGCATCCTCGGCAAGCCCCGCGACGCCGGCGAGGCCGCGGAATTTCTGCTGAAACTCTCAGGTCGGCGCCATCGGGTGATCACCGCAGTGGCCGTCCGGCGGGGCACCAAAACCTGGGAACGCGACGTGGTCACCCAAGTCAAGATGAAGCGCCTTTCGGACGAGGACCTGAGCGCCTATCTGGCTACCGGCGACTGGCGCGGCAAAGCCGGGGGATATGCGATCCAGGGCCCGGCCAGCGCCCTGATCCCGTGGATCTCGGGGTCGTTCACCGCCGTCGTCGGCCTGCCGCTGGCCGAGACCGCGACGCTGTTGCGCACCGCAGGTTATCGGTGGGACGCGCCTTGAAAGGCCGGGTCATCGCGCTCGGCCAATCAGACGGACGCAACGCCGCCGCCCTGATCATCGACGGGGTGGTCGAAGACTTGCTGATCGACCCGGCAGACGGTGCCGCCGCCGCTGCCCCCGGCACGATCTACCGCGCCGTTGCCACCCGCCCGATCAAGGGCCAGGGCGGGATGTTCGTGCGCCTGCCCCAAGGCACCGGCTTTTTGCGCGGCGCGCGCGGGCTCGGCAACAGACAAGCCCTGCTGGTTCAGGTGACCTCGGTGCCCGAGCCGGGCAAGGCGGTTCCGGTCACCGATCGTGTGCTTTTCAAGGGCCGCGCCGCGATCATCACACCGCATGCGCCGGGGCTGAATATCTCGCGCCGCATTCGCGACGACGACACCCGTCTGCGGCTTCACGACACCGCGACCGCGGCTTTGGGGACGCATGAATGGGGCGTGATCATGCGCTCGGCCGCAGCTGATCTCGACGACAACGCAGTGGCCAGCGACATGGCCGAACTTGTCGGACTGGCGGCGCGGGTGATTGGCGACGAGGGATCGCAGCCCGAGCTGCTGATCGACGGCGCGGGCGCCCATGCGCTTGCTTGGCGCGAGTGGTCGGTGCCGGCGCCGGACGCGCTCGAGGACGACGCCGGCGCGTTCGAGGCCCTGGGGGTGCATGATGCAATCGCCTCGGCGCGCCGCCCCCGCGTCGATCTGGGCACGGCTTTCATGTTTGTCCAAGCCACACGCGCGCTGGTGGCGATCGACGTCAACACCGGCGCTGATTATTCGCCAGCTGCGGCGCTGAAGGCCAATCTGGCCGCTGCCCGCGCCCTGCCGCGGGCGCTGCGGCTGCGCGGGCTGGGCGGCCAGATCGCGATCGACCTGGCACCCTTGCCCAAACGCGACCGTCGCCAGATCGAGACCGCCCTGCGCCGCGCCTTTCGCACCGATCCGGTTGAGACCGCGCTTGTCGGATGGACCCCCCTGGGGCATTTTGAACTGCAGCGCAAACGCGAACGTATCCCGATCTGACGGCTGCCCCACGACCGGCCCGATTTGCACCAAAGCCACCGACCGCCGCCATCGCCGCTGACCCAGATCCGGGCCGTTGGCTGGACGAAAGTTGTCGCGTACCAACCGTCGAGGAAGCGCCCGAAATTGGCCTCGGCAAGCCGGTCCCGGACCCGGCCGATACCCTGCGCCAGCGCCTCGGTTTTTCGCTGGACAGCCGCCTGACCCTAACCTAGAACACCGCGACCCGAGCGTGTTGACGCTCGCCCGTGCCCGGGTAGCTCAGGGGTAGAGCAGTGGACTGAAAATCCTCGTGTCGGTGGTTCAAATCCGCCCCCGGGCACCATCAAATCAAAAGCTTAGATTAGAAAAAAAATCGATATGTGGTTTTGTGTGCGTTTTTGTGTGCTTATTGCCATTGAACCCGTTGTTTCACGCAATTCATTCGAAGATGGTGCAATCCGCGGCTGTTGTGACGTCGAATATTACAACATACGGGCGTTTGTCGTTTTGGTGCGCTGGCACTCCGCTGCCGTCTGCCTCGATTGTCTCTGGACTGGAAGAACCTACATCCGACCGACGACAATTGGCTTTTTGTGTCACCGTGACCGCAGGGCAATCCCATTGCCGCGCTCGACGCTTGGGACGAAACGGCGATAAGAGCCCGCGCCGAAGTTCTCGCGGAATTAGCAGTGGAGGTCTGGCCCTCGCCATCTAAGACTTATACCAACGGCATCAATTTCTGACTCTGTGGGGATTCCCAAATCGGTTTTGATCTGATTCAAGGTTGGCAAAGGAGGATCGCCATGCCAGCCAGTGTTCCGCTTCGTCGCGACTTTGATGCCCGCCACCTTCGTAA
>JAKZRT010000130.1:0-8712 GCA_047518005.1 Brevirhabdus sp.
CGGCGCAGTCACGGTTGACTGGGTTGTTCTGACCTCGGCCATCGTTGGTCTGGGTATTGCGGTTATGCTGTCGGTCGGTAACTCGACCAGCGGTCTGGCTGACAAAATCTCGGACAAGATCCAGTCGACGGACGTCTGGACCTACTAATCGTCCATTGACGAACAGATTTGGGCCGCCCTGAAAACGGGCGGCCATTTTTTTTGTTTGATCGAAATTGTTGACGCGCTTCCGTGGCTTCTTACCAGGGCGTAGTTTTCATCTGTGCACGATGGACCGTAGCGGCAGTTCACTGGCGACGGCGAGTGGCTTTGAGACGCTTCCTGAACGGCCGAACGGGGCGAAAATGGCTGTTGACCGGGTTCGTTCGCGGTTGACCAGGATCACAAATTCCGACCATATGGCGGCTGTGTTTCCGCCTGCGCAATTGCGCAATATTGCCGGGCAAAGATGCCAGGAGCGGCGCGACTGGCGGATGTAGGAAGGTGACGAAATGTTCAAAGCGCTGTTGGTTGAAAAAGACGACGAGGGAAAGACCCACGCCGCCGTCACAGAGCTGGAAGACAGCAGGCTGCCTGATGGTGACGTGACCGTGGCAGTTGAATTTTCGACCGTGAATTACAAAGACGGGCTCTGCATCGGTCCGGGCGCCGGATTGGTTCGCTCCTATCCGCACGTGCCGGGCATCGATTTTGTCGGCACGGTCGAAGACAGCCAAGACGACCGATACCAACCCGGCGACCGGGTGGTTCTGACCGGCTGGCGCGTCGGCGAGGCCCATTGGGGCGGTTATGCCACCAGGGCGCGGGTCAGGGCCGATTGGCTGGTGCCGCTGCCCAAAGGATTGGAAGCGCGTCAGGCGATGGCGGTCGGTACCGCCGGATTGACGGCAATGTTGGCGGTCATGGCGCTGGAAGATCACGGGCTTGCCCCTGGTGACGGTCCGGTTCTGGTCACCGGTGCTGCGGGGGGTGTGGGGTCGGTGGCGACGGCCATTCTCGGCAATCTGGGGTATGATGTTGCCGCAGTGACCGGGCGGCCGGAAACGGCAGGGTATCTTAAGAATCTGGGCGCCGTGCAGATTGTGCCGCGCGAAGACCTGAACGAAACCGTTAAGCGCCCATTGGAAACAGAGACCTGGGCGGGCTGCGTCGATGCGGTCGGCGGTGTCATGCTGGCGCGGGTTCTCGGTCAGATGAAATATGGCGCGTCGGTTTCGGCCGTCGGGCTGGCTGGTGGCGCGGGCCTTCCGGCCACTGTCATTCCCTTTATTTTGCGCGGCGTGAGCCTGCTGGGGATCGACAGCGTGATGCAGCCATTTGAGAATCGCCTGCGGGCCTGGACACGCATCGCGCGCGACCTTCCGATGGACAAGCTCGAGGCGATGATCCACCCGGCGACGCTTGCCGATCTGCCCGCACTGGGGCGGAGCATTCTGAAAGGCGAGATCAAAGGGCGCGTTTTGGTCGACGTAAATGGGTGAACAGGCGCGGCCGTTTGACCTTGATTTTGTCAGGGCTCAGTTTCCCGCGTTCGAGGTGCAGGAACTGAACAACAGGGCGTTTTTCGAGAACGCCGGCGGTTCGTTCGCCTGTGGTCTTGTCCAGGATCGGCTGGCGCGGTTTTATCGCGAGCGCAAGATGCAACCCTATTGGCCCTATCCACCGTCCAGCGATGGCGGGGCCGAGATGGACGAAGCCCGTGCACGTCTGGCAGCGATGATGGGGGTCGATACCGACGAGCTCAGCTTTGGGCCGTCGACGACGCAAAACACCTATGTATTGGCGCAAGCGTTCGGCGAATGGCTGCGCGAAGGCGACGCGATAATTGTGACCAACCAGGACCACGAGGCCAACTCGGGGCCGTGGCGGCGGCTCGCGGCACGCGGCATCGCGGTGCGCGAGTGGAAGATCGATCCCGAAACCGGGCATTTGCCGCTCGAAGGGCTGCCGCGGCTTTTGGATGACAAGGTGCGGCTGGTCTGTTTTCCACATTGTTCGAACATCGTCGCCGAGATCAATCCAGTGGCCGAGATCACCTCGATCGTCCATCAGGCTGGGGCCTACGTTTGTGTCGATGGTGTCAGCTATGCGCCCCACGGCATACCTGATGTGGGTGAACTGGGGGCCGACATTTATCTCTATTCGGCCTACAAAGTGTACGGGCCGCATCAGGGGATCATGGCGATCCGCCGCGACCTGGGTATGGCGCTGCCCAATCAGGGGCATCACTTCAACGCCGGATCGCTGGAAAAACGGTTTACCCCCGCTGGACCGGACCACGCCCAGATCGCCGCGTCGGCCGGCATTGCCGATTATTTCGACGCCCTGCACGCGCACCACTTTGGCGGCGATGCGACGCCGCGCGCGCGGGCTGCGATGGTCCACAAGCTTTTACGCGACCGCGAAATTGCCATGGCGGCACCGCTGCTTGACTATCTTGCCAGTCGTAATTCCCTGAGGATTATCGGCCCTTTGGACGCAGCCAAGCGCGCCCCAACCATTGCGGTCCATTCGGACCGACGCAGTGACGATCTGGCGGTCGCGCTGGCTGAGCACGGCATCATGGCGGGCGGCGACC
The DNA here is from genome assembly GCA_047518005.1 of Brevirhabdus sp. GTDB lineage: Bacteria > Pseudomonadota > Alphaproteobacteria > Rhodobacterales > Rhodobacteraceae > JAKZRT01. Next base: position 2,579 of record JAKZRT010000130.1, read on the forward strand.
ACTTTTACAGCGTACGACCGCTGCAAGGCATGGGCCTTGACCCCGACCACGGCGTCCTGCGGATGTCGCTGGTGCATTATACAAGCGAAGAAGACGTAGCACGGCTGATCGACGCATTGGACCAGGTATTATAGGCGTCAAGTGCGCCGCCAAAGGTGCAGGTATACAACGCGGCCCCACAGAATTAACGCCAGAGACTTGCTTTGGGGTCCAGCGCGCCGTTTATTGTGCCTACGAGCAGAAAAACGTCTGATAAAAGTGAAAAAAATGCCGACCGGCGCGCGTCTGGTTTCCGCAATTGTCTTTGCAATCGTTGCCTTTGTGGCGGCCAAACTGGCGCATGCGGCGCTGGAAGCCGATGTGGGCTATGCAGTCCAGGTGGGGATGATGCCCCAGGCGGTTGCAGCCATAGGCGCGCTTTGCGGTTGGATCGTCATGGGCAAAAGAGCCGGCGAGGGGCTGAAGTTTTCAGTGTCGGGTGGACTGCTGACGTCGGTCGCGATCCTGTTCTGGAGCATTCTGGTCTTCTCGGTATACGAAATGGTCGTCGAGTCCACGAAGATGAGATATAGCGGGGCAACCGAGGCGACCGTCGACGTATTCCGCATCGCGTTGGATTATTCGCTGTCAATTCTGTCGCTCTCGGTGGTACTGGCGCTGTTTTGCGGCGGTGTAATAGGGGGCCTGGCCGCCGAGTGGGCCAGCCGAAGATACCGCTAGATTTATGCGCCCCGAGCCTTCGCAAAAGCCTCAATGCAGTGCCGGTTGAATCCGTCTTGGCCCCAGCCTAAAGATGGGCGACACGGGGGGAGCAAAGGGGGCGGAGATGCGCATCTCGGACAATCTGGCAGACGCGATAGGCAAGACCCCGATGATCCGGCTGCGTCGGTTGAGTGAAGAAACCGGCTGTACGATCTTGGGCAAGGCCGAGTTCCTGAACCCCGGCCAGTCGCTCAAGGACCGCGCCGCCCTATGGATCATCCGCGATGCAGTGGCCCGCGGTACGTTGCATGCGGGCGGTACGATTGTGGAGGGGACTGCGGGAAATACCGGTATCGGTCTGGCGTTGGTTGGGGCCTCGATGGGGTTCCGAACGGTCATCGTGATCCCCGAAACGCAAAGCCAGGAAAAGAAGGACATGATCCGACTGGCCGGGGCCGAGTTGGTTCAAGTGCCGGCGGTTCCTTACAAAAATCCGAATAACTATGTTCGCTATTCGCAGCGGCTGGCGGAAAAATTGAATAAGACCGAGCCCAATGGCGCGGTCTGGGCCAATCAGTTCGACAACATTGCCAACCGCGCCGCGCACGCCGAAGGAACCGGGCCGGAGATTTGGGAGCAGACCGGCGGCAAAGTTGACGGTTTTGTTTGTTCGGTCGGGTCGGGCGGTACGCTGGCCGGGGTTGCCGAGGCGCTTCAACCCAAAGGCGTCAAAATGGCATTGTCGGACGCCGAGGGATCGGCGCTCTATGGTCTTTATGCGGACGGCGAACTGAAGGCCGAAGGATCATCGATCACCGAAGGCATCGGGCAAGGACGGGTCACTGCAAATCTTGAGGGGTTCACGCCGGACATGGCCTGGCGCATTCCCGACACCGAGGCGTTGCCGATCATCTTTGACCTGGCGATGAACGAGGGATTGGTCATGGGCGGATCAACCGGCATCAACCTTGCAGGTGCGGCACGGATGGCGCGCGAAATGGGGCCGGGGCATACGATCGTGACGATCCTTTGCGATTATGGCAATCGCTATCAGTCCAAGCTTTTCAACCCCGAATTTCTGCGCGAAAAGTCCCTTCCGGTGCCCGAATGGCTGGACGCTCTGCCGCGAGCGCTGCCAAAGGTTTTTGCGGAATAACAAGTGGTTGGGCGCGACGGCGTCGCGGAATTCGGATGCGAAATGACCGAACTGGTTTTCAGGAATAATCCCTATCAGCGCCAGACACCTGCCCGCGTCGACGGTCTGACCGAAGAGGGCGCAATAATTGTCGATGCGTCGGTCTTTTATCCGCAGGGCGGCGGGCAACCGGGTGACAGTGGTCATCTGGACTGGGATGGCGGCCGAATTGATATCGCAAACACGATCAATATTGCAGGTGAACTTATCGCGTTGGCCCCGGTTCCGGGCGCTGCTCTGCCACCCGTGGGTGCGGAGATAGGCCAGAGCTTGAATTGGGATCGACGGTATCGCCACATGAAAATCCATACCGCACTTCACCTTCTGTCCGTGGTTGTACCACTGCCGGTTACCGGCGGCTCGATCACCGCCGTCAAGGGGCGCCTGGATTTCAATATGGTCGATCCGCTCGAAGATAAAGTGGCGCTTGCTGACGCCTTGAATGCCTTGACGGCCCGCGATCTTGGCGTTCATGAGGACTGGATTACGGATGAAGAACTGGCTGCAAGTCCCAAATTAGTAAAGACAATGTCAGTACAACCACCGGTAGGGTCGGGGCGGGTCCGGTTGATCCGGATCGGCAGTGGCGGCGACCGGATTGACCTTCAGCCTTGCGGGGGCACCCATGTGGCGCGCACTGGCGAGGTTGGACGCTTGCGCATCGGCAAGATTGAAAAGAAGGGCAAAGCCAACCGGCGCATATACTTATTCCTCGAGAACGATCCGTGACACGCGTCACCCTGGTTCGCCATGGTCAGGCGCAAACCGGTGCGGTTGACGAAGCAAGCTATGACAGTCTCAGCCCACTTGGCCGGCAACAGGCGGCCTGGTTGGGGGATTATCTTGCGGTGACGTCGAGCGGGGTCAGCCGGGTTGTTTCTGGTCCAATGCGCCGGCAGCAACAGACGGCGACGGAAATTGCCCAGGCATTGAGCCTGAAGGTGGAACGCGATACCCGACTGGTCGAGATCAACTATTTTGCCCTCGCGGCCTCGCTGGAACGGCGTCGCTCGATTGGCCTGCCGACAGACCGGCGCGGATTTCTGGCCCACCTCCCGCAGGTCATGGCGGCCTGGCACGACGGCGCGATCGAAAACCCAGACGAAACATTCGACAATTTCCAGGCCCGTGTTCTCGGGGCGCTTGACGAGGCCGAAGCCAAGGACGGTACCTTGCTGGTCACCTCGGGCGGGGTTATCGGCATGGCGATCAGGCATGTGCTGTCGCTTGAACTCGACGCCTTTTCGCATGTTCTCTTGCAAACCAACAACGCATCGTTGCACCGATACGAGGTCGAGTTTGACCAGCGCCGACTGGTGACATTCAATGCCATTCCGCACCTGGACATTCCCGGTCGCGAGCACGCGCGCACCTATGTGTGAACGCGAAAAAGCCCCACGAAACCAACTTGCAGGCGCGCGCGACGCCGCTATAAAGTGCGCGAACCGGAGAGGTGGCCGAGTGGTCGAAGGCGCACGCCTGGAAAGTGTGTAGGCGGGGAACCGTCTCCAGGGTTCGAATCCCTGTCTCTCCGCCATTGATGCTCATAAGCGGTTGTTTTTATTAGCTCAATCTTTGTAGAGCACCTTCTAGATTACCAATGGCCGAATTGCCTGAGTGCACTCAAATTTGTTGGCGATTTATAATTTGGTCGGTCTAATTGCGAGTAAGGGGAAATCCCTTTCAAATCATTCAGGACGAAATTGTCAGGGCTGACACACTAGACGCCTGTGGAAGATGACGCGCTAGGGCGTACAACTAATCTGAACCGAAGTCGCATCCAATGGGCCGTCCGGATCTCGGTAATATCCCTTTGCAGCCATGCAAGCATCCATTGCGCTGGCCGCGACCGTCTGGTTTTGGTTATGAGTCCTGAGCCCAGGTCGCCAACAAGGAGAAAGACATGAAAACCATCAAGGGACCTGCGCTGTTTCTGGCACAATTCGCGGATGACGTGGCGCCGTTCAACAGTTGGGACGCAATCACGAAATGGGCCGCCGATTGCGGCTATAAAGGCGTGCAGGTGCCCAGTTGGGACGCGCGGTTGTTCGACTTGGACAAAGCTGCAAGTTCAAAGGGTTACTGCGACGAGTTCAAAGGTGTGGCCGGTGCCAACGGTGTTGAAGTCACAGAACTGTCGACGCATTTGCAAGGTCAGCTGGTGGCGGTCCATCCGGCCTACGACGAAGCGTTTGACGGATTTGCTGCACCCGAAGTGCGGGGCAACCCGGGCGCCCGCCAGGCCTGGGCAGTTGACCAGGTCAAGAAAGCTCTGAGCGCATCCAACAAAATGGGGATTGATGTCCACGCGACGTTCTCGGGAGCGCTTGCATGGCCGTTCGTTTACCCGTGGCCACAACGCCCTGCTGGTCTGATTGAAACGGCATTTGACGAACTAGCAGCACGCTGGCGTCCGATCCTGGATCACGCTGACGAAATGGGCGTTGATGTGTGCTATGAAATCCACCCGGGCGAAGACCTGCATGACGGCATTACATACGAAATGTTTTTGGAGAGAACCGGAAACCACGCGCGGGCCTGCATGTTATACGATCCCAGTCACTATGTGCTGCAATGTCTTGATTACCTTGATAATATCGACATCTACAAAGACCGCATCAGAATGTTTCACGTCAAAGATGCCGAATTCAATCCAACTGGCCGGCAGGGCGTTTATTCCGGCTATCAGGGCTGGACGGACAGGGCCGGACGATTCCGTTCTCTGGGCGACGGTCAGGTGGATTTCGGCGCAGTGTTTTCCAAAATGGCGGCCAATGACTTTGACGGCTGGGCCGTGGTTGAGTGGGAGTGTTGCCTGAAACACCCTGAAGATGGTGCGCGCGAGGGGGCCCAGTTTGTGAATGACCACATAATCCGGGTGACCGAGCGCGCCTTTGACGATTTTGCCGATGCCGGAACCGATGAAGACGCAAACCGGCGCATTCTCGGCATCGGGGAATAGGTCATGTCACATCGGATAAGGCTGGGAATGGTCGGCGGTGGCCGCGATGCGTTTATCGGCGGTGTGCACCGCATCGCGTCACGTATCGACGACCATTTTGAACTTGTCGCGGGGTGTTTTAGTTCGACGGCTGAGAAATCCCTTGCGTCCGGATCCGATCTTGGCGTTGCGTTAGATCGCACCTACGCCAGCTTCTCAGACATGGCCAAGCGCGAGGCGCGCTTGAAACACGGGATCGAGGCGGTCACGATCGTGGCACCAAACCACGTTCACTATCCTGCGGCCCGTGAATTTCTCAAACGCGGGATTCATGTCATCTGCGACAAGCCGCTGACATCGACGCTGGCGGATGCAAAAAAATTGGTGGCTGCTGCCGAGAAGTCGGACGCGATTTTTGTTCTGACCCACAATTACACCGGCTATCCCATGGTGCGTCAGGCCCGCGAAATGATCGCTTCGGGTGATATTGGAGAGGTTCGGGTCGTCCAGTCAGAATACCCGCAGGATTGGCTGACCGAAGAAATCCACATCAAACAGGCGGAATGGCGCACGGATCCGGCACGTTCGGGTGCTGGTGGTTCCACCGGAGATATTGGCACCCACGCCTATAACCTGGCGTGTTTTGTGACCGGGCTGGAATGCGAATCTCTGGCGGCGGATCTGCAGGCATTTGTGCCCGGACGACGCCTCGATGACAACGCTCATATCCTTATGCGGTGGAAAGGTGGCGCGCGCGGCATGCTCTGGTCCAGCCAGGTCGCGCCAGGCAACGAGAATGCTCTGCGACTTCGAGTTTATGGGACCAAAGGCGGATTGGAATGGTCGCAGGAAGATCCGAATTATCTGTGGTTCACACCATTTGGAGAACCGAAACGACTGATCACGCGAAGCGGGGCCGGTTCAGGAGTCTCGGCCGGGCGCGTCACGCGTATTCCCTCGGGGCATCCCGAAGGATATCTTGAGGGCTTTGCAAACATCTATTCCGAAGCGGCTGAGGCCATTCGTGCCAGACGCGAGGGCAGACCAACACCCGACGAGGTAGTTTTCCCAACCATCGACGATGGTCTGCGGGGGATGCAGTTTGTCGATGCCTGTGTCAGGTCGTCCTCGCGCAATGCAGCTTGGGTAAAGTTAGGCTAGCAGTGTGTCGGACTTGCGCGTTGGATTTCGGTGTTGAGTGATTTCGCTGTCGTCTGTCAGAGGCGCGATCGAAGTTCGGCGAAACCGCGAGGATTTGTTCGGACGGAGCGATGGGGCGGCGGATCTCCGAGGCTT
>JAKZRT010000131.1:0-7060 GCA_047518005.1 Brevirhabdus sp.
GGCGAAGCTCGCCTGCGGACTTGTCTTTGCGCGTAATCCTTACTGCCATCAAAGCCTCCCTTGCCTTGATGCCACTGAATCAGATCACGCCGCTCGTGGGAATCCCCTTGAGTCAAATCTGGGGGCCGTTGGTATAATAGGGCGGCACCAGCGATGTCATGCCAGGCTTTCGCAGAACCGCGCGATCCGCGCGCAGGCTTCGCTGATCAGCGCGTCCGATGTAGCATACGAGATGCGGAAGTTCGGCGATGATCCGAAGGCCGCCCCGAAAACCACCGCGACGCCGGTGTCTTCCAGCAAAGTCGTGGCAAAGACCTCGTCGTTTTCAACCAGAACGCCCTTTGGCGTGCGCTTGCCAATCAGCCCCTTGATCGACGGATAAACATAGAACGCGCCGTCCGGGACCGGGCATTCGACGCCCTCGATGGCATTCAGGGCCGCCACCACGATATTGCGCCGCCGCTCGAACAGTGCGGAATTTTCGGCCAGAAAGTTCTGCGGCCCGTTCAGCGCCGCCACCGCTGCCCACTGGCTGATCGACGACGGGTTGGTGGTCGATTGCGACTGCACCTTGCGCATTGCCGTGATCAGCGGCTCGGGGCCGCCCGCATAACCGATCCGCCAGCCGGTCATCGCATAGGCTTTGCTGACCCCGTTGACCGTCAGCGTGCGGTCGAAAAGGCCCGGTTCGACTTGCGCCGGGGTCGAAAACCGGAAATCGCCGAACCGGATGTGCTCGTACATGTCATCCGACATCATCCAGACGTGGGGATGGCGCATCAGAACTTCGGTCAGCGCCTTCAGCGCGTCGCGGCCGTAGCCCGCCCCGGTCGGGTTCGACGGCGAATTGAAGATCAGCCATTTGGTCTGCGGCGTGATCGCCGCCTCAAGGTCTTTGGGCGTCATGCGAAACCCGGTCTCGATCCCGGTTTCCACGATTACCGGCGTGCCACCGGCCAACAGAACCATATCGGGATAGCTGACCCAATAAGGGGCCGGAATGATCACCTCGTCGCCGGGGTTCAGCGTCGCCATCAGCGCGTTGAACAAGACCTGCTTGCCGCCGGTGGATACCGACACCTGGCGCGGCTCGTAGGGCAGGCCGTTATCGCGCAGAAACTTCGCGCAAACCGCCATTTTCAGCTCGGCAATGCCGTCGGGCGCGGTGTATTTTGTGTGGCCCGCATCAATTGCGGCCTTGGCGGCATCCTTGATGTGATCGGGCGTGTCGAAATCAGGCTCGCCCGCGCCAAGCGAGATCACGTCGCGCCCCATTGCCTGCAACTCGCGCGCCAATGTCGAAACCGCCACCGTCGGCGACGGCTTTACCCGTGCAAGTGTCGCAGACAGAAAGGACATCGCGCGTCTCCGCTGTGTATGAGCGGCACATGATTAGGCCGCGCCGTGGCCACGTTCAACCCAAAGCCGGGAAAGAAATTACATGCCTGACACCGAAACCATTCTTTCTGCCGACTGGTTCAGCGAAAAATCCGCAACGTTCGGCGACCGCGTATCGGGCGCGCGCGAGGCCGTTGGTCTCAGCCAAAAGGAACTTGCCGCGCACCTGGGCGTCAGCGCCAAAACCCTGCGGGATTGGGAAAATGACCTCAACGACCCGCGCGCCAACAAGCTGCAGATGTTGTCGGGGGTGCTCAACGTGTCTATGGCCTGGCTTTTGACGGGAGAGGGCGAAGGCGTGACGCCCTTCGACGACAGCGACAGCGCACGCGAAGAAATGCTGGCCACCCTGGCCGAAATGCGCGCCCTGCGCGGCGAATTATCCGAATTGGGTACGCGGCTTGGCGCACTGGAAGCACGGCTGCGCGCCACGCTGCAAAAATGACCGAAACACCCGAGGTACGGCTGAAGCGTCTGCGCATCCGCGCCTGGCGCCGGGGAACCAAGGAAATGGACCTGATCCTGGGCGGCTATGCCGATGCTCATCTGGATCGGATGGATGCCGACGAAACCCGGCGTTTTGACGCCCTGCTCGATGAAAATGACCAGGACCTCTATGCCTGGGTGACCGGCAAGGTGACGCCGCCCGACGCGCACCAGGCGATGATCAGGACCATCGCCGACAACCTCGGCACCAAGTAAATTTCCTTATTTAACGGAATTTTGGGAAATTCATCCGAGTGTTCCGCCAGGTGATCTACAGGCGGAGCAGGTGATGAGCATACATTCAACGATCGGCGAAAACACCCGACCCGGTTTTGTGGCGGGTTACCTTGACGCGCTGGCGTTGATCGAGCGCTTGCACAGGCTTCTGCTGGACGTGATCAAGGACGAATTCGAACGCGTCGGCATCCTCGAGATCAACGCGGTTCAGGCGCTTTTGCTTTTCAACATCGGCGAAAACGAGGTGACCGCGGGCGAGCTGAAATCGCGCGGCTACTATCAGGGGTCTAACGTTTCCTACAACCTCAAGAAATTGGTCGAGGCCGGATATATGCACCACCAGCGGTGCGAGGTTGATCGCCGGTCCGTGCGGGTGCGGCTCACTGAAAAAGGGCGCAAAATTCGCGATGCGGTTGGCGAGCTTTTCAACCGCCACGCCGATGGTCTGATCTCGCGCAATGTGCTCAGCGCCGAGGCGGTCGAAGACATCAACTCATCGCTGAAACGGGTCGAACGCTATTGGTCGGACCAGATCAGGTATATTTACTGACCCGACGGGTTGGTCCGCCAGATTGTGCATTCCCAATAACCCCGGCCTGGCCGGTCAGAATCGCACGCGCTGCGGGTTTGGTGTCTCGGTGGCCTCGCGCGGCTGCGGCTGGTTTGCGCCGATGGCAACGCTGGCAAGTTCGCGCAACAGTTTACGGCGCATAGCGGTGGCGTAATCGGCGTAGCCGAGCGCGGTCTCTACGAATGCCGCGGGTCCGGTTATGACATTTTCCCGGAAATATGTGCTCAGGTCCGCGACGTTTTCCTGACGCACCGTGTCGCCGCGCATCTGATCCTGACCAATGACCAGCGCGTTGACCGTGACCCCGGTCATCTGCCCGCCCCGGCGCACATGCCGGGGCTCGGGCCAGTCGTTGTTCTTGCCGTCGCCGGAAATGTCCAGGGTCGCCTGTGCGCAGGCCGGCGCGCGCGACAGCAAGGCGGCCCCGAAGGTCATCGCGCCGCCCAGACCGGTCACCTCGGGCGCCGGCGCACGGTGGCGGCTGCGCAGACGGGCAGCCACATCTGCCAGTTCCGCGCGCGAAGTCAGCGCGGTCCAGCCGATGATCACCTGCTGGTACGAAGACGCCGACCACTCAAAAACCGCAAGGTAGACCGGCGTCTGGGGCATCGCCAACACATGCTCGGCGACGCCCGGGTCCTGCAAAGCATCGGCCAGACCGTCCAGTTGCAGCCGGTATTCGACCGCGTCGACCGAGCCCGAGACGTCAAGCCCAAGCGCCAGCGCCTGGCGGCAGGCAAACGCCGGCAACGCGGGTGCCACAAGCGCCGTAAACGCCGCCAAAGCCACCCATCTAACCACTGCCAGGCACCGCCCCGGTCGGATCGCCGCTGATCGCCAGCGCCCCAAGTTCGCGCAGCAGCTTGCGTTGCATCGCGGCCTCAAAGTTCCTGTACCCGCGGGTGATTTCGACGAAGGCCGCCGGGCCGCGGATCACCTGCGTCCGGTAATAGGCCGAGATTGTGGGATCACTCGACAGAACCAGACCGTTCACGGTGACACCTTGAAACGGAAAGTTGCGATAGGCGGCGGCGGGCGCGAACCCGTCGTTGGTTATGCCATCCCCCGACACGTCGATGGTCCGGCGATCGCAGCGCGGCGCGCGGCCCATCAACACCGCACCGTAGCCCAATGCGAACCCAATCGCGGTCGGAAATTCGTCGTATGTGCGCTGCGTTTCCAACAGGCGCTGCACCGCGCCCGCCAGAACCTTGGCGTCGCTCAACAGCGTCCAATCCAGCACCATCACCTGTTGGTTGCGCCCGCTCCATTCGTAAACCGCGATCGCCACATCGCCGGACCCCGAAAAGAGCGCGCGCTGCACCGCTTGCGACATCAGCGCCGCCGCCAGCCCGTCGCGTTGCAGGCGGTATTCGCGCCCGTCCACCGACGACGACACATCCAGCGCCAGCGCCAGCGCCAACTGGCATCCCGCCCCCGCCGGACCGGCCAGAAGGGCAATCAATATTGCCGCCAGCCTTACCAATGGCCGGTGTTTTCCATGCTGGCCCAGGGCTCGGCAGGGGCCAGCGCCGCGCCCATCTGCAACAGCTCGACCGAGATATTGTCGGGCGACCGCACGAACGCCATATGCCCGTCGCGCGGCGGCCGGTTGATGGTGATACCGATCTCCATCAGGCGCGCGCACAGGCCATAGATATCCTCGACGCCATAGGCCAGATGCCCGAAATGGCGGCTGTCGGCGGGCAGACCCTCGTCGCCATCCCAGTTATGGGTCAGCTCGACCGGGCAATCGTCCTGCCCCTCGGGGGCCATGAACACCAGCGTGAACCGACCCCCCTTGTTGTCGTGCCGCCGCGTCTCGCGCAGCCCAAGTGCCGAATAAAACGCCATCGACGCCTCCAGGTCTTTCACCCGCACCATCGTGTGCAAATATCGAACCTTCATGATTCCCCCATTGTTAACCCATATCTTGTTGTCATCGCCCCCCAAAACCGCAACATACTGCATAATGCAGAATCATCCATGCGCGGGCCCATCAGGTGAATGATATGTCGCAAACGCCGGAACTACAGGACCAAATCGCCGATCTCAGGGCGCAACAAAACGTGACCCGCCGCGTGGTGTCGCCGGGGATGGAGGCCCGCCTCTACACGCCGCACCCGGTTCTCGACCACGGATTTGTCCGGGTGATCGACTATATGGGCGACGACGCGGCGATCTGTCAGGCGGCGCGGGTGAGTTATGGCAAGGGCACCAAATCGGTGTCGGGCGATGCCGGCCTGATCCGGTACCTCATGCGCCACGCGCATTCGACGCCGTTCGAGATGTGCGAGGTCAAGCTGCACGTCAAACTGCCGGTCTTTGTGGCGCGCCAATGGATCCGCCACCGCACCGCCAACGTCAACGAATATTCGGCCCGCTATTCGATCCTGGACCGCGAGTTCTACATTCCCGAGCGCGAGGACCTTGCCGCGCAGTCGCTGGTCAACAGCCAGGGCCGGGGTGAGGCGCTGACGGGGCCCGAGGCCGCGCGGGTGCTCGACACCCTCAAGGCTGATGCGGCCCAGTGTTATGACCATTACGAGGACATGATTTCGCAGGACGGCCAGGCCGGTCTGGCGCGCGAGCTGGCCCGCATGAACCTGCCCGCCAACATCTATACGCAATGGTACTGGAAGGTTGATTTGCACAACCTGTTTCACTTCTTGAGGCTCAGGGCCGACGCCCACGCGCAGTTTGAGATCAGGGTCTACGCCGATATGATCTGCGAGATCGTCGCCGACTGGGTTCCAGCGGCTTATGGGGCATTCGAGGATTATCGGTTGGGTGGGGCGACTTTGTCGGGCAAGGCGCTGGATTGTGTTAAGAGGATGCTGGCGGGGGAAGAGGTTACTCAGGAGACATCAGGGATGAGCAAAGGGGAATGGCGGGAGTTCCGGGGGGTTCTAGGAAAAGCGTGATTTGAATGGTGAGACCTTTGAATTTGATCGTTGCATTGAAAGTTCGATGGATATTTCTTCAAACGTTCTGCTCGCGACACTGACAGTTGCCTGATAATTAAGGATATTCTGGAAATCTAACTAAGATCCACCGTATGTACCTCCCATATACCTCGCTTACCCCTCATTTTTTAACCTTGAATTAACCATTTCTTGATGGTATATGGAGAGTATGCGGTTTCCTTATCTGGAAACGCATCAACGAAAACCCTTCTAGGGACATAAACATAGACAGCATCAAGGATGAGGATGAACCAATGAAAAAACGCATAGGAGGCCGAGACGGCCCCGTACAACATCGAGGAAGTTTAGCATATGCTGATTTCACATGCTGCCACAAAGAATGGCCCAAGCCGTAACCTGTCTCAAAAGAAGGAAGAGCCAATTTTAAGAGAAACAAAGGATTTTCTTGGCGACGTCGATGTTGTTAAAGTGATCCATGAATTTACAATTCATGATGGCTTGGACGGTTCCAGTGCATCATGAGTTTGGTAGGGTAATATGACGCAGATTCCGAAAACTCGGTTTCAGTTCGATGTAACTGTTGATCGAGCTGAAGATGTTAGAGAACTGCTAGCAGCAACTGGCAGCGAGTCTAACAAAGAACTGTTTAACAACGCACTGACAATCCTGGAATGGGCTGTCAGCGAAACTCAAAAGGGAAACACAATTGCAAGTGTTGATGACCAAAATCAGCGGTATCGCGAGCTCCAAATGCCAATTCTAAACGCTGCACGCAAGATCGCTGAGAGGAACGAATTATCCGTTATTTCGTCAACTTTGTCTCCTCAGGCAATCGGTAGGGCAGGTACTTAAAGGGTTGAAAGAGTAAGCGATTCATGTTCAGCCTGAATAAATCGATTTTGGAAGAGTTTTCAGGTTGCCCAATTGGATCGCAAACCTATTTCGAGCGAAAGATTCTGACCTAAGACACCTTTCCCGTGACGGAACTCAATTCGACCTAAGGCCGCGTGACGTTCTTGGGAACATGGAGTTCTTGAGAGACGGCGAGAGAGTTGAATTGGCCAGAGCTTTGATTGACGCTGAAAATCAACGGAACCGGAGAACTTCAGTGACAAAAAATCTCATAGTAATTGGCTCGATTGCCGCATTCTTTGCGGTGGTTGGGCTGCTTATGCTCTTTGCTCCAACGGGAAACGAATCCGGTGCAACACAGATTAACCTTTTGGGATTGTTTAAAGTTAGTACGCAAACGGCAGGCGTAGGCTTGCTTGGCGTTGCAGCTACAGTTGCGATTTATGGGAGAGGCTTATCCCTCTGAACCCGGTTTGACGACATGTTGGGTTTGCGGTTGCCGTCGGCAGGATGTTCGCCTAATGTTCTGTCATGCCCAGCCGCTGGAAATACGACCGCCCGATGTCCCGCGCCGCCTTCGAGGCGCGCT
>JAKZRT010000132.1:0-10428 GCA_047518005.1 Brevirhabdus sp.
CTCCTCGAACTTCATCAATCTCAGTCCCTGTACCTGCTCCGTCCGACGCATCGCCTCCCTCCATGGCTTGGAGGCGTTCTAAAACCGGACAGATCATCTGGTACATAAACCGGACATATCGCGTGTTACCGACAGCCGCGCAACCAGCGCATTGACAAATCACATCCGAACACCACATCACGGCGACAATTAATAAACTTAGAATCGTGAGGTCTGATGCCCGTCGTCGTCGTCGAGTCGCCTGCTAAAGCGAAGACAATTAACAATTATCTGGGTCCGAATTACACCGTGCTGGCAAGTTACGGCCACGTTCGCGACCTGCCGCCCAAGGACGGATCTGTCGCACCCGACGACGATTTCGCGATGAAATGGGAGGTGGCAAGCGACAGCAAAAAGCACGTCCGCGCCATCGCCGAGGCGCTGAAAGCCGACGGCGAGTTGATCCTAGCCACCGACCCCGACCGCGAGGGCGAGGCGATCAGCTGGCACCTTCAAGAGGCGCTGCGGGCCCGCAAGGCGATCAATAAAGACACCCCCGTCAGCCGCGTCGTATTCAACGCCATCACCAAGTCTGCGGTGACCCAGGCCATGCAAAACCCGCGCCAGGTCGACATGGAACTGGTCGAGGCATATCTGGCGCGCCGGGCGCTCGACTATCTGGTCGGCTTCACCCTTTCCCCGGTCCTGTGGCGCAAGCTGCCCGGCGCGAAATCGGCGGGCCGCGTACAGTCGGTCTGTTTGCGCCTGATCGTCGAACGCGAGATGGAGATCGAGGCCTTTCGCGCCCGCGAATATTGGTCGGTGAAGGCGGTCCTGCAAACCCCGCGCGGCCAGGCGCTCGAGGCCAAACTGACCTCGCTGGCGGGCGCAAAGCTCGACAAGTTCGACATCGAAAACGAAACGGCGGCGGAACTTGCCGTGCAGGCCGTCAATTCCCGCGATCTGAGCGTCGAGGCGGTCGAGGCCAAGCCCGCCAGCCGCAACCCGTCGGCCCCGTTCATGACCTCGACCCTGCAACAGGAAGCCAGCCGCAAGTTCGGCTTTGGCGCGCGCCAGACCATGAGCGCGGCGCAGCGGCTTTATGAGGCCGGGCGGATCACCTATATGCGCACCGACGGCATCGACATGGCGCCCGAGGCGGTGACGGCGACGCGCGATGCGATCGAATCGCGCTTTGGTGCCGAATACGTGCCCAAAAGCCCGCGCATGTATAAAAACAAGGCGAAAAACGCCCAGGAAGCGCATGAATGCATCCGCCCCACGGACATGCCGAGCGACGCACATGCCCTGCGCATCACCGACCCCGACCAGCGCAGGCTTTACGATCTGATCTGGAAACGCACCATCGCCAGCCAGATGGCGGCGGCGCGGATCGAACGCACTACGGTCGACATCACCAGCGCCGACGGTCAGGTCGGACTGCGCGCCACCGGGCAGGTGATCTTGTTCGACGGCTTCATGAAAGCCTATACCGAAGGCCGCGACGACGAAGGCAACGACGACGACAAGCGCCTGCCGCAAGTGGGCCAAGGCGAGGCGCTGGCCAAATCCGCGGTCGCGCCGGAACAGCATTTTACGCAGGCAGCGCCGCGTTTCACCGAGGCCACGCTGGTCAAACGCATGGAAGAACTGGGCATCGGTCGGCCATCGACCTATGCCTCGATCGTCACCACGATCCAGGACCGCGACTATGTGTCAAAGGAAAAAGGCCGCCTGATCGCGCAAGACAAGGGGCGGTTGGTCACGATCTTTCTGGTCAATTATTTCCGCAAATATGTGGGCTACGAGTTCACCGCCAATCTGGAGGAAGAACTCGACGATGTCTCGGCGGGCAAACGGTCCTACACCGACGTGCTGGCCCGGTTCTGGCGCGATTTTTCCGCCGCGATCGCCGAGACCGCCGATCTGCGCATCGGCGAGGTTCTGGAAAAGATCGACGAGGTGCTGGGTCCGCACTTGTTTCCGCCTACCGAAGACGGCAGCGACCCACGGCTCTGCCCAAACTGCGGCAAGGGGCGGCTTTCGATGCGCACTGCCCGGTCGGGCGGCGCATTCATCGGCTGCTCGAATTACCCCGATTGCCGTTATACCCGGGCCTTCGCGGCCCCGGGTGCCGAGGACGACGACATCGGCCCCGACGGGCGGCGGCTTGGCGAGGATGCAGGCGAGACGATCACGCTGCGCAAGGGGCGGTTCGGGCCCTACGTTCAGCGCGGCGAGACCACCGACGAAGTGCCCAAACCGCCGCGCGCCAGCCTGCCCAAAGGCTGGCAGCCCGGCGAAATTGATCTGGAAAAGGCGCTGTTGCTGCTCGCCCTGCCGCGCCCCATTGGCCCGCATCCCGACGACGGCGAGCTGATCGAGGCGGGCATCGGGCGGTACGGGCCTTATGTCAAACACGGGCGGCTTTACGCGAACCTCAAAGAGGTCGACGAGGTTTTTGTCATCGGCATGAACCGCGCGGTCGAAGAACTGGCCAAAAAGGCCGCCAGCCGGGGCGGCGGAGCGGCGGCGACGACGCCGCTGCACGAGCTGGGCGAACACCCCGAAGACGGCGGTCCCGTCAATGTTATGAACGGGCGCTACGGGCCTTATGTGAAATGGGCCAAGGTCAATGCGACAATTCCCAAATCGATGGAGCCAGGCGATGTCACCATGGAAGTTGCCGTCCAGTTGATTGCCGATAAATCGACCAAGAAGGGTGGGCGCAAGAAGGCCACGCGCAAAAAGGCGTCTTGACTGCAGCTTCCCCCTGGCCCCCCTCCGGGGCGGAGGGGGAAAGCGCTTGGGCCCCGATGTGCGGCTCCGCTCTCCCCGCGGGAGAGGCGATGGGGGAGAGGCCGTCGCGGCCAGGGCTTTTCCCGCCATTTCGTTGACACCCGGTGCGTGCCGCGCGATGTAGATCGCAATCACGTACCGCCCGGGGGAGCCCCATGAAGAAAATCTATGCCACAGCCGCCGCGGCGCTCGACGGGCTGCTGCACGACGGCATGTTGATTGCCGCAGGCGGTTTCGGGCTGTGCGGCATTCCCGAGCTGTTGATCGCAGCGATCCGCGATGCCGGCACCCGCGACCTGACGGTGGCCTCCAACAACGCCGGTGTCGATGATTTCGGGCTGGGGGTTCTCTTGCAGACCCGGCAGGTCAAAAAGATGATCTCGTCCTACGTGGGTGAAAACGCCGAGTTCATGCGCCAGTATCTTTCGGGCGAGCTGGAGCTTGAGTTCACCCCGCAAGGCACCCTGGCCGAACGCATGCGGGCGGGTGGCTGCGGCATCCCCGGGTTCTATACCAAGACCGGTGTGGGCACGGTGATCGCCGAGGGCAAGGACCACAAGGATTTCGACGGCGAGACCTATATACTCGAGCGCGGCCTGGTCGCGGACCTGTCGATCGTCAAAGCCTGGAAGGCCGACGACACCGGCAATCTGGTGTTCCGCAAGACTGCGCGAAATTTCAACCCGCCAGCGGCGATGTGCGGACGGGTTTGCGTGGCCGAGGTCGAAGAGATCGTGCCGCGCGGGTCGCTGGACGGTGACCTGATCCACCTGCCCGGCATCTATGTGACCCGCCTTATCCAGGGAACGCACGAAAAACGCATCGAACAGCGCACTGTGCGCCAGCGAGAGGACGCCTGATGCCCTGGGATCGCAATGCGATGGCTGCCCGCGCGGCGGACGAGCTGGAGGACGGCATGTACGTCAATCTGGGCATCGGCATCCCGACGCTGGTGGCCAATTTTGTCGGCGACAAGGACATCACGCTGCAGTCGGAAAACGGCATGCTGGGCATGGGGCCGTTTCCATTTGAGGGCGACGAGGACCCCGACGTGATCAACGCCGGCAAGCAGACCATCACCGAACTGGGCCGCACCGCCTATTTCGACAGCGCCACGTCCTTCGGGATGATCCGCGGCGGCAAGATTGCGGCGGCGATTTTGGGGGCGATGGAGGTCGCCGAAAACGGCGATCTGGCCAACTGGATGATCCCCGGCAAGCTGGTCAAGGGCATGGGCGGTGCCATGGACCTGGTGGCCGGCGTTGGCCGGGTGATCGTGGTGATGGACCACACCAACAAGCACGGGGCCAGCAAGGTTCTGCAGGCCTGCACCCTGCCCCTGACCGGCGCCGGCGTGGTCGACCGGATCATCACCAACCTCGGGGTTCTCGACGTGGTTGCGGGTGGCCTGAGCATCGTCGAGCTTGCCGATGCGGTCACCGAGGACGACTTGCGCGCCGCGACCGAGGGCAGGATCATCTAGCGCCAATGTCCGAGGGTTTGCGCCGCCTTCGGCGTCGTCACGAGCTAGGGGCGCTGCCCCTCGCGCTCCCCGAAGTATTTTTGAAACGATGACAGGGGGCGGCCTGCGACAGATGATCAGGATTGGTCTTATCCGCGCTGGACGTACCCTGGACCGGGGCCCTGCGCGGGCGTGCGACGTCCACGCTGTGGATCCCGGGCCAGGCTGTTGTTTTTGCGCAGCGATTTCTGCGCCGACACAGCGCGCGCACCATGATCGCTTGCCAATTCGTAGATTAATGCGAAAATCCGATCAATCCGGTGCGGAAGCTCCTTATTGGCGCCCAAATCGCCGGATATCGCGCGCATATGACCCTAAGCAGTTCGGCCCCCATGCCCAAGTCCCCCCTGCACGGCCCGAGCGGTCGCAAACGCGACCTTCTGGTGCTGGCCGGGCTGTTTGTTCTGGTCATCGCCGGGCTCGGCGGGTTGGCCGCGGCCACCGGGTGGGAAGCAACGCGCGCCCAGCTGGGCAAGCTGACGGCAGCGCAGTTTGGCATTCTCATGCTGCTGTCGCTGGTCAACTACGGTCTGCGCAGCGCGCGCTGGCATCTGTTTGCGACCCGCCTTGGGCTGAAAACCGGACCAATCGCCAACCTGCGCCACTATCTGGGCGGGTTGGCAATGAGCGTGACCCCGGGTCGCCTGGGCGAACTGGTGCGGATGCGTTGGATCCGGCGCGAAACCGGGCTGGCGTTCGAATTGTCGGCCCCCTTGATGCTGGTCGACCGCGCGTCGGACCTGGCGGCGATGGGCCTTTTGCTGGCCGCGTCGGTGGCGCTGTCGGCCACCGGAATTTCCGGGGCGCTGCCGGTGACGCTCGGCGCGCTGGGCGTGGCCGTTGCGGTAACGCGCCCGCGGCTTTTGGGGTGGGGTGCCACGCGGCTTTACCAGTTGCTGGGGTTTTGGCCGCGTGTCTTTGCCCGCCTGCGCGCCGCGACCCGGTCGCTTTCGGTCTTTTCGCAACCGCGGGTCTTGCTGGCCGCACTGTTGCTGGGCGGCGTGGGCTGGGGTGCCGAGGGCTATGCCTTTCATCTGCTGCTGGGCTGGATGGGCAACGGCATCGGGCCGTGGTCGGCGCTGGCCATTTTCACGTTCGCGACGCTGGCCGGGGGGGCGACCGGCGCGCCCGGTGGCATTGGCGGGGCCGAGGCGGCGATGATTGCGCTGCTCAGCCTTGAGGGCGTGCCGCTTGAGGTATCGATCCCCGCCACCGCTATCATTCGTATCACCACGCTGTGGTTCGCCATCGCCATAGGGTTGATTTTTTTCCCAATCGCCGAGCGTCATTCGTTAAAGGAACATCATGGTCTGGAAAACTGACCGCTATTCCGGCTGGGGCCGGGTGCTGCGTGCGAGCGGCGAGATTGCGCGCCCTGAACGCCGCGCAGCGCTGATGCGTCTGGTGTCCGAGCATCCCGCGCCCGCGATTGGCAATCGCCGGTCTTACGGTGATGCCGCGTTGAATTCGGGGGGGCGGGTGATCGACATGACCCGGATGAACCGAATATTGGAATTCGACCCTGAAACCGGGGTCTTGTCGGTCGAGGCGGGGGTCACGATAGGCGACCTGGCCCGGGTTTTCGCGCCGCGCGGCTGGTTGCCCGCCGTCATGCCCGGCACCGGATTTGCCACCGTCGGTGGTTCGATCGCCAATGACGTGCATGGCAAGAACCACCACGGGGCGGGGTCGTTCGGGCAGCACGTCAGGTCGATCACGCTGCTGACCGGCGACAAGAAACGCAAAATCACCCCCAAGAACGCCGCACGACTGTTCAAGGCCACGGTCGGCGGTCTGGGGCAGACCGGGGTGATCGTCGCGGCCGAACTGACCCTGATGCCCTGCAAGGGCGATGTGATCATGGTGACCGAGCGCCGGGTCGAGGGGCTGGAGGAATTTCTGACGCTGCTCGATGCCTCGGACGCGACGTATTCCGTGGGCTGGATCGACGCGACCGCCACCGGCGACGGGCTCGGGCGCGGCATTCTGGAAGAGGCTGAAACCGGCGCCGGTCTGGTGCCGGCGCCCAAGTCCCCGAGAAAGGTGCCGTTCGACGCGCCCGCTTTCGCGCTTTCGCCACCGATAGTGCGGGTTTTCAACCGGGCGTATCTGCGGCGCGTACCGGCGTCGGGCCGGACCAGCGTGAAACCGATTCAGGAGTTTTTCTTCCCGCTCGACCGGATCCACGATTGGAACCGGCTTTACGGAAAATCCGGATTTCATCAGTTTCAATGCGTGGTGCCCCTGGCCGAGACGGACACCCTGCGCGACATGCTGGTCCGGATTGCGACGTCGGGTGCCGCCTCGCCGTTGGCGGTGCTCAAGCGCATGGGGCCGGGGCGCGCGGGATACATGTCGTTCCCGATGGAGGGCTATACGCTGGCCGTCGATTTCCCCAATCGAGGCTCTGCCGAGGCGCTGATCGCAGCGCTTGAAGAAATGACGGCGGCGGCAGGCGGGCGGGTATATCTGGCCAAGGATGCCTTGGCGACAGGTGACATGGTGCGCGCGATGTATGCAGAGCACAAGCTGTACGCTGCCGAAGTGGCAAAGGCCGATCCGTCTGGCGCATTTGAAACCGACCTGGTGCGGCGGCTTGGATTGAGGACAACGACATGAACCAAACCTGGCTGATTGTGGGCGCCTCGTCGTCGATGGCGCGCGCCACCGCCCGCGCCCTGGCCGAACGCGGTGCCGGGCTTATTTTGGCGGGCCGCGACATGGATGACCTGAAAGCCAGCGCTGCGGATGCGGTGCTGCGGGGTGCGCGATTTGCCGAAGCAATGCACGTCGACGTTCGCGAGCCTGACGGATTTCAGGCAATCCATGACCGGATGGGCCGCGAAGAGGGGTCGCTGAACGCGGCGGTCTTTGTAGGCACAATGCCGCCGCAGTCCGACATCGATGCCGATCCGGCGATGATCGAGGGTGTCGTGACCGACAGCCATACCGGACCGGCGCAGCTGTTGCACGGGCTGGTGCCGCTGATGGAAGAACGCGGTCAGGGCACGGTGGTCGGCGTGGCTTCGGTCGCGGGTGATCGCGGGCGGATCGGGAATTATGTCTATGGTTCGGCCAAGGCCGGGTTCGCCACCTATCTGTCGGGGCTTCGCAATCGGCTGAACCGGTCGGGCGGCCATGTGGTCACGGTCAAACCTGGGTTCGTTGACACCGGCATGACCTGGGGGACCCCCGGCATGTTCCTGGTGGCCAGCCCCGATCAGGTGGCAAAAGACATCCTGCGGGCGGTCGATAAGAAACGGAACGTGATCTATACCCCGTTTTTCTGGCGCTACATCATGCTGATTATCGGCCATGTCCCGGAATTCATTTTCAAGAAACTGTCGATCTGACGCGGATTAGCCGCCGAACCATTCGGCCCAGAGACCGGCGCTGTAAAGCATGATGGCAAGGGTGATCAGGATCAGGCCGATCCCGAAACGGTCGCGCATGGCGAAGATGATCGGGTCGTAGTCCTGCTTGCCCGCGTATCCCAAAAGGACCATCCGCAAAAGCCAACCGGCGATGGGGATCAGCGCCACCCACAACAGCCATTGCGTGGAATAAAGCAGCGCGGCCTGGGCGGTGAAGCTGTAGAGAAAGTAGCTCAAGAGCGCCGCCACCGTTCCCAGACCGGCCACATTCAGCAGGTCCTGCCGGTCGGGCCGCCCGTAACCGCGTCCGGGCAGACGCTCGTCAGAGGTGGCCAGCGTCAGCTCGGTCAGGCGCTTGACGCAGCCAAGCGTCAGGAAGACCGGGAAGATAAAGACCAGAAGATAGCCCGACATGACCACGCCGCCTGCGAAGGCTCCGGCCACGACCCTGAGCGAATAAAGCGCCGCCAAAGTGGCGATATCGACCCATCGCATGCGCTTGAGTTTCAGCGAATAGGCCAGCGACAGCACCATGTAGATCGCGACTATCCCCGCAAAACCGCCGCCCAGCGCCGCGCCGAGACCCAAAGCAAGCACGCCGAGCAGCAGAAAGGACACCATGCCGACCGAGATCGGGACCGCGCCGCTGGCAAACGGGCGATAGCACTTGGTCGGGTGCAGTCGGTCGGCGTCAAGATCGAGCAGATCGTTAACCACATAGATCGACGATGCGGCGGCCGAAAACGCTGCGATCCCCAGAAGAACCGACAAAAAGGTTGTCAGGTCAAAGGCATGCGCGGCAATCATCGGCACCAGCAGCAACACGTTTTTCACCCATTGATGCGGACGGAAGGCGCGCAGCAGATCGCGCATCCGCCAGCCGCCATCGACCGTGACAACCTGTCGACCAGCAGCTTCCAGCGCCGCAGCGGTGGATTTCCGGCCAACGACGACGGCAACGCCTGATTTTTCCCAGACGGCAACATCGGCCGCACCATCACCGGCATAATCGAACCCACCTTCGCCGAAGGCCTGAACCAGGGCTCGGGCCTTGTTGACGCCTTTGAAGTTCGTCGCACCGTCCGACGCGAATATCCCGTCGGTAATGCCATGGTGCAGGGCCAGACGCTGGACCTGGGTCTGGTCAGAAGCGGACGCAAACACCACGGCATGACCCGATGCCTTCGCCGCGCGGGCCATTTCGGCGATCTCTGGGTTGACCGGCAGGCGCTCGACCGGCAGATCAACGATCAGAGCCAGTCGCGATTTCAACGCCGCAGGATTGCGGAAATGCCGGAACAAAAGCCCAAGCACCCGCAGCGGGGCCTGACCCAGACCAGCCCAGAATGTTTCGTAGAGCATGTCGGTTTTCAGGAACGTCCCGTCGATATCCAGAGCAAAGGCGCGTTTCTCAGCCACCCTGGTCACGCTTTGGCTGGGCGCTGAAGGCGCAGGGGTCGGTCACCGCGCGCGGCGGTACCTGGCAAAACATGCGGGCAATCTGCCAGGCAGCCAGAACTTTGGGCACGTAACCGCGCGTTTCATCGAAAGGTGGCGCCCCCTTATTGCGGGCCACAGCGCCTTCGCCCGCGTTATAGGCGGCCAGAGCCAAAACCGGATCGCCGCCAAAAATCCGTAAAAGAAAGCCAAGGTACTGGGCGCCGCCGCGAATGTTTTCTTTCGGGTTCAGAACGTCCGAAACGCCAAATCTTTGCGCGGTTGCGGGCATCAGCTGCATCAATCCCTGCGCCCCCGCGGTGCTGACCGCATCGGGCCGCCCGCCCGATTCCACCGCGATCACCGCCATCAGCAGCGCCGGCGACACCGTCGTGCCCGCCGCTCCGGCCCGCGCCAGCGACCCGAGTTCTTCGACAAGGGCGGCCATGACGGCCCACCGAGGCTGAAGCCCGATCTTGGCCAATTGAAGCTGCGCCACGGCTGCGGCCAGTCGATCCGGGTTTCCGGCCGACAATTCAGGCGACACGCCCGACCAGAACCAGCCATAGGAAAGATCGCTCGGCACCGTCGCAGGTTGGGCCCAGGCCTCGCTGCCGAAAGAATAAGCCGGCGTCAGGTGATAGGGTTCTTCGGTCGGGTCAATCTGCACGATACTCAGGGCCTGACCCGCCTCGGGCACGGCAATGCGCCGCGCCGAGAAATTCCGCGACCCCCACGGCTCGACCGTTTCCTGCGCCGATGCGGACGCTGCCAGTGCGAATACAAATGCCAGAATAACCGGGCGCATGGCCCCTGCCTGTCGTTTCAACGCTCGTTGGCGGCTTTTCGCAAAATATCGCGCCGATGGCTAGAAAAACTCGGCATCAAGACGCCGACCGGACCGTGAACGCCACCCCGAGACCCCATGGACCGACGGTTCTTGCTGGCCGGTTTTCGATATTTATCGTTATTTTTAAATGATTTACGCTGCCGCAGCCTCGTCGCCCAGGATTGATCGAAAAATGTCCCTTGCCCGCCAAACTGTTGCCTAAATCCCAAGGTTAATTGCCGCCATGCCAAGTTGGTGGGACCCGAACGTCGGGACTGTCGGCAAGGTTTTCGAAGTAACCACGTCATCCCCGGAGGGAAACATTATGAAACTGTTCAAGCTTTTTGCTAGAGCATTTCCGGCCAGCTTAGAATCAAACTCGGGTTTACGAATTGAGCTTCTTCTGATTCAAGGAATCAGGAGGTGTTATCATGGCTTTATCTCAGGATTTACGACTTCGTATTGTTGATTTGGTTGCGTCGGGTGTA
>JAKZRT010000133.1:0-7441 GCA_047518005.1 Brevirhabdus sp.
GTTTACGAAGGTGGCGGGCATCAAAGTCGCGACGAAGCGGAACACTGGCTGGCATGGCGATCCTCCTTTGCCAACCTTGAATCAGATCAAAACCGATTTGGGAATCCCCACAGAGTCAGAAATTGATGCCGTTGGTATAACGCCCGGTCCTCCGCTAAGTCCAACGATAGTTAAAACTGACGCTGATCCGGTCGTCCTCGGCCATGTTCATCGGCACCTCGTGCCTGAGCCAGCTTTCCCACAGCAGGACGCCGCCGACCTTTGGCGCGACGTAGACGAACTGCTTCATCGCCTCGCGGGCGTTCATTGTCCGGGCAGGTGCGGCCATCATCATTGCAAGGCGGGGGTCTTCGAATTTGATCGCCCCGGCCCCGTCGGGCATCGCCACGTACGTGGTGCCCGAGATCACCGAATGGGGATGGATATGGGCGGTGTGAATGCCGCCCTCGGGCAGGGTGTTGATCCAGATGTCTTCAAGCTTCAGATCCTTGCCTTGCAGATCAAACTCCAGGTCTCTGGCGAAGGCGGTCACATGTTTGTCCAGAACCTTGACCAAGTCGGCAAAGATCGGAAACCGCCAGGGAAGGTCGGTCAGCGAGGCGTAGGAGGTGTAGCCCGGAAATCCGTTTTCTTCGCACCAGTTCTGGCCAGCCTCGTCGCCCTCGGCGATGGCAAGGCACGAGGCTTCAAGCTCGGGCTGGTCGATGCCCTTGAGGGTCGAATGGTAGAGGCGGGTGACGAAAAGCGAGCGGGTCTGGGCCATGCGGGCGGTCATAGCCCGTAGAGGGCAGGGAAGGGAAGAGCTGACAAGGGTTTCAAGGTTGAGACCCGTCGTATCATGTTGATATTCCTACACAATCAAGAGGTGAGAGACATTCGGCGTCGGTGGCGGGCTGTGAATTTGGTAAGGACAAGGGCGGCTTTGACCTGTCCGCTGAACGTAACGCTGAAACGCACCCTGCAAGTAGCCAGTTGCCAAGCGATCGGCAAATTGCTCACTTTGTCCAGATCTGCGGATAAAGCTCGCCACCGCGCGCGTCGCTGATCATGGCGCCGTCCGATAGGCCGTATTCCTTCATGATCGGGCAATGATCCGGGTCCATGCCCTCTTTGCGGAACCGGACCCGTACGTCGTCGCCCAGCCATTGCGTGTTGAAAACTTTCAGGCCGCGGTCTTCGCGCAGGTTGCCGCTGCCGCCGTGGATGATGCGGGCGTTAAAGAACACGGCATCGCCCGGTTCCATGTCCCAGCTGAGAATATCGAAAGCCGCGCGATTACTCTCGATATCGGGGAATGGCACAGTGTCGTCTGCGAACGCGACCTGATCGCGATCGTCCCCGGTCAGGGAACCGAAATTTTCCTGCCGGTATTTTTCGGGCCAGCGGTGCGAACCCTTGACGAATTCCAGCGCCGAGTTCTTCTCGACCGGCACCAGCGGCACCCAGACCGAACAGGTGTCAAAGCCTTCAACGGACCAATAGGGTTCATCCTGATGGAACGGTGTCCGGAACTGGGCCCCCGGAGTGCGAACAAAGATAGCGTCGAAGAAAAACGAGGATGAGGCCGAGCCCATCAGCCGCCCGGCGACTTCGGCGCAGGATGAATTGCGGGCAAAATCTTCGTACTCCGGGATTTCGCGCCAGACCTGACTGTCGTAAAAGCACGACCGCCCCTGGGCGTCGCGGTCCCACAACCTGCCGCGCGGCGAGGGCGAGGCCATGTTGACATCAAGACCGTTCAGTAGCCGGTCGACCCATCCCGTGAAAGCCCCGCCAAAATAGGCAACGCCGTTTTCCGCGAATTCATCTGTTTGCGCTTGCGAAACCATCGAACACCCTTCCGTGCCATAAGATCAGAATGCAAACGTGGCAAGACAGCGCTTGTCCGATTGCGACGCCTTGTCGGCGAGCTTGCCGGAAAAGGGATTGGTTGCATCCCCGCCTGGGAAAGTTCCTAATTGAAGGGGTGTTGAAAATGAAAAGACCGATTGGGCTCTCCCAGTGGGAATCAAAGCTACTCCGTTGTTATTAATACATAAACTAGATGTGCGAGATTTTTGGTCGGTGTCGAGTACCGAGTTCAGGTAAGGATGAGGGCGATCTTGCAATCCGGCAAGAATCTCAATAATTGCCTCTGCCATCCGTCATTCAATTCAGGGATCAAACAAAAAAGGCCCGAACGTTCGTTCGTGCATGCTCTTTCGCCTGGCGAAATTTGAGCGACTGAACGGGATTTAAAGATGAAAGAGCGGGGTGAACCCCGCCCTACCTATTGTTTCTTGCCGTGGGGCCGGGTTTCACCCCGCCGCCACGTTCACCAATCCTCGCGAACCACCGTCCGGGTTTTGACCGGCAGCTTCATCGCGGCCAGGCGCAGGGCCTCGCGGGCGACGACCTCGGTCACCCCGTCGATCTCGAACATGATCCGGCCCGGTTTGACCTTGGCGGCCCAGAAATCGACCGAGCCCTTGCCCTTGCCCATCCGAACTTCGGTCGGTTTCGAGGTCACCGGCGTGTCGGGGAAGATACGGATCCAGACCCGGCCCTGACGTTTCATGTGACGGGTCATGGCGCGACGTGCGGCTTCGATCTGACGGGCGGTCACCCGCTCGGGCTCGATGGCTTTCAGGCCAAAGGAGCCAAAGTTGAGCGTCGTGCCGCCCTTGGCCTCGCCGCGGATGCGCCCTTTGAAGAGCTTGCGGTATTTTGTGCGCTTTGGTTGCAGCATCTGATTTTCTCCTTACCGCCGGCCACCGCCGGCACCACGGGGTGCGGGGCCGTCCTGGATCTCTTGTTGGCGGCGATCGCGGGCCGAGGGGTCGTGCTCCATGATCTCGCCTTTGAAAATCCAGACTTTGATGCCGATGATGCCGTAGGGCGTTTTCGCCGCGATGCCGGCGTAATCGATGTCAGCGCGCAGAGTGTGCAGCGGCACCCGGCCCTCGCGATACCATTCGGTGCGGGCGATCTCGGCCCCGCCCAGACGGCCCGCGACGTTGACGCGGATGCCCAAGGCCCCCATGCGCATGGCGTTCTGCACGGCCCGCTTCATGGCGCGGCGGAACGACACCCGACGCTCGAGCTGTTGGGCGATCGACTCGCCGACCAGCACTGCGTCAAGCTCGGGCTTGCGAACCTCGACGATGTTGAGATGCAGTTCGCTGGCGGTCATGTTGGCCAGATTGCGGCGCAGACCTTCGATGTCTGCGCCTTTCTTGCCGATGATGACGCCGGGGCGCGCCGTGTGAACCGTGACCCGGCATTTGCGGTGCGGACGTTCGATGATGACCTTGGAAATACCTGCCTGCTTGCATTCTTCCTTGATGAAAGCACGCATTTTCAGGTCTTCCAGCAAGAGCCCGGAATATTCCTTGGTGTTGGCGAACCAGCGGCTGTCCCAGGTGCGGTTGACCTGCAGACGCATTCCAATCGGATTTACTTTGTTACCCATCAGGTTTGCTCCCCGGTCAATTCTTCTACCTGGCGGACCGTGATCGTCAGTTCCGAAAACGGCTTCATGATCTTGCCGAACCGGCCACGTGCGCGCGGGCGGCCACGCTTCAGCGTCAGGTTCTTGCCGACATAGGCTTCGGCCACGATCAGTTCGTCCACATCCAGGTTGTGATTGTTTTCAGCGTTGGCAATGGCCGATTGCAGGCACTTTTTCACGTCGTCCGAGATGCGGCGTTTGGAAAAAGTCAGATCGGCCAGCGCGTTTTCAACCTTCTTGCCGCGGATCATCGCGGCCACAAGGTTCAATTTCTGGGGCGAGGTCTTGAGCATCCGCGTCTTGGCCATCGCCTCGTTGTCCGCCACGCGGCGGGGATTGTTATCCTTGCCCATGGCTTAAATCCTTTTGGCTTTCTTGTCCGCCGCGTGCCCGCGATAGGTGCGCGTCGGCGAATATTCACCGAATTTCTGGCCGATCATATCCTCGGTCACGTTGACCGGAATGTGTTTGCGACCGTTGTAGACCCCGAAGGTGAGGCCGACAAACTGCGGCAGAATGGTGGACCGGCGTGACCAGATCTTGATGATCTCGTTGCGACCGGATTCGCGGGATTTTTCAGCCTTCTTGAGGACATATGCGTCGACAAACGGGCCTTTCCATACAGAACGCGACATCTATCAGCGCCCCTTTCTTTTGGCGTGGCGGCTGCGGATGATCAGCTTGGACGACGCCTTGTTCTTGTTACGGGTGCGCGCACCCTTGGTCGGCTTGCCCCAGGGGGTGACCGGGTGACGGCCACCGCTGGTGCGGCCTTCGCCGCCGCCGTGCGGGTGATCGACCGGGTTCATGACCACACCGCGCACGCTGGGGCGAATGCCCTTGTGGCGGTTGCGACCGGCCTTGCCCAGGTTCTGGTTCGAATTGTCGGGGTTTGAGACCGCGCCGACCGTCGCCATGCATTCCTGGCGGACCATGCGAAGTTCGCCCGAAGAAAGCCGGATCTGCGCGTAGCCACCGTCGCGGCCCACGAACTGGGCATAGGTGCCGGCGGCGCGGGCAATCTGGCCACCCTTGCCGGGTTTCATCTCGATGTTGTGGATAATCGTGCCGATCGGCAGGCCCGAGAACGGCATCGCATTGCCCGGCTTTACATCGGCTTTGGCCGAGGCCACAACCTGATCGCCAATCGCCAGACGCTGAGGGGCCAGGATATAGGCCTGCTCGCCGTCCTCGTATTTTATCAGCGCGATAAACGCGGTGCGGTTGGGATCGTATTCGATCCGTTCAACCGTCGCCGGTAAATCGAATTTTGACCGTTTGAAATCCACAATGCGGTAAAGCCGTTTGGCCCCGCCACCGCGGCGGCGCATCGTGATCCGTCCGGTATTGTTCCGGCCCGCCTTTTTGCTCAAACCCTCGGTGAGGGCTTTCAATGGACGGCCTTTCCAAAGCTCCGAACGGTCGATCAGCACCAGCCCGCGCTGGCCCGGCGTCGTCGGTTTATACGACTTGAGTGCCATGCTTTCTGTCTTCCGTTTTGCTTTTTCGGATCACGCCCCGGACTTGATCCGGGGACTCTCCGGTTTCGGATAACTTCCCCGGCAAGCCGGGAAAGCGGGTTCTTTTCATTCGCGAGGTCCCGGGTCAAGCCCGGGACTGGCTCTAAAGCCCGGTACTCACGTCAATCGTGTTGCCTTCTTCCAGCGTCACATAGGCCTTTTTCACGTCTTTGCGGCGACCTAGCTGGCCCCGGAAACGCTTTTGTTTGCCTTTGGTGATGGTGGTGTTGACCGCCTTGACCTTGACCCCGAAAAGCGACTCGACCGCTTCTTTGATCTGCGGTTTGTTGGCGACGATCGACACTTCGAAAACCACCGCGCCCGCCTCGGACGCTAGGGTCGATTTTTCGGTGATGACCGGCTTGCGGATTACATCGTAATGGTCGACCTTGGCACTCATTTCAGACGAGCCTCCAGAGCTTTTACGCCAGCCTTGGTCAGAACCAGGGTGTCGCGGCGCAGGATGTCATAAACGTTGGCCCCGATCGATGGCAGTATATCCAGACCCTCGATGTTGGCGGCGGCGCGGGCGAAACCCTGGTCCACCGTTGCCCCGTCGATGACCAGCGCCCGCTTCCAGCCTAGGCTTTTCACCTGCCTGGCCAGGGTCGCGGTCTTGCCTTCGCTCTCGGCGGTGTCCAGAACCACCAGTTCGCCCGCCTTGGCCTTGGCGCTTAGCGCGTGGCGCAGGCCCAGTTTGCGGAACTTTTTGGTCAGGTCGTGGCCATGGCTGCGCGGGGTCGGCCCCTTGTAAATACCGCCACCGCGAAAGATCGGCGCATTGCGCGACCCATGGCGCGCGCCACCGGTGCCCTTCTGGCGATAGATCTTCTTGGTCGAATAGCTGGTCTCGGACCGCGTTTTCACCTTGTGCGTACCGGCCTGAGCGTTGTTGCGCTGCCAGCGCACCACGCGGTGCAGGATGTCGGCGCGCGGCTCGAGCCCAAAGATGGCATCGTCGAGCTCGACCGATCCGGCTTTCTTGCCGTCAAGTTTGATCGCATCAGCTTTCATTGTCGTCGCCTCCTTTGGGCGCGGCACTATCCGCGGCCTTGGCTTCGGCTTCTGCTGCGGCGGATTTGGCTTCGGCGGCTTTCAGCGCCGCCTCTTCGGCTTCAACCGCGGCCTTTGCGGCGGCTTCTTCCTCGGCGGCTGCCTGGGCCGCGGCCTCTGCGGCCATACGCTTGGCCTCGGCGCCAGCCGAACGCAGCGCGGCAGGGTAAATCACATTCTCGGGCGTCGCTTTCTTCACGGCGTCCTTAATCGTGACCCAACCGCCCTTGGACCCCGGAACCGCACCTTTGACCATGATCAGACCACGGTCGGCATCGGTGCGCACCACTTGCAGGTTCTGCGTGGTCACCCGTGCGGCGCCCATGTGTCCGGCCATCTTCTTGCCTTTGAACACCTTGCCCGGGTCCTGACACTGACCCGTTGAACCGTGCGAACGGTGGCTGATCGACACGCCGTGGCTGGCGCGCAGACCCTTGAAGTTCCAGCGCTTCATCGCGCCCTGAAAACCCTTGCCGATCGAGGTGCCCGAGACATCGACGAACTGACCTTCAAAATAATGGTCAGCGGTGATTTCCTCGCCCACGCCTATCAGGTTTTCCGGGGCCACCCGAAATTCCGCAATCTTGCGTTTGGGTTCAACCTTGGCCAGCGCGAAATGCCCGCGCATTGCCTTCGAGGTCCGCTTGGCCTTGGCCGAACCGGCCCCCAGCTGGACCGCGGAATAGCCGTCTTTTTCGGCGGTGCGCTGTGCGACCACCTGCAAATTTTCCAATTGCAGGACGGTGACCGGTATCTGGCGGCCGTCCTCAACGAAAAGCCGGGTCATCCCGACCTTTTTCGCGATCACTCCAGAGCGCAACATGTCCCGTGCCCCCCTTTACGACTGCAGTTTGATCTCGACATCAACGCCTGCGGCGAGGTCGAGTTTCATCAGAGCATCAACCGTCTGCGGGGTCGGGTCGACGATGTCCAAAAGACGCTTGTGGGTGCGGATCTCGAACTGCTCACGCGACTTTTTGTCAACGTGCGGACCACGCAGAACCGTGAACTTTTCAATTTTGTTCGGCAGCGGGATCGGGCCACGAACCGTAGCACCGGTGCGCTTGGCGGTCGATACGATCTCGGCTGTGGAAACATCCAGAACCCGATAGTCGAACGCCTTCAGGCGGATGCGAATGTTTTGGCTTTTGATTGCCATCTACTTTGCCTTTCGTTGAGAGGTGGGGATTGCCCCACTTCGAACATTGTCAGCGAGGCCCCGGATCAGGCTCGGGGCCTCTGGGTGGCTCGGGTTACTCGACGATTTTGCTGACCACGCCGGATCCGACGGTGCGCCCGCCTTCGCGGATGGCAAAGCGCAGGCCGTCTTCCATGGCGATCGGGGCGATCAGTTCGACCACGAAGCTCAGGTTGTCGC
>JAKZRT010000134.1:0-15903 GCA_047518005.1 Brevirhabdus sp.
TGGCGAAGCTCGCCTGCGGACTTGTCTTTGCGCGTAATCCTTACTGCCATCAAAGCCTCCCTTGCCTTGATGCCACTGAATCAGATCACGCCGCTCGTGGGAATCCCCTTGAGTCAAATCTGGGGGCCGTTGGTATAAGTCATTGATATATATAAGCTGATTGGCGAGTGGTCGTGATAGTAATCGCGGTGTAAGGCGTCGGATGGGCCTACCAACCCATCAATTACCATAAACGTGCGGTCATGCTTGCATGACCGCTTATTGCAGAACCCGGGTTTCCGGGGCGCGCTGTTTCTTCACGATCAAGCGTGCGGCCGCCTGCACCACCGATTGCCGTGCCCGCAGGCGCCACAGATCGCCCCCTTGACGCGTTGCAGCGTTGGGCCGAGGCGCGATGATTAGCCAAATGTTTAGACCTGTGACCTAGGCAGGTCAGCGACGATAAGGGGCCGCCGATGCAGGATGACATTCGCAAGGAGCTTGAGAGTTTTCTGTCCGACGACCTGGTGACCGGGCTGGGCAATATTCGGATGTCTCTGGTCTGGATGGACGACAATGCGCCGCCCGCGGTTGCGGAAGACAGGGTGCGGGGCATCAAGCGGCTGGACAGTCAGCTTGCCTGGTTGGAAGACCGCGCCAACACGGTCTATGCGCGCCTGCACGGCTATTCGGGGCCGGTTTCGCTGGGGCCGGCCACCCTGGGCGACGCCGGGCAGGTTGAATTTGTGCCGGTTGCCGAAAGCGAACCTGGTCCCGAAGGCTTGCGCGATACGCCGCCGCCGGACCGGGCCGCCGATCCGGAAAGTGCCGAGACCCTGGATGATGCGGTGCCGCCGCCGGCCTCGTCCCGGACCCCCGGTGGCTTGCCGCCGCCGTGGCTGAGCGGCGCTGAACCGCAAAGTGCGGCGCAGGAGGCCGATGACGCCCGGCACGCGGCCCCTGGAAACGTGGCTGCCATGGGCGCAGGTCCTGACCGGCCCGATCTCGGCGAAGTCGCTTACGGGGCCGGGACCCACGGGCCGGGCTTTGAGGCCGCGCCGTCCGAGCCCACAGCGCCAGAGCAGGCGGCACCTGACCCGGGCCCCGAGGGTGACCCGATGGTCCAGGCAGTAACAGCGCCAGGCGGGCATCGGCCGGACCCGGTTGCGGGTGAGCCCGAGCACGAGGGCGCGCAGGCAACCGAGCCAGACCACGAAGCCGGCCCTGACCTGGCCGAAAACAAAAATCCGGTCCGGAATATCTTTGCCGGCCCTCTGGCGGGGCCGGAAACTGACGCCACGGACACGACCCACGCGGCTGACGCGACCGACACCGCGATCGCCGGGGCGGACGCCCCGCAGGCAACCGACCAGACACCACCTGAGGTGAGCGATGCGGCAGGCGACGGTGACCTGTCTCGGGCCCCAGAACATGCAGCGGCCGACCGCGCCGATGCAAAAGCCGATGCTGGGGCCCGGGCGGCCCACGGCGACGAGGGTCCGGCGCAAAGTCCGGCGGTGGCCGCAAATGACGCTGCGCCGCGGCTGGGCGATGACACGCAGGCGGCGGCGCTTGTCAACGTCGCGCCGCTTTTGGACGAAACACTTGCCGAAGCATTGCGCGCGCCGGACCCGAGCGAGATTGTGATCGATGAGTATCCAGCGGCACCGGACGCGGGTTCACGCGAGGCGGTGGCACTTGCGGCGGGCGATCATGGCGGGCCGCCCACGGCGGACGCAAACGGGCCACCGACGGATAGCCACACACCCAGGGCCGCGGCGCGGGGTGCGGACGATGATGATCTCGACGGGGCCGCGGACCGGGGTGCCGGTCTTGCCGGCGCTGAGGATGCCGCCGACCCGGAAACGGTTGATCGGGCACCCACCGCGCAACCGCAGGCCGCAGCGGCGGCGCAGACCAGCGCGACCCTGAGCGCTGGGCCTGCAGCGGTGGATGCGGCAGCGACGGTCGTCGAATATGTCCCGCAGGATGTGTCGCTGGATGCGGAAAATGCGCCCGAGGCTGACGCGGCTGAACCGCAGACCGCGCCGATGATTGCGGCGGCGACGGTCGTCGAAAATGGGCCGCAGGATGTGTCGCTGGATGCGGAAAATGCGCCCGACCCTGCGGCGTCTGAGCCGCAGACCGCGCCGATGGTTGCCGATACGGGCGGCGATGCCGCAGCAGCCAGCCAGGCGGATCAGGCAGGGCCGGACGCGATGGAAGGCGTTGAGACGGTGGAGACCATGCGCCAAGACCTGCCTGCGCCACCGGCGCATTCTGAAGCGCCCGAGCCTGACCGCGACGCGGATCAGACGCTGGTTCTGAGCCCTGAATTGCGCGCGGTGCCCGAGGACGGGTCGGATGGACCGGCGACACCGGCGGTTGAAGAGGAAGACCTTTCGGCGAGCATCGACCAATTGCTGCAGGCGGCATCGGTGGTGCGCAAATGCGCCGAAGGCACTGCGACCGAACCGGAAATGTGGGCTCTGACCCAGGTTCTGGACCGGGTGCAATCGGCAGCCGGAACGGGCGCCGACGCTGACTTGCCGGAAGGATCGAACGAAGGCGTCCAGCCCCACGCGGACCAGTCCCGGTTCCAATCGCAGCGCGGTTAGGGCAATATAAATTTGGTCTGAACCGCCTTGATCCTACCCTTGCCAAAGCGTCAGCTCCGGATCGCGCTGGCCCGCGCCGTCACGCCAAAGCCGTGCTTGGCGCGATACGGCAGGCGCTTGCCCCCCCCCCCGCAAGGGCAGGCACGATCGTCGGTGCGTTTGGGGTGGCGTTTCAGTCCAAAATCATTATGCGCCGGGGTCGCGATGGGGTCGTCAAAATTGCCAATAAGCCTCTGCCGCGTGGTGCGATCAGGGGTGCTCCGTCTTTGACAAAAGGCGAATTCATCCCCGAGGGGCCACTTGAAACGATGTCCGTGCTTTTGCGCATTCCTTACCGCTGCTATCACCCTTCTACAAATACTCCGGGGAGCGCGAGGGGCAGCGCCCCTCGCCCCGTGGCGACGCCACAGGCGGCGCAAACCCTCGGCTAGAGCATTCCGCGACGGATCAGGTTGAGACCCATCAGGCCAAAAAATACCCAAAGGAAGCGGCGAAAGCCTTTGTCGGACAGGCGTCCGCGGATATATTCGCCAATAGTGAACCCTGCGATTGTGGGCAACAGAAGTGCGGTTGAAAGGACCGTGACCTGGCCGGTCAGAACGCCCTGCCGTATCAGGCCCAGGGCAAGCGGTAGCGACCCCAGGAAGATCAGCAGGCCGCTGGCCCGCACAAATTCGTCCTTCGCGACGTTGCGCGCCGCCAGATAAACCGCCAGTGGCGGGGCCCAGACCGACGTCAGCCCCCCCATCAGACCGGCAACCGCCCCGGCGGCGATCTGGGCCGGTGCGACCGCGCGGTCGCTGATCAGCGGTGACCAGCGCGTCGCGCTGACCGCCACAAAAATCAGCATCACAGCACCAAGGCAGACCAGCAAAACGTTGTCAGGCGCATCCCCGGTCAGTGTGACGGTCAGGCCGACACCCAGCATCAGAGTGACACCGAGGCGCCAGTATCGCCGCGCGGCGGCCAGGACCTGGCCCGAGCGATAGACCTGCCAGGCGTTCGAGACCAGCATCGGTACCAGCACCAGCGCGATGGCGCTGCGGGGGCCGATCATGAAGGTCATCAGGCCCATAGCCATGGTTGGCAACCCCATGCCGACCGCGCCTTTGATGGTTCCCGAGACAAGAAAGATGAGACCGAGCGCCAGAACGAACTGCGGGTCGGTTGTCATGCGAGGTCCACTCGCGACGCCAGATAGTCCGATACCGCCCGGACCTGATCGGCGTTCAGGTGCAAGCCCAGCTTGGTGCGCCGCCAGAGGAAATCTTCGCCGGTCTCGACCCATTCGTTCCGAGCCGCCCAGTCAAGCTCGCGCGCCGTGAGGCCGGCCCCGAAGTTTTGGCCCAGGTCACGGGGCGAATTCGCAGCGCCGAGAACGTCAAAGGCTTCGGTCCCGTAGGTGCGGATCAGGCGCGCGGCCCAGGACCTGTCGAGGTACGCATAGCGCGCGCAGAGTTTTTCGATCAGCGCCTCGGCGCCATCCACATCAAAATTGCCGCCGGGCAACGGCACGCCGCTGGTCCAGTTCGGCTTGAGACCGGGAAAGTAGGGCGCCAGTTTGGCCAGGCTGGCCTCGGACAGGGTGCGGTAGGTGGTGATCTTGCCGCCGAAGATATTGAGCAGTGGCGCACCGTCCGCGTCGAGCCGCAGCACATAGTCACGCGTGGCCGCCGTGGCCGAGCTGGCGCCATCGTCGTAAAGCGGGCGAACGCCGGCGAAACTCCAGACAATGTCATCCGCAGAGATCGGAGTTTTGAAGAACTGGTTTGCAAAGGACCGCAGATAATCGGCTTCGGCGTCGGTGCAGGTCGGCGGGTCCGAGATGTTTGTGTGGTCAACGTCGGTGGTGCCGATCAAGGTGAACTCGCTCTCAAAAGGAATGGCAAAGATGATGCGCCCATCAACGCCTTGAAAGAAATAACATTTCTGGTGGTCATAAAGCTTGCGCACGACGATGTGGCTGCCCCGGACATGGCGCATAGATTCGGCGCTGTCGCCGTGAATCACGTCGGTGATGACATCGCCGACCCAAGGCCCCGCTGCGTTGATCAGAGCGCGGGCGCGAAAGGTGGCCGGTTGGTCCGGTTTGCCCGCAACCGCGATCTCCCACCCGTCGCCTTGGCGTCGTGCCGACACTACTCGGGTGCGGGTCAGGATCCGCGCGCCGCGCGCCGCCGCGTCGCGGGCGTTCAGAACCACCAGCCGCGCGTCCTGGACCGCGCAATCGGAATACTCAAAGGCTTTGACAAACCGCTCGTGAAGCGGCGCGCCTTCGGGTGTTCCACCGAGGTCAAGGGTGCGGGTGCCGGGCAGAACGCTGCGCCCGCCAAGGTGGTCGTAAAGCCAAAGTCCGAAGCGGATCATCCAGGCGGGTCTGCGTCCGCGGGTCCACGGCAGAACCGCGCCGAGCAATCGGGCCGCGGGGGTCGACACATCAAAGCGCATATCGCGGTGATAGGGCAGCACAAAGCGCATCGGCCGGGCGATATGCGGCATGGCCCGCAACAGAACCTCGCGTTCGCGCAGCGCCTTGCGCACCAAGCGAAATTCGAAAAACTCCAGGTACCGCAGCCCGCCATGAAAAAGCTTGGTCGAGGCGGACGAGGTGGCCTGGGCAAGATCGCCCATCTCGGCCAGGGCGACGCTGAGGCCCCGACCGGCAGCGTCGCGCGCAATTCCGGTGCCGTTGACGCCGCCGCCGATGATAAAGAGGTCGACCGTGTCGGCGACGGGGTCTGAAATATCGGCCATTGGGCGTTGCTCGGCGGTTGGTGCGGGTAAACTGCGTTTAAGCCTTTAACGGCCGATTTCAACCACACCCGCGCGGTGCCCGGGCCCCTACATCGAATTCGGCAGGAACAGCACCAGTGACGGGACCGCCACCAACAGCGCCAGCCGGAAGATGTCAACGATCCAGAACGGGGTGACGCCGCGAAAGATCGTGGCGGTCGATACATCGCCCACGACGCCCTTCAGGACAAATACGTTCAGCCCCACAGGTGGGGTGATCAGGCTGATCTCGGTCACCACCACCACGATGATGCCGAACCAGACCGGGTCGAACCCGAGGCCGATGACCAGCGGGAAAAATATCGGGACGGTCAAGAGCAGCATCGACAGGCTTTCAAACACGCAGCCCAGAACGATGTAGATACCGAGGATCATCAGCATAACGGTCATCGGCACCATCCCGGCCGAGGCGACCATGGCGCGCAGGCCTTCGGGCAGGCCCGCAAGGTTGACGAAGTTCGAGAAGACCCAGGCGCCGATCAGCACCGTGAAAAGCGCCGCACTGGTCGTCGCGGCTTCGCTCAGCACTTCGAACGTGTCGCGAAACGAAAGCGAGCCGCGCGCCAGCGCGATCAGAAAGGCACCCGCCGCCCCCATGCCCGCGGCCTCGGTCGGCGAGAAGGTCAGGTTCAATGGCCAGAAATCCAGCGCGCCGTAAAGCCCGCCGATGACCAGAAAAAACAGCAAGAGCACCGCCCAGACGCCGCGCAGGGCGGCCAGACGGTCGGCCCAGCCGCTGCGGTCGCCTGCGGGGCCGGCTTCGGGGTCGCGGATGATCGTCATCTTGA
Source organism: Brevirhabdus sp. (assembly GCA_047518005.1). Classification (GTDB taxonomy): domain Bacteria; phylum Pseudomonadota; class Alphaproteobacteria; order Rhodobacterales; family Rhodobacteraceae; genus JAKZRT01. Next base: position 6,179 of record JAKZRT010000134.1, read on the forward strand.
CCGCGACCAGATAAAACAGAACTCCGATGATCCCCGGAATGACTCCGGCGATAAACAATTTTCCGATGCTGGTCTCAGTGAGCAGACCGTAGATCACCAGAATGACCGACGGCGGGATCAGGATGCCAAGCGTGCCGCCCGCCGCGATCGAGGCGGTCGAAAGGTGGTCTTTGTAGCCGAACTTGCGCATCTGCGGCATCGCCACCTTGGACATGGTGGCCGCTGTGGCCAGCGATGACCCGCATATGGCCGAAAACCCGGCGCAGGCGACGATGGTGGCCATGGCCAGCCCGCCGCGAAAGTGGCCGAGAAAGGCGTTGGAGACCTGATAAAGCTCGCGGCTGAGCCCGCCGCGGCTGACGAACAGGCCCATCAAAATGAACAACGGCACCACCGACAGGCCGTAATCCTGCGCGGTGTCGATGATCAGGCGGCCAACCATCGAAATGGCGGCGTGAAAGCCGCGGATCTGGGCGAAGCCCACCAAACCGACCAGCCCCATGGAAATGGCGATCGGCATGCGCAGAAAGACCAGCACCAGCACCGCGCCAAGCCCGAGAATCGAGGCGAGCATCAGGCGGGCACCTTGTCGGGGGCGACGATCCGTGCGGTCCCGCGGACCAGGAAGACAACAGCGGTCACAAAGGCGAAAAAGGCGATGAACCAGCCGATGACGAACTGCGGAAAACCCAGATATTCGGTGACATCGCCAAAGTCGCGGGCGCGCTCGGCCAGTTCCCAGACCCGTTTGGCGGGCCAGAGCAGGATGCCGCCGGTGATCAGGTCGATCAAAATGTCACGCACCCGTGCTGCGCGACGCGAAAACAGCGGGTCCATCAGGTCGACCACGATGTGCTTGCCTTTCCACGACACCGCGGGCAACGAGGCAAAGACCACGACGGCCATGAAGAACCGGGTCAGTTCGGTGGCCGATTCGATCGGGTTATTGGCGACGCTGCGCAGGACCACGTCAAAAAAGGTCATGGCCATCAGGACAAACAGAACCCAGGCGGCCAGCCAGGTGGGCGCGCGCGCGATCACTGTCCAGATTGTGGTCTTGCCTGCCAAGCGTTTCCCACCCCGTCATGGAATCGCCGGGCCGCCTGCGCAGCCCGGCGGTGTTTTTGTCAGTCGCCCGTTAGTTGCCGGCCATCTGTTCGGCGATAAAGGCGCGCGCCGCAGCGGCGTCGATGCCAAGCCCCGACACTTCGGCCAGCACGCCGTCGATGATCGGTCCGGTCATATCCGCCCAGGCGGCAGCGTCAGCGTCCGTGGCCTGGGTGTGCGTATTGTCGGCATTAGCGGCAAGTGCCTCGACCCCAACCCCGTCGATCTGGTCCCACATTGCGCCCGCAACCCGTGAGATTTGTTCGCCAAAGATTGCATCGAGTGCCGACTGGTCCGCGTTGGACAATCCGTCGAAGGCTTGCGAGTTCATGATCACGGCGAACGAGCCGCGGTAAAACCCGCCGGGCACCGAGTAGGTGTGTTTGGCAACCTCAAACAGCTTGAAGCTCGCCTTGCCTTCCATCGGCATCATCACGCCGTCGGCGGCGTTCGAGGCCAGCGTCTCGTAAACCTTTGGCGCGGGAACCCGGATGCCGGTGGCACCGAGTGCCGCCCCAACATCGCCCGAAACCCCGCCGCCAAGGCGCAGTTTCATGCCCGAGATTTCGGCAAGCGACGAAACCTGGGTGTCGGAATGCAAATGGCCGGGGCCGTGGGTCATCAGGCCGACCAGTTTGACACCCTTGTGTTCGTTGGCCGCCCCCAGAAAGGCTTGCTGGGCGCGCCAATAGGCAACCGAGGCGGCTTCGGCATTGCCCTCGTAGCCCGGCAGTTCGATCATCTTGGTGGCGACGAAACGGCCCGGCGTGTAGCCGTGAAAGATCCAGGCGAAATCTGCGGCTCCATCCAGGATCAGGTCGTATTGCGCGGGCGGGCTGGCCAGCCCGTATTTGATCTCGGCGCTGACGCGGCCGTCGGTGGCGTCTTCGATCATGCTGATGACATTGGGCCAGAAAATGGAATTCACGCCGTGCGTCGGCGGTGCCCAGGACGAAATCGTCAGCGTCACGTCGGCGGCGCTGGCCCCAATGGTGCCAAGCGCAAACACCGACGCGGTCAGCGTAGATTTAAGCAGATGTTTCATGTGGTCCTCCCCTTACAAGTACAATCCGCCGGGGATTGTGCGCGCCCGGCGCTGTAGCAGTCTTCTGACTGCCTTTCTTAGCCTGTAAGATCAAGTATGTCGCGCAGAAATGCGGCGCCCCTGCGGGACCAGAGCCCGGATCCCATGCGCCAGAAGCCAGACCGGCGTTGCCCGAACTGTCGGGTTTCAGGCCTGTCGGGCGCTGCGGGCGGCCGAAACTTCCCACGGATGGCGCAGCGACGGAGCGCCATAAAGATAGCCCTGCATGCAGTCGATGCCTGCTTCGATCAGAAACGCGGCATCTTCGCGATTGCTGACCTTTTCGGCGACAGTAAACATCTCGAAATGCTGGCCGATGGATATCAGCGCGCGGGCCAGAACCTGATTGTCGGGGTCCGAGGCGATGCCGGTTATGAACTGTCCGTCGATCTTGATCACATCAAAGAAGAATTCGCGCAGATAGCGGAATGCGGTGAAACCGGCACCGAAGTCATCGAGCGCGAAACTGACCCCGCGCAGTTGCAGATCGTCCATGAATACCGACACGATGTCGGGCATGATCATGGCGCTGGATTCGGTAATTTCCAGGATAAGCCGTTCGGCCACCGTCGGCCCATAATCAAGGCCCCTGTCCAGTGTGCGGGTCCACCGCGGATAGCCGATCGAACGCGCCGACATATTGATCGCGAGCCGCAGCCCCGGAGCATCGGCCAGCGCCTTAAGACCCAGTTCAAGCGCCAGACAGTCGATCTGGCGTCCAAGTTCATCGGTTTCGGTCACGGCAATGAAATCTTTGGCGGGAATGATGCGCCCGGTTTCGTCCCTGATCCGGATCAGGCCTTCGTAAAAGGCGGCGCGGCGCGGGTCGGCGGCCATGACAATCGGCTGATAGGCCAGCATTGCATCCTGCCGCGCCAGCGCGTCGCGCACCATTTGCAGGGTCTGTTTGTCGCGTTGCGTCACCGCCACGCTGAGCGGATTTCCAGGTTCCAAAACGGCTGAAATGGGGTCAGGGATCATCGGGAAACTTTCGAAAACACCCTGCAAGCCTTGCCGGTTTGTCCTAATTTCCGGTAAATATTCCCGTTTTGTTCGCAATTTTAGACAATTTCTACAAGTCGCCCGAATCGCCTGCGATCAGGGCCGAAATAATCGCCTTGGCGCTGTCGCTGTCCCAATCAGCGTCGCCGCGAAGCCGCGCAATCTCGCGCCCCTGCGGGTCGAGCACCACCGTGACCGGAAGACCGAACACCGCCATTTCACGCGACAGTTTTTGCCGCGGGTCGCGGTGCCGGGGCAGGTTGGTCACCGCGATCTCTTCAAAGAACCGCGCGATCGCGGGCACCGGGTTGCGGCCCGTGGCGATGGTGACAACGGCAAAATCATCGCCGCCAAGTTCGGTCTGCAAGGCAGACAGCGCCGGCATTTCCTTGCGGCAGGGCGCACACCAGGTGGCCCAGAAATTCACCAGAACATATTTGCCCTGATAATCGCCCAGGGTCAGTTCGCCACCATCTGCCGCCTCGAACGCTATGGCGGCCACTTTGATCGGCTCGGCCGAGAAGATCAGTTTTTTCATGCTGCCCTCGCGCAGGGCTTCCAGCGACGCGGTGTCGGCAAGGGCGGCATTTGCACCAAGGGCAAGGCTTGCGTATAGGACCAGATCACGTAGCCGTTTCATTCAACTCTCCCAAAGGCCGCAGCCGGATGACCGACGACACCAAAAGCGCCAATGCAATGTGGGGCGGGCGGTTTGCCGATGGACCGGACGCGATCATGGAGGCGATCAACGCCTCGATCGGGTTCGACAAACGGCTTTATGCCCAGGACATTGCCGGGTCGCGCGCCCATGCCGCCATGCTGGCCGCGACAGGCATCATCGAACCTAGCGATGCACAGGCGATCAGGGAAGGACTGCTCACGATCTTGTCAGAAATCGAGGGCGGCCAGTTCGCATTTTCGACCGAACTGGAAGACATTCACATGAATGTCGAGGCCCGGTTGAAAGACCTGATCGGCGCGCCTGCCGGGCGACTGCACACGGGCCGATCGCGCAACGATCAGGTGGCGACCGACTTTCGCCTCTGGGTGCGTGACCAGATCGATGCGGTCGACGCGGGCCTCGCCGGGCTCGCCCGCGCCCTTCTCGCCCAAGCCGACGCCGGGGCCGGTTGGGTGATGCCGGGGTTCACGCACCTGCAGGTTGCGCAGCCGGTGACCTGGGGCCATCACATGCTCGCCTACGTCGAGATGTTCGCCCGCGACCGGTCGCGGTTTGGCGACGCGCGCGTGCGGATGAACGAATGCCCGCTGGGGGCGGCGGCGCTGGCGGGGACGTCATTTCCGATAGACCGGGATATGACTACGACAGCACTTGGCTTTGACCGGCCTGCGGCCAATTCGCTGGACGCGGTCAGCGACCGGGATTTTGCCCTGGAATTTCTGGCGGCGGCGTCGATCTGCGCAATGCATCTTTCCCGTCTGGCCGAAGAGCTGGTGATCTGGTCGTCGGCGCAGTTCCGCTTTGTCACGCTTTCCGACCGGTTTTCGACCGGATCGTCGATCATGCCGCAAAAGAAAAATCCCGACGCGGCCGAGCTGATCCGCGCCAAGATCGGGCGGATCATGGGCGCCATGGTGGGGCTTTTGGTGGTGATGAAGGGTCTGCCGCTGACCTATTCAAAGGACATGCAGGAAGACAAGGAAGCGGTGTTCGACGCGGCCGACAATCTGCGGCTGGCGTTGGCCGCGATGACCGGGATGGTCGGCGATATGACCGCCAACCGCGAAGCGCTGGCTGCCGCCGCCGGGGCTGGGTTTTCGACCGCGACCGACTTGGCCGATTGGCTGGTCCGGGTCACCGGTCTGCCGTTTCGCGAGGCTCATCATGCCACCGGGGCGCTGGTGGCGATGGCCGAAGCGAAAGGCTGTGACCTGGCCGACCTGACGCTGGCCGACATGCAGGGCGTTCACGGGGCCATCACCGAAGATGTATATGGCGTGCTGGGCGTCGAGAACTCGGTGGCCAGCCGGACGTCATACGGCGGCACCGCGCCCGCATGTGTGCGCGCTGAGGTGGCACGGTGGCGCGGAGTTCTCGGGTGATCCGGGCGACCGGTGTTGTCGCGCTGATTGCGCTGGCGGCATGCGGCGTCGATGGACCGCCGATTGCGCCGACGGGCGCGGTGGCACCGGTGGCCGAACAGGGTGTCGAACTGACCCCTGAAAAAGGCAGCATCTGATGTCGCCGCTGCGGATGATCTATCTGACGCTGGCTGTCGGTGGCGCGGTGATGCCGCTTTATTTCACCAACATCTGGTTTGGCGAGATCGGCTATGACCTGAGCCTGCTGATCGCGGCCTGGAAGGCCAATCCGGCCACGCTCGGACTTTACTGGAACCTGATCATCGCGTCGCTGGCACTGTCGATCTGGGTGATCGCCGAGGTCTATGTGCGCAAGAATTGGATCGCCCTGATCGCTGTCCCTGCAACCTTTGGCATCGGTCTGAGCTGCGGTCTTCCGCTTTACCTTTTTCTGCGAACCGGGCCGGTGCGCTGATGCTTGCCGGCGAAGGGCCGATCGCGTATCCCGTCGCTTGAACATCAGCGTTGCAGGAGCCCGCACATGACTATCGCGCCGCCCGAAAGTGAAACGGTCGAGACGTCGCGCGTCGCCTGCGATGGCGGCGAGGCGGCGTTGGGACATCCGCGGGTCTGGTTGCAGATCCCAGCCGATCCCGGTTGGGTCGAATGCCCGTATTGCGACAAGCGATACGTGCTGGCCGAAGGTGCCGGAGCACACTGAGCGCCGCCACCGCGGGCTGGCAGTGGGCGCCTGTTCAGTCGGCTGGCTGCGGCACGAGCCTGAGATAGGGTAGCACGCTTTTAAAATCGCCATGCTGGGCGCGCGCATCGTCATCGGAAACCGCTGGTACCACGATCACATCATCGCCCTGGTTCCAGCCTGCGGGTGTAGCGACCTTGTGACCGAAGGTGAGCTGTACGGAATCGAGCACACGCAGTATTTCTTCAAAGTTGCGGCCCGTGGTCATCGGATAGGAAAGTTGCATCTTGATCTTTTTGTCCGGTCCGACAAGGAAAACCGAGCGCACCGTCTGGTTGTCCATCGCGGTGCGGCCCTCGAAGCTGTTGCCAGCTTCCGACCCCAGCATTTCGTAAAGTTTGGCAACGCCAAGTTCGGGATCCCCGATCATTGGATAGCCGACTGATTTTCCGGTCGCGGTGGTGATGTCGGCCTTCCATTTGACGTGACTTTCCACCGGATCGACGCTGATCCCGATGATCTTGCAGTTGCGTTTCTTGAACTCGTCCTCGATGCCGGCCATATAGCCCAGCTCGGTCGTGCAGACCGGCGTGAAATCTTTCGGGTGCGAGAACATGATCGCCCAGCCGTCGCCGATCCAGTCGTGAAATCTGATCGATCCCTCGGTGCTGTCGGCGGTAAAGTCAGGCGCGGTGTCGTTAATTCTGAGTGCCATGATTTGGTCTCCCCTTTTTCGATATCTATGGCTGACCCTATCGCCTTGGCCCGCGACTCCCAAATCATTCTTCCGCGCTCCTGCCACCTTTTCCCGTCGATGCAAACGTGCGATCACGGGGCGCGCGTATGTGGGAGGATTGGCCATGACATTCGGAAAAGGCTGTCATCTGCATCTGGTCGACGGTTCGGCCTTCATTTTTCGGGCCTACCACGCGCTGCCGCCGCTGACACGCAAGTCCGATGGCCTGCCTGTTGGGGCGGTGGCCGGGTTCTGCAACATGCTTTACCCTTATATCACGGGGGCGGGCGGGTCGGATGCGCCAACGCATGTCGCGGTGATATTCGATTATTCCGGCCGCTCGTTCCGCAACGACATCTATCCCGAATACAAAGCCCACCGTCCGCCAGCCCCCGAGGATCTGGTGCCGCAGTTTCCGCTGACCCGGGATGCGACGCGGGCGTTCAACATTGCGGCCATCGAAAAAGAAGGCTTCGAGGCCGACGATCTGATCGCCACCTATGCCTGCCGCGCGCGCGACGCGGGCGGACGGGTAACTATCGTCTCGTCCGACAAGGACCTGATGCAGCTTGTCGGCGACGGTGTGGAAATGCTCGATCCGATGAAGAACCGCCGCATCGACCGCGACGGCGTGATGGAAAAGTTCGGAGTCGGCCCCGAGAAAGTTGTCGAAGTGCAGGCGCTGGCGGGCGATTCGGTTGACAACGTGCCGGGTGCGCCGGGAATCGGGATAAAGACGGCCGCGCTTTTGATCAACGAGTTTGGCGATCTTGAGACGCTTTTGGCGCGCGCCGACGAGATCAAACAACCCAAGCGACGGGCGAGCCTGATCGATTTTGCCGACCAGATCCGGCTCAGCCGCGAGCTGGTTCAGCTGGATTGCGAGATGGACCTTGAGACGCCGCTGGAGGCGCTTGAGGTGCAGCCTCCGCAGGTCGAGCCGCTGATGGCGTTTCTGACTGAGATGGAATTTCGCACCATCACCCGGCGCGTGGCCGATCATCTGGGCGTAGAACCACCTGCGGTCACCGAACCCGAGCCCGCCGCCAGTTCCGCAACCCCCGAGGCGCCACCGATTGACCCCGAAAACTATGTCGCCGTGCGCGCCGCTGCGGCGCTGGACGATTGGATCGCGCGCATCTACCGCCGCGGCTATGTGGCGGTCGACACCGAAACCACCAGCCTCGATGAAATGACCGCCGAGATCGTCGGCATTTCGCTGGCTGTCGAGGCCGGCGAGGCCGCCTATATTCCGCTGACCCACAAAGCTTCCGCCGCCGATGACCTTTTTGGCTCGGACGCGCTGGCCGCGGGTCAGATGCCGCTCGACCAGGCGCTGGCGGCGCTGAAGCCGGTGCTGGAAGACCCGAGCGTCCTGAAAATCGGCCAGAACATGAAGTACGACGCCAAGGTTTTTGCCAACTACGGCGTCGCGGTGGCTCCGGTCGATGACACCATGCTGATCTCGTATGCCCAGCACGGGGGCCTGCACAACCACGGCATGGACCTGCTGAGCGAGCGTTATCTGGGCCACGCGCCGATCTCGATCAAAACGCTGCTGGGGTCCGGCAAATCGGCGATCACCTTTGACCGGGTACCGGTCGACGACGCGGTGAAATATGCGGCCGAGGACGCCGATATCACTCTGCGGCTGTGGCAGGTGTTGAAGCCAAGGCTTCATGCGGCGCGGGTGACCACGGTTTACGAGACGCTGGAGCGGCCGCTGATCCCGGTGCTGGCGGCGATGGAGCGGTCGGGCATCAGGGTCGAGCGCGATACGCTCAGCCGGATGTCAAATGTGTTTGCCCAGAAAATGGCGGGGCTCGAGGCGGAAATTCACGATCTTGCAGGCGGGCCGTTCAATGTGCAGTCGCCCGCGCAAGTCGGTGAAATTCTTTTCGATCGCATGGAATTGCCGGGCGGCAAGAAAACCAAGAAAGGTCAGTGGTCGACGCCGGCGGATGTGCTGGAAGACCTTGCGACCGAGCACGAACTGCCCGCCCGGGTTCTGGACTATCGCCAGCTGCAAAAGCTGAAATCAACCTATACAGACGCGTTGCAGGACCACATCAACGCCGACACCGGCCGGGTGCATACGTCGTATTCGATCGCCGGGGCCAACACCGGGCGGCTGGCCTCGACCGACCCAAACCTGCAAAACATTCCCGTCCGTACCGAGGAGGGCCGCCGCATACGCGAGGCCTTCGTGGCTGAGCCGGGCAAGGTGCTGCTATCTCTGGATTATTCCCAGATCGAGCTGCGCATTCTGGCCCATATCGCCGACATCGACGCGCTCAAGGCGGCGTTTCGCGAGGGCCTCGATATCCACGCGATGACGGCCTCGGAAATGTTTGACGTACCGCTTGATGAAATGACCCCCGACGTGCGCCGGCAGGCCAAGGCGATCAATTTCGGGGTCATCTATGGCATCTCGGGCTGGGGTCTGGCGCGTAATCTGCGGATACCGAGGGCCGATGCGCAGGCCTTTATCGACCGCTATTTCGAACGCTTCCCGGGCATTCGCGCCTATATGGACGCGACGGTGGCCTTTGCAAAAGAGCATGGGCGCGTGGAAACGCTGTTCGGGCGCCGCATCCACACGCCCGAGATCAACGCGCGCGGGCCGCACGCGGGTTTTGCCAAACGGGCGGCGATCAACGCGCCGACCCAGGGCACGGCGGCGGATGTGATCCGGCGCGCCATGGTGCGGATGCCGGCGGCGATTGCCCGGCTGCCCGCGACGATGCTGTTGCAAGTTCACGACGAGCTTTTGTTCGAAGTCGAGGCAGGCGCGGTCGATGATCTGATCGGGGCGGCGCGCGCGGTGATGGAGGGTGCCGCCGCGCCCGCGGTGCATCTGGACGTGCCGCTGGTGGTCGATGCCGGGCAAGGCGCAAACTGGGCCGAGGCGCACTAGCAACTGTATGTCCCAGACTGCCTAGTTCACCCATATCTGTCGCGATTTGCACATAGCGTTTGCGATTGTAACGATCTTTCTCGCGACGGCGATGATGATGACTTTGTGAGGTTTCCCTCGTTCCCGCAGGCGGTCT
>JAKZRT010000135.1:0-19238 GCA_047518005.1 Brevirhabdus sp.
GGGAAGGCCCGTCGCTCGGCAATCCGAACGTTACGGGTGTCCGGATCGGGGTCCGACGGCCGGATCCGGTGTGCGCACTTCGGCCGTCGCTCTTCTCAGGTCCCTGAAGATGCGGCTCACCTTCCGGGCGTAGCGGTTGCCGGCCGGGGTGAGCGTCACTCCGTTGCTTTGCCGGACAAACAGCTCGGTTCCCAGAAATCGCTCCAGCTGGCGAACATGCCTGCTGACGGCGCCGGGCGAGACCCGCAGCTCGGCCGCCGCGTACAGGAAGCTCTCATGCCGGCCCGCCGCTTCGAATGCCTGGAGCGAGTTCAGCGGCGGGAGCGGCTCATTGGACATGTATTTCCGAGACTGGCTGAGGCCTTAGAGAAGTTGAGCCAGCCTACGTTTATTGCAGGTCACGGTCAATCGCGGGGGGGCGGCGATGTCCGTCCGGATTGCCCGGAATCGCTGGCAAGCGAGCCGGAAGCGGGGCGTCCGGTCACCGGAAACCGAAGCCGGCGCGACGAGGGAGGCGGATCGGCGGATGTCGGGGAGGCGGCGCCAGGGAAGACGATCCGGTGCTGCCCGAAGGGGACGGTTGGCCGCACCGCCGTGGCCTGCAAGGGCCGCGCGGAACGCTCAGGCGGCGATCCGGCGCCGATCCGCGGAGCCCGGCCGAACGATCGGGGTTGCGACGCCTTCCGGCGCGGGGCGGGCGAGCCCGAGGACGGTCAGCCGTTCGACGGCTTGCCTGCCGCACATTCCTGCAGGAGCCACTCCTTCAACCGAACGAGGGTTCGATCGTTCGCCGACGAAGCGGTCATGACCAGGTGATAGGATTTCTCGGAAACGACCGAGAGATGCGCGAGCGGGACGAGCTTTCCGGTCGCCAGTTCCTTGGCGACCATCTCGCCATGGCCGACGGCCATCCCCATGCCGTCGACCGCCGCCTGGATGACGCCCTTGTAAAGCGCAAAGCGCATGTTGGCGGCAAGCTCGCCGGCCGTTGCGCCGACGGCCCGGGTCCAGTCCGGCCAGTCGGTGTCCCAGTACATGTCGTGCAGCAGGGGTTGGCCGATGACCTCGTCGGCGCCGGGGTGGGCGGACAGCGTCTTGCGGAATTGCGGGCTGCAGACGGGAAAGACCTCTTCTCCGAACAGCCGCGTGACACTGTAGCCGGGATGCTGTCCATTCGAATACATGATCCACGCATCGACGTCTTCGCGCTCCGCGTCGTGCTCGCCGTTGTGAACCTCGATCCGCAGCTCCGCCCGGTCGAACGCCTTCCTGAATGACGGAATGCGGCGGTAGAGCCAGCGTTCCGAGAATATCGGGAGGGTCGAGATCACGATCGCGCGGTCGCCCGACGGCGTGCGGACGCGATCCGTCGCGGTTCTCAGGTCCCTGAGAATGCCGCTGACCTTCCCGGCGTATTCCTTTCCGGCCGAGGTGAGCGTGACCCCGTTGCTTCGCCTGACGAACAGTTCGGTTCCCAGATAGCGCTCGAGCAGCCTCACATGTCTGCTGATGGAGCCCGACGTGACGCCCTGTTCGGCCGCCGCTTCCAGGAAGCTCTCGTGTCTCGCCGCCGCATCGAATGCCTTGAGAGAATTCAGAGGGGGCAATCGATTGGTGTTCATGGGTCCCTGGCTCCGCCATCCGGCTCAATAATACTTAGCCATACTACGAGCAACGTGGGTCGCGGTCAATCGCTGTCCGAAACGGCATCGCGTGGGGAAACGGGTCCGGATTGCGGCCCGCCGGAGAGGTCGGCACCAGATCCGCAACGTGACGCAAGCGCCAGCCCAAGGCGGGCGCGATCGCGGGCAGCGTCTCTGCGGCCGCCGGTGGCGGTGCAAGGGCGCGGTGCGATTTCCGGGGCGGGTTGGGTTGTGCATGAAGTATCGGGCCGGGGTATGCCTCACAAATACTGAGCCACGACTTAAGAAAAATCGGTTGCGAGGGACTGCGCACCTCTCCATGCTTGTCGAATCGTGGTCCGGACCGCGATGGGCTGGCGTTTCGGAGAATGGTTCGGAGCGCGCGGGAGGGCTTGGCTCGCCCCAAAGTTTGCCGGAGGATTTGGATGGTATATGGGGAATGTCGGTTACAACATAAATTTGCCAATTTTTTCAACGTGCCCTCAAGCAGGCCCCAGCGTCGGCAGCGCGAAAACCGATTGTTTCCCGATCATTAACTGATTGTTCTTGGGTCGGCGTCAATTAGACCGGCTTGGCCAGCGTCATTCCGCTGTGGCCGGTTTCTCACCCCTCGCCATACGCGGCAGGCTCGCGTCTTATCGGGCGCGCTTCCCGGTCAAGGCCGATCAACAATGTCCCGTCCTGCATTAAATTGTCGTTCCAGCCAAGCCAGTTGCCGCGCATGGCCGGGGGCTTTTGATCTTGGAATTGCGCACGGAACTAAGAATCAATCATGATTTTTCAACGGGTTTCGGCAAAGTTGCCATAATGAGGCCAAACTGTTGACGCATTTCCGCCACATTTTCTGACCCCCACGAACCTGCTTTGCTGTACCTTGGGGTAAGTCAATTTTGGTGGGGGGCACCATGTACGAGTATAAGGTTTTGGAACGTCCGACGGCTTCGGGCGCGCGGTGGTTCAAACGCAAAGCGCGCACCGTTGCAGCGTTAAGCGATGCCATCAACGATCAGGCGCTGGACCGCTGGGAATTTCAGCGAACCGAACCCGGCCCGCGCAACAGTCAGCTTTTGATCTTTCGCCGCGTCATCAAACCGCGTGATGCGTCAGCGCTGGTGTTCACGTCAAAATACGCAAAATCCGCCAGAGCCACGCAAAAAATTGTTGCGCGGCGGCCCCGGCATAGGGTGCGCATCGAAGATCTGGAGCTGCTCGAGCGTCTGCGCGATGATCAGCGCAAGATCGGCCCGACCGTCAAACGGCCAGACCCGTCGGTACCTTCCAAGGGCACCGAGAACGGCGATGCGGCTTCGGTGATCCGGATGGTGCCAGACACGTCAACGCCTAGCCGCTGATCTCCAGCGCCAGGGCGTGAATGCGACCGACCAGATCGGTGCCCAGGGCCCTATGCACGGCCCGGTGCCGGTCCAGACGCGTCATCGCGCCAAAGACAGGGGCCCGGATAACCACGTTGAAATGGCTTTGACCGCCGTCGGAATAGCCCGCATGGCCACGATGGGCCTCGCTGTCGTCGATGACATCCAGCACATCGGGGGCAAAGCTTTGTTGCAGTTTGTGACGAATTTCGTCCGCGATTGTCATTTTTTACCAAAACCCCCTTCTATCTTGCCCGGAAGCTACTAAACTCACCTGTCCGAGTCGAAAAGGTGTGTTTCATGAGCAAAGGCGATCCCTTCGGTTTCGACATTTCGGTGTCGGCGGATAAGAAAAAGCGCACGCGCGGCAAGCGCGGTATGTCCGGTGCGTTCGAGACTTCGGTACGCCAGTGCGAACATGCTGGCTGTGCCGAGACCGCCAAATACCGCGCGCCCAAGTCGCCTGATACACTCGATGAATATTTCTGGTTCTGCAAGGACCACGTGCGCGAATACAACGTGAAATGGAATTTCTTCAACGGGGCAACTCCCGAAGAATTTGACGCCCAGCGAGACAGCGACCGGGTCTGGAACCGCGAGACCAAGCCCTTTGGACACGCCACCGATGAACAACGCGCCTGGGCGCGACTGGGCGTGGACGATGCCCATCAGGTGCTGGGCGACAACGCCACGCGCAACCCCGGCAAGTCGATCACCGGCACCCGCCGTCTGCCGCCGACCGAACGCCGGGCGCTGGATATTCTGGAAGCGCGCGATCACTGGACCAAGTCCGAGATTCGCAAGCAATACAAAGGCTTTGTCAAAGACCTTCATCCTGACATGAACGGCGGTGCCCGCGAAGACGAAGACCGCTTGCAAGAGGTCGTCTGGGCCTGGGACCAGATCAAGGAAAGCCGCAATTTCAAAGAATAACGGCAGGCGGGCCTCGAAGTCATGCAAAGCCGGTTAGCCGTCATAATGGTAGCCGATGTTGTGGGGTTTTCCCGAATGATGGCGGCAAAGCAATCAATGAATTGCACGAGACGATCAAGATCGGCGAAAATGATCCTTTCGTGGCCGCTCGAAAATTCATGTTGGCCGTCTGCCTATACTGTCAGGGAAATTTTGACGGGGCGGCGGAACAAATAACGCAAGGGATACAGGTTAGCCCGATAGTGACCCAATGTCTTATTCGGACCGCCAGCCGGACTGCAAGGCCCTTGCTCTTGAGCCCATTTTCAGGCAGGTGACCGCCAACGCCGGGGCTTTGCCGCGCAAGGCGGTAATCTCCTGGCTTTCATGATGGACGACGACGCAATGAGCACGCTTGCCAAACCCACCGAAGACGTCTCGGTCCGCGATCTCTTCGGGATCGAAAGTGACATGAAGGTCAAGGGCTTCGCCGAGGTCGGCGAGCGGGTGCCGGCGATCGATCACACCTATAAGTTCGACCCCGAGACGACGCTGGCGATCCTGGCCGGTTTCGCCCACAACCGCCGCCTGATGATCCAGGGCTATCACGGCACCGGCAAATCGACCCACATCGAACAAGTCGCGGCGCGGCTGAAATGGCAGTGCGTGCGTGTCAATCTGGACAGCCACATCAGCCGGATCGACCTGATTGGCAAGGACGCGATCAAGCTGCGCGACGGCAAGCAGGTCACCGAGTTTCACGAGGGCATCCTGCCCTGGGCGCTCAGGAACCCGACGGCGATAGTGTTCGATGAATACGATGCGGGCCGGGCCGATGTGATGTTCGTTATCCAACGGGTGCTGGAACACGACGGCAAACTGACCTTGCTGGACCAGAACGAGATCATCACGCCGCACCCGTCGTTTCGTCTGTTTGCCACCGCCAACACCGTTGGTCTGGGTGACACCACCGGGCTTTACCACGGCGTGCAGCAGATCAACCAGGCGCAGATGGACCGCTGGTCGATGGTCGCGACCCTGAACTATCTGTCGCATGATGCGGAAACCGCGATCGTTCTGGCCAAATGCCCGCATTACAACACCGAGAAAGGTCGCACCAGCATCAGCCATATGGTGACTGTGGCCGACCTGACCCGCACCGCCTTCATGAACGGCGATCTCTCGACCGTGATGTCGCCCCGGACGGTCATCATGTGGGCCCAGAACGCCGAAATTTTCCGCGATCTGGGCTATGCTTTCCGGCTGACGTTCCTGAACAAATGCGACGAGCTGGAACGCGAAACCGTGGCCGAGTTCTATCAGCGCTGCTTCGACGAGGAACTGCCGGAAAGTGCGGCGAGTGTGAGCTTGGGGTGATCTCGACCGTTTAAGTTGCGGACAGGATGCGTTACAATCCTCGTATTGGAAGAGGAGGGATTAACGCATGGCATTCAATCTTTCGAAAAGATCGCTGCAACGGCTCGAGGGCGTGCACCCGGATCTGGTGGCGATCGTCAAAGAGGCAATCCAGATAACCCAGCATGATTTCGGCGTATCCTGCGGAATGCGGACGCTGGAGGAACAAAAGAAGCTGGTGCAAAGTGGAGCGTCGCAGACGCTTGCATCGCGCCACTTGACCGGACACGCCGTTGACCTTTTCGGGTCTCGCCAAGGCAAGGCGATTTTCGACTGGCCTGCGATCTATATCATTTCAGACGCAATGATCACTGCGGCGCGCGGCATAAGCACGCCGTTGCGGTTGGGTGGCGCATGGAATTGTGGCGACGTCTGCCAGTCGGAACTGGACGCCGAGGCGCTTTCCGCGGATTACATACTGCACAAAAAGCAAACGGGCGGGAGGGCGTTTCTGGACGGTCCCCATTTCGAATTGCCAAAACAAAGCTATCCGGCCTAGCCAGATTTCAGCCGACGTTTCTGCGACCATGCACCCGCGCGTACTGGATATTCGAGCAGTCGCGGGCGGTCGAATGCCGCTTGCCTTTTGAGCGGATTGGGGGAAATAACCACAGCATGGCCAATCCCACCGACAACCCCGCCGACCCGTTCAAAAAGGCCCTCGCCGAAGCCACCAAAGTGATGGCCGATGATCCTGAGTTGACGGTCAGTTTTTCGGTCGATCCGCCCGGCCAGACCGATGACACCATTCGCCTGCCCCAGGTCAGCCGCCGGATGACCCGGCCCGAGGTGCTGCTGGCGCGGGGCACGGCGGATGCATTCGCGCTGAAACACAAGTTCCACGACCCCGGCACTTACGCGAAATACAACCCCCAGGGCCAGATGGCGCGCGACATCTACGACGCCATGGAAACCGCCCGGTGCGAGGCCATCGGCGCCCGCATCATGCCCGGCACTGCCGGCAATATCGACGCCAAGATCCAGACCGAGGCGGTGCGCAAGGGCTATGATACGATTACCGACGCCGCCAGCGCCCCGCTTTCGGTGGCCGCCGGATACCTGCTGCGACATCTGGCCACCGGGCGCGACCTGCCCCCGGCCGCCAAAAACGTGATGGAGCTGTGGCAGGGCCACATCAACGACACGGCAGGCGGCACGCTCGAGGGCCTGGCGGACGTGCTCGCCGACCAGACCGAATTCGCCCGCTTTGCCCGCCAGATCATCGACGATCTGGGCTATGGCGATCAGCTGGGCGACGACCCGGACGCTGCCGACGACGACGAAGATCAGGCCGAGGCCGACGACCAGGACGACCCCGACGCGCAAGGCAGCGACGACGCCGACAGCGACCCCGACGATGCCAACCCCGACCAGTCGCAGGACGAGACCCAGGACGCCGCCGAGGCCGAAGTGTCGATGGACGAGATGGCTGACGAGGACGCCGAGGAAAGCCAACTGCCCGAGGGCGACGCGCCGCCTGACCCGCCACCGCCCGCGCCCGCCTCTGAGGCTGACCCGAACTACTCTGTCTATCTGTCAGATTTCGATGAAGAAATACGGGCCGAGGACCTGGCCGATCTGGCCGAACTGGAACGCCTGCGTGCCTATCTCGACCAGCAGCTCGACCCGCTGAAAGGTGCGGTCGGCCGTCTGGCCAACAAGCTCCAGCGCCGCCTGCAGGCCCAGCAGAACCGCAGTTGGGAGTTCGACCGCGAAGAGGGCATTCTGGACGCCGGGCGGCTGGCTCGGATCGTGGCCAGCCCGACAACGCCGCTGAGCTTCAAGGTCGAAAAGGACATGGACTTTCGCGACACCGTGGTCACGCTTTTGTTGGACAACTCGGGCTCGATGCGCGGGCGGCCCATATCCATCGCGGCGATCTGCGCCGATGTGCTGGCGCGCACGCTGGAACGCTGTCAGGTCAAGGTCGAGATCCTGGGCTTTACCACCCGCGCCTGGAAGGGCGGTCAGGCCCGCGAAAAGTGGCTGACCGAAGGCCGACCGCAAACCCCCGGGCGCCTCAATGACCTGCGCCATATCATCTATAAGTCCGCCGACGCGCCGTGGCGACGCGTGCGTCCCAATCTGGGCCTGATGATGAAAGAGGGGCTGCTGAAGGAAAACATCGACGGCGAGGCGCTGGAATGGGCGCACCGGCGCGCGGCCTGCCGAAGCGAAGCGCGCAAGATACTGATGGTGATCTCGGACGGGGCCCCGGTAGACGATTCGACTTTGTCCGTTAACCCGGCGAATTATCTGGAAAAACACCTGCGCGACGTGATCGCGATGGTCGAAAAGCGCAAGGCAGTCGAACTTATTGCCATCGGCATCGGCCACGACGTCACGCGGTACTACGAGCGCGCGGTCACGATCACCGATGTCGAACAACTGGCCGGTGCGATGACCGAACAGCTGGCCGACCTCTTTGATAACGATCCGCGCGCCCGCGCCCGCGTTTCGGCCTGAAGCGGGTCGGCTAGGGGTCGGACCAGAGGACAATGTTCCAGACCTTCGACAGCCCGACCACCCCCGCCGACGGCCCGACACGGCTGGCCCGATTGCGCGCGGCAATCGCCAAACGCGATCTGGCCGGGTTTATCGTGCCGCGCGCCGACGCCCATCAGGGCGAGTATGTGGCGCCTCGCGACGAACGTCTGGCCTGGTTGACCGGGTTCTCAGGATCGGCCGGATTTGCCGTCGCGCTTGCCGACCAGGCCGGTGTTTTTGTCGATGGCCGCTACAGGCTGCAAGTGCAGGCGCAGGTCGATACCGGTCATTTCACGCCCGTCGAATGGCCCGCGACCAAGGTCGGGCCCTGGCTTGCGGATCACGTCGGCGACGGTGACCGTATCGGGTTCGATCCCTGGTTGCAGACCAGATCGGACGTCGAAGAGATCGAGACCGCGCTTGCCGGCACCGGTGCCTCGCTGGTTCCGACCGACAATCTGGTCGACGCGATCTGGGCCGACCGCCCACGCCGCCCAGCCGCGGCCGCCTCGGAATATCCAGCTGAATTTGCGGGCAAAACCAGCGCCCAAAAGCGCTCGGACATCGCCGAGACGTTGCGCGATCAGGGCCAGCGCGCCGCGATTCTGACCCTGCCCGACAGCATCGCCTGGCTTTTGAACATTCGCGGTACAGACATTGCGCGCATTCCCATCGTTCAGGCGTTCGCGATACTGCGCGACGATGGCACGATCACGCTCTACACCGATCCGGAAAAATTCGCGGAAATCGGCCGCGATCCGGCAATCTCGCTGGCGAATTGGCATGAATTCGACGCCGCGCTGGCCGAGCTCAATGGCCCGGTTCGCGTCGATCCTGGCTCGGCACCCTACGCGGTCAAGTTGGCGCTCGAGGCGGCAGGCGTTAAGATCGACTGGGACCGCGACCCGTGCATCTTGCCCAAAGCGCAGAAAAACCCGACCGAGATTGCCGGCGCGCGCGCCGCCCACCGGCGCGACGGGGCCGCGATGGTGGAATTTCTGGCCTGGCTCGAGCGCGAAGCCGCCAAAGGCGGGCTGACCGAGATTGACGTGGTTAAAAATCTCGAAGCTTGCCGTCGGGCCACCAATCATCTGCGCGATATCTCGTTCGACACGATTTCGGGCGCCGGGCCGAATGGCGCCATCATCCACTACCGGGTGACCGACAAGACCAACCGCCCGGTTGGCAAGGGCGAGTTGTTGCTGGTCGACAGCGGCGGACAGTACCGCGATGGCACCACCGATGTCACACGGACCATCGCCATAGGCCCACCCGGGGCAATTGAACGCCGCGCCTTCACGCTGGTCCTGAAAGGCATGATCGCCATCAGCATGGCGCGCTGGCCGCAGGGGCTTTCGGGCCACAGCCTTGACCCGCTGGCGCGCAATGCTCTTTGGCAGGCGGGGATGGATTATGACCACGGCACCGGCCACGGGGTCGGCGCCTATCTTTCCGTCCACGAAGGCCCGCAGCGGATCAGCGCCATCGGCACCGAGCCGCTTTTGCAAGGCATGATCCTGTCAAACGAACCGGGGTATTACCGTCCGGGGGCGTTCGGCATTCGTATCGAAAACCTGATCGTGGTGATCGCTGCCCCGGATATTCCCGGCGCCGACGCGCGCAAGTGGCTGGCTTTCGAGACGCTGACCTTGGTGCCAATCGACCGAACGCTGATCGACGCTGATCTTCTGACCACGCCCGAGCGGGTCTGGCTGAACGCTTATCACTCCGAGGTCCGGGAAAAATTGAATGCCCAACTTTCGCCTGCGGCCAAGGCGTGGCTCGGTGCCGCCACCGCGCCGATCTGACGCGGCTGGCTTTATTTCGCGCCGCGCGCGCCTATATTGGTCTTTGCCGACAGTGACGGAGACCACCATGCCTGACCACATCAAAATCCGCCCCGCGCCGGGCACCTGGACCATCCGCGCTGCGGGCGCGGTTTTGGGCGAATCGAACCAGGCGCTGGAGCTGACCGAGGGCAGCTATCCAAGCGTCATCTATTTCCCGCGCGACGATCTGGCGATGGCGCTTTTTGACCAAGGCGACACCACCAGCACCTGCCCCTGGAAGGGCGATGCCACCTATTTTTCGATCAACACCGGGTCGGGCGCGCTGAAAGACGCGGCCTGGAGCTATGAGGCACCGATAGACGACGTATCCGAGATTGCGGGGCATGTAGCTTTCGCCAGATCCGACGATGTGACGGTCGAAGAAATCTAAGCACCCATAAAGATTTCATTGTTTTCCAAGTACTTTGGGGGGTCCGGTGGGCAAAGCCCCCCGGCGTGGCGACGCGCGGAACGCGCGGCGCAATATCAACAAAACATCCCTACCGATGCTCTTCTGCCGCCACCGACGCCAGCGCCCGGTTGAAAACGCTCAACACGTCGGTCTGGAAAAGCGCGCCCAAAACCTCGGGGTGGGCAGCGTCCGCATCGTCGACCACCGGGATAAAGGCAATATCCTCGGCCTCAAAGATCGCCATCGCCGCTTCCAGCGTCGCCTGTGCGGTCAGGGCGATGCCGCGCTCGGCCAGTGCCGTCAGCGCGTCCGGATCGGCGCCGCGCGGATCACCTGAGGGGCGCATCACCAAACCGGTGCGGTACATGGTCATCAGATAGGCCTGCGGGCCGGCGGCGATCTTGACGCCGCGCCGCGACAGCTGGGTCAGAAAGAACGACCGGTCGACCAGGTGGCTGGCCAGGGCCGTCGAGGTCGATACCGCCACCATCACCGCCAGCCCGGTCTGCCAGTCGCCGGTCAGCTCGAAAACGATCAGCGTGGTCGAGATCGGCGCGCCCAGCACGGCTGCGGCCACCGCCCCCATTCCGGCCAGCGCATAGAGCGTCTGCGACCCCGAGACATCGGGGAACAGGCCGGTGGCGATGATCCCGAACGCGAGGCCGGTCAGCGCCCCGATCATCAGCGATGGCGAGAAGATGCCGCCGCCCATGCGCCCGCCCATGGTCACCGCCACGGCAATGACCTTGAGTACCGCGAATACCACCGCCTCGTGGAACAGCAATTGACCGGTCAGGGCGTTCGACGTGGTCTCGTAGCCGACGCCGATGATATGGGGAAACCACAGCGCCAGCACCCCCAGCACCGCCCCGGCACCGCAGGGCCGCAGCCAGCGCGGCAGGCGCAAGGAATTTTGCACCGCGCTACCGATCCGGTCGGCGGCAAAGACGCCCCACATCAGTGCGGCTGCCACCAGACCACAGCAGAGCCCGAGGATCAGATAGGCGGGCAGTTCGACGTAAAACGCCAGCGCGCCCATGTTGGGCAGCGTGAACTCGGTGACATCGCCAAAAGTGACGCGACTGACCACGGTACCGGCCACCGAGGCGATGATGATCGGCGCAAAGGCATTGACCGCGAAGTGCCGCAGCACCACCTCGAGCGCGAACAGCGCCCCGGCAATCGGCGCGTTGAACGAAGCCGACACCGCCGCCGCCACCGCGCAGCCCAGAAGGTCGCGCCCGGTGATGCCATCCGCCCCCAGCCGGTCGGAAATCCAGGTGGAAATGACCCCGGCCAGATGCACCACCGGCCCTTCGCGGCCCGCCGACCCGCCGGTCGAGAGCGTCATGATCGAGGCCAGTGCCGAGGCCAGCCCGGCACGCCGTTCAACCCTGCCATCGTGCAGCGCCGCGCCCTCGATGGCATCGGCCACCGACCGGGCCCGACCGTCCGGCGTGAACCAATGCAGGATCTGCCCGGTCACCAGCCTGCCAAGGATGGGGACGCTCACGATCAGATACCACGGCAGCCGCCCAAGCACGGTCGCAAGATTGCGCTCGTCGACACCGTAGATCGCGGTCTGCAACCAGGTGATCGACAGGCGGAACCCGACCGCCGCAAAAGCCGCCAGGACACCCAGAACCAGAGCGATCAGCCAGAACCGAAGGTGCCCGGGCCCATGGTCGCGGGCGCGTCGCCAGCCCTTGCGCGCGCTTTCGGCCAGGTGGTGGCTATCATAATCCCCGAACAGATTCACCGCTCAGCCATCCGCGTTTTGTGTGCGGGCCTTTTCATCGGGGGGCCATGTCCCCTAAGGTCGGGCTGATTGATCCTGAACGAGGTGCCCATGAGCATCGCAACAGCCATCGACGCGCTGTCATCCCTCTTAGGCGATGCGCTGAGCCGCTCCAAGTCCGATCTGGACCTGCATGGGCGCTCGGAAAGCTATTTTGCCGCCGCGCCCCCCGATGCGGTGGCCTATCCATCCGCGACCGCGCAGGTGGTGGCGATTGTGAAGATCTGCGCCGAGCACGGTTGCCCGCTGATCGCCTTCGGCGCCGGCACGTCGCTGGAGGGGCATATTGCAGCAATTCGCGGCGGCGTGGCGGTGGATTTTTCGCGGATGAACCGGGTTCTGGACGTAAACGCCGAGGATATGGACGCGCGGATTCAGCCTGGGCTCACGCGGGGTGCGCTGAACCAGGAGCTGCGCGCGACGGGGCTCTTTTTTCCGGTCGATCCGGGGGCCGACGCCACGCTTGGCGGGATGGCCTCGACCCGGGCCAGCGGCACCACAGCGGTGCGCTATGGCACCATGCGCGACAATGTCGCCGGGCTCGAGGTGGTGCTGGCCGACGGGCGGGTGATCGAGACCGGCAGCCGCGCCCGCAAGTCGTCAGCGGGCTATGACCTGACCGGGCTTTTTGTCGGTGCCGAAGGCACGCTTGGCCTGATCACCGAGTTGACGCTGCGCCTGCACGGGCAGCCCGAAGAGATCGCCGCGGGCGTGGCGGGATTCACCGACATTGACGGGGCGGTCGATTGCGTGATCGCCACCATCCAGATGGGCATTCCCATGGCGCGGATCGAATTTGTCGATGCCGTGACCGTGGGCGCGGTCAACGCCTATGCGGGCATGTCCCTGCCCGAGACGCCGCATTTGCTGGTGGAATTCCATGGCTCGCCTGCGCAGGTCCGCGAAGACGCCGCGCGGCTGGGCGAATTGATCGAAGATTTTGGCGGGTCCGAGTTTGCCTGGGCCACCAAAGCCGAGGAGCGGTCAGCGCTGTGGGACATGCGTCACAAGGCCTATTACGCCTGTCTGGCGCTGCGCCCCGGTGCCGGGGCCGTGGTGACCGACATCTGCGTGCCGATCTCGAAACTGGCCGAGGCGGTGAGCGCGACCCAGGCCGATATCACCGCCTCGGGCCTTATGGGTCCGATCCTGGGCCACGCCGGCGACGGAAATTTTCATGCGATCCTGCTGGTCGACCGCGACAACGCGGATGAGGTGCGGATCGCCAAACGGCTGGCCCGCGCCATGTCCGAACGCGCCCTGGCCCTTGGCGGCACCATCACCGGCGAGCATGGGGTCGGCATCGGCAAGCTCGATCTGATGGCGGCCGAGCATGGGGCGGGCTGGGCCGTGATGGGGGCGATCAAAACCGCACTTGACCCCCAGGGTATCCTGAACCCCGGCAAGCTGGTGCCGCCAAAAAACTGAGCTTTGCGCCGCGCTAAAGCGCGCCGCGACGGGCGGGTGGCGCTGCCCCTCGCGCTCTCCGAAGTATTGATGGAAAGGTGATGTCAGTCCAGAACGGTGACGCGCAGCATCTGGTCGGGCTCGCCCAGCACCGCGCCATTGGCGCCGCGCCCGCGTTTGATCGCGTCGACCACCTCCATGCCTTCGATGACCCGGCCCACGACCGTGTATAGACCGTTGAGCTGGTGGGCGGGCGCGAACATGATGAAGAACTGGCTGTTGGCGCTGTCGGGGCTTTGCGACCGCGCCATGCCGACGATGCCGCGATCATAAGGAATGTCGGAAAATTCCGCCGCCAGATTGGGCCGGTCCGAGCTGCCGGTTCCAGCGCGGGCAAGATCGCCGCCGGCGCGCCCGAAGGCGACATCGCCGGTCTGGGCCATGAAGCCTTCGATCACCCGGTGAAACACCACGCCGTCATAAGCACCCTGGCGCGCCAACCCGGTAATCTGTTCCACATGGCCGGGCGCGACATCGGGCAACAGCGCGACGACAATTCGACCCGACGAATCACCGCTGACCAATATTTCAAGCAACGGTCCGGTTGCGGCGGCGGGCGCGGCAGCCTCGGGCGCCGGTGCATCCGGCGCGGAACGCTGTTGTTTCCAATAGATACCCCCCGCAACGATCACCACCGCCGCCAGGGCAGCGCGCAGTATTGCCCGGCGGTCAGCCATCGGCGGCCACCTTGACCGACAGCATCATATCGGGGCTTGCCGGCGGTTCGCCGCGCGTGATCGCATCGACATGGTCCATACCGGAAACGACCCGCCCGTAGACGGTGTATTGGCCGTTAAGAAAATGGTTGTCGGCGAAGTTGATAAAAAACTGCGAATTGGCCGAGCCTGGGCTGGCCGAGCGTGCAGCACCAATGGTGCCGCGGTCGTGCGGCAATTTCGAGAACTCGGCCGGAAGATCGGGCAAGTCCGAACCGCCAGTTCCGGCGCGGTGGATCGAGAAGTTTTCTTGCGTGTTGCCGTTTGCCACGTCACCGGTCTGGGCCATAAATCCGTCGATAACCCTGTGAAAACATACGTTGTCATAGGCACCCGAGCGCGCCAGATCCTTCATTCGCGCCGCGTGCTGGGGGGCGACATCCGGCAAAAGTTCGATGACGACCTGACCGCCGCTGAGCTCGATCAGTATGGTGTTTTCGGGGTCCTTGATCTCGGCCATGCGGGCCTCCTTGCCTGAAAGTTCGCGCGACCATAGGGGCTGGCGCGGCAAAGGGAAAGGCCCGGCCCGGCGCCAAAACGTGACGGTTGACGGAGCGGCCCGGAGACGGGATTAAGGGGGCAGGAATTTGCACCCGCGCAGGAGGCCCGGCTTGGCCTGGAAAACTCTCGACGACATGGTGCTTGGCGGCAAGCGGGTGCTGGTGCGCATCGATATCAACGTGCCGGTCGAGGGCGGCCGGGTCACCGACACCACGCGCATCGACCGGATCGCGCCGACGCTGCGCCATATCCTTTACGCGGGCGGGCTGCCGGTGCTGATGGCGCATTTCGGAAGGCCCGAAGGTCGCGTGGTGCCCGAACTGTCGCTGGCGGTCGTTGTGCCGGCGCTGCAAACGGCGCTTGGTCGCCCGGTGACCTTTGCTGCCGACGACCCTGCGGCAACAGTGGCCGCAATGGCGCCGGGCGATGTGGTCCTGCTGGAAAACCTGCGCTTTGATCCGGGCGAAGCGGCCAACGACCCCGCCTTTGCCGCCGAACTGGCGCGGCTTGGCGATATTTACTGCAACGACGCCTTTTCGGCCGCGCACCGGGCCCATGCCTCGACCGCGGCGCTGGCCCGGCTATTGCCGGCGTGCGCTGGACGGCTGATGGCGGCAGAACTCGGCGCGCTGGAGGCAGCACTGGGTGCGCCGGAAAGGCCCTTGGCGGCGTTGGTGGGCGGGGCCAAGATCTCGACCAAGATCGCGCTTCTGGGCAATTTGGTCCGCAAGGTCGACCATCTGATCATCGGCGGCGGCATGGCCAATACGTTTCTGGCCGCCCAGGGCCACGAGATCGGCACGTCGCTGGCCGAGCGCGACATCGCCGAGACGGCGTTGAGCATTCTCAAAGCCGCGGGCGAGGCCGGTTGCCGGGTGCAGCTGCCGGTCGATATGGTGGTCGCCCGTGACCTCAAAGCCAAGGCCCGACACAAGGTGGTCAAGGTGGGCCGGTGCCCGCCCGACCGGATGATATTGGACGCCGGGCCGCAAACGGTGGCCGACATCGCCACCATTTTCGAGGCCAGCGCCACGCTGATCTGGAACGGCCCGCTTGGCGCTTTCGAGGTGAAACCCTTTGACGCCGCGACCCGCGCGGCGGCGCGCCACGCGGCGGGGCTAAGCCGCGCCGGGCGGCTGGTCACGGTCGCGGGCGGCGGCGACACGGTGGCGGCCCTGAACGCCGCCGGCGCGGCAGATGATTTCACTTATATCTCAACCGCGGGCGGGGCCTTTCTGGAGTGGATGGAGGGCAAGACACTGCCGGGCGTCGCCGCCCTTGAAGGCTGAGCACCCGCGGCGCGACAAAGACAAGGAGCAGACAAATGTCGATAACCGAACAGGCAAACCAGATGCGCAGCGGCGCAGGCTTTGTGGCCGCGCTCGATCAAAGTGGCGGCTCGACCCCCAAGGCGCTAGGGCTTTATGGGGTCGATGCGGGCGCTTACGGGTCCGAGGCCGAAATGTTCGACCTGATCCACGCCATGCGAACCCGCATCGTTCTGTCGCCGGGTTTCACCGGCGCGCGCATCGTCGGCGCGATCCTGTTCGAGATGACCATGGACCGGGATATCGGAGGCAAGCCTTCGGCCACATGCATTTGGGAAGATCGCGGTGTGGTTCCGTTTCTAAAGATCGACAAGGGGCTGGAGGACGCGGCCGACGGTGTACGCCTGATGAAACCCATGGGCGATCTTGAAAGCGCGTTGGCGCGCGCGACCCGGGCCGGGATCTTCGGCACTAAAATGCGCTCGGTCATCGACGCCGCCTCGCACCCAGGGATCGCGGCCAACGTGGCTCAGCAGTTCGACATCGGCTTGCAGGTGCTCGATCACAATCTGGTGCCGATCCTCGAACCCGAAGTCACCATTTCGATCGCCGACAAGGCCGCGGCCGAAGCCATCCTGCTGGGTGCAATAACCGAACAGCTCGACCGGCTCGGCGCGGGGCAGGAGGTGATGCTGAAGCTCACGCTGCCCGAAGAGACAAATCTATACGCCGACCTGATCGCCGATCCGCGCATCATGCGCGTTGTGGCGCTGTCGGGTGGCTACAGCCGCGCCGAGGCCAACGCGCGACTGGCGCGCAACGCCGGCATGACCGCCAGCTTTAGCCGCGCCCTGACCGAAGGCTTGTCGGCGGACCAGTCGGATAAAGCCTTCGAGGCGCTTCTGGACGCAACGATCCAGTCGATCTATGACGCCTCGGTCGCCGGGTAACCGCTGCCACTTTGCGCGCCTTCGGCGCAAGTCTGTTTTCAGGTGAACTTGGGGCGCTGCCCCCGCTTCGCGCAAGCGCGAATTCACCCCCGAAGTATTGACCAAAACAGTGAAGACAGGCGGGTCCACCCTGATTTTATCGTTTCGAAAATACTTTCGGGGGGTGCGGGGGGTCCGAGGCCCCCCGCGTGGCGACGCGCGTCAGCGCGGCGCCACCATCTAATTTCCGGTCAATCGGGCGATCAGGGGCGCCGGATCCATCGTCAGCGCGCCGGCGGTGCGCCCGCGTTCGGCCCCCAGCCGCCCGCCCGCATAGGCGGCCGCAACCTCTCCCGGGCCGTGGCGCAAAAGCACGCTGGCGGTCAAAAGCGTGGCCGCACTTTCAGAAAACCACCGCGCGTCGGCCTCGCGCACGCGGCCGGGCCAGCGCGCATTATGGGCACCAAGGGCCGTGTCGTAGGCCGCACTCTGCCTGGTCGCCGCGGCCAGTTCGCCGGTCAGCGCGGCGGCGCTGGCGGCGTCTTTGTCGAGGCTTCGCAGAATATCCAGCGCGATCACATTGCCCGAGCCTTCCCAGATCGAATTCAGCGGCGCCTCGCGATAGAGCATCGCCAGGCTGGTGTCTTCGACATAACCCATGCCACCCAGGGCCTCCATCGCCTCGTAGATCACACCGGGGGCCAGTTTGTTTGACAGGTATTTGGCCAGCGCCACACCAACACGGGCCAGGCCCCCGCCGTCGTCGAAGGCCCGCGCCACCCAGAGCCCCAGCGCCAGCGCGCCCTCGGCGTCGAGCGCCAGATCGGCCAGTACGGCGCGCATCAGCGGCTGGTCGATCAGGCGGCGCTGAAAGGCGCTGCGGCCCTCGCACCATACGACCGCCTCGTTGAGAGCCGCGGGCATCAGGCCCGCCGGAGCCAAGGCGGTATCCAGCCTGGTGTGATGGACCATGGCGATAATGGTGCGCAGGCCGGCGCCCGCCGCGCCGATCTGGTGGGCAAAGGCATCGTGGTACTCGATCTCGGCCGAGGCGTTCGACCGGTTGCCCAGCTTGTCCTTCAGCGCCATCAGGTGAATGCCTTTGCGGGTGCCATCGGGCAGCCAGCGCGGCACCAAATACGAGGTTAGCCTCCCCGGCCCCTGCGCCAGCGTCAGTAACCCGTCCGACATCGGGGCCGAGACGAACCACTTGTGCCCGGTCAGCCGCCAGTCATCGCCGTCGGGGTCAGCCCGGGTTGTGTTGGCGCGCACATCCGAGCCGCCCTGCTTTTCGGTCATCGCCATGCCCAGCGTGGCCCCCGCCTTGGCGGCCAGCGGTGCAACTGCCGGATCATACGTGCGGCTTTTCAGCTTCGCCACCCAAGCCCCAGCCACGCCGCCGTGCGGCATCAGCGCCGCAATCCCCGCATAGGTCATTGTCAACGGGCAGCACACACCGGGGTCAACCTGGCTGAGCAGATAGACCTGTCCGGCGTGGGCTGCGTGCCCGCCCGGACCGTCTTCCCAGGGCCGCGCGGCATAACCCGCCGCGACGCCCGCCGCCAACTGCGCGTGATAGGCCGGGTGAAACTGAACTTCATCCAGCCGCCGCCCGCCCTGGTCAAATTGAACAAGCTCGGGTGCATGCCGGTTGGCGGCGCGCCCGGCTTGGCGCATCTCGGGCGTGCTCAGCTGCGCCGCATACGCCGCCACCGCGCCCGCGTCGCCCCGCGCGACCGCCAGCCAGTGGCGCAACGCAGCATCGCCGGCCCACAGGTTGCGCGCGAGATCCATGTCGGGCTGGTTGGTCACCTGGTGGGTCGGCAGCCGGTCCTGCGGCGGAAGCTGCGGCATCGAGCACCTCTGCGCCGCATCATAGGCCACCCACCACCGGTCCCGCCAGTCTCAACAAAGGGGATTCACTTCTGTGACGCGATATGCGAGTCTCGGTGCGAAGCCCCGCAATGGCGGCGCACGAGGCAGGCAAAACGACGGCATCGGTTGTGAGACGGCGCACAGTATCCATCGGCGCGTTCCTTTTCTTCGCGGTCAGCTTTGGGCTGGCGCTGTATTTCACCTTTGCCGCGGTGCAGGGCGATTTCGGACTCTTTCAGCGCATCCAGATCGCCGCCGGGGCACGCACCCTCGAGGCCGAGCTCGACGCGCTCGAGACCGATGTGGCGGTGATGGAAAACAAGACCCGCCGCCTGTCCGACGATTACCTCGACCTCGATCTTCTCGACAGCCAGGCGCGCGATATTCTCGGGCTGATCCGCCCCGACGAAATTATCATCAACTAGACCCCCGGCCCGGCGTTTCTGGCGCGCACGCCGCCGTGCAATTTTTCTCTGTCGAGAACATTCTGAGTTGACCGGTTTATGTACCATATGAGTTGACCGCTTCTGTTGCGGTTTCTGGCCCTGTGGGGAAGTGGTCGGTCGCGGAGCGGCTGTCCACTTGTCCACAGGGCGCCGGTCGGTCGCGTCG
>JAKZRT010000136.1:0-5260 GCA_047518005.1 Brevirhabdus sp.
CCAAGCGCGATGTCGAGCCCGATCGAGCCGGTCGACGTGGCTTCGATTTCCTGCACGGCGCCTTCATCGCCAAGCTTCATGATCGAGCCCTTGCCGAACTGCCGTTCGATCTGCGCCAGCGCCGATTCCAGCGCCTTTTGCTTGTCCATTTTCCGCTTCCCGTCAAGCTCGAGTAAGTTCGCCGACATGATTACCACTCTCCTTATTCCACAGAGCCTGCCGACCGGCAACGCCCGGTGATGTTCCTGCCTTGTTCTTTTCGCACTATGCGATCAAAACGAGAACATTTCAACTAAAATTGTGCGGATCAGTAGGAACAGCCAGAGATTAAGGAAGCGTTACTGGGGCCCCGGCGATCAGCGGCCCATGATCATGTCTTGCAGGGCGTCTTTTTCGTGGGCCAGATCGTCGATGCGCGCCTTGACCACGTCGCCGATAGAGATCAGCCCGACCATGGCACCATCGACCAGCACCGGCATGTGGCGGAACCGGCCATCGGTCATGTCGGCCATGATCTTGTCGACGGTGCTGGATGGTGAGCAGGTCACCAGCGACGAGGTCATCAGATCGCGGACCTTGTCGTCCAGGCAAGCAGCCCCGCGCCGCCCCAGTTCGCGCACGATGTCGCGTTCGCTCAAGATCCCGTCCGGCGTCGTTCCATCGGCCGAGACGATGATTGCACCGATCCGTTTTTCCGAAAGAATCGCGGTGGCTTGCGCGACGCTGGCATCGGGGCCGATGGTGATGACCGCATTGTTCGGTTTGGCATTCAACATCGTTTGAACCAGCATCGTCGCCTCCATAAAAACCAAGCGCTTGGCCACACCGTCGCGCTGAAATGGCGCGGCTGTCAAGTGCCGAGCAATGAGGCGTTCACGGGTCGGGCGATATCTGGTTGCGCGCCCGCGGTGCGGGACTTGTTTTGGGCCTGGCTGCAGCGGTCGCAGGGCGGGCCGCGGATTTCGGGAATATTCGCTCCAAACCGCGCAACTGCCCCTTTCGCCCATCAAGCTGCAGGGCTAGGTTGCGCGCGAAATCCATGAATTGCGGGGAGGTCAGTATGCAGCAGATCGGACATTATATTAACGGCAAAAGGTTCGCGGGAAGTTTGGGCCGGAGCGCGGATGTTTTCAATCCCGCGATCGGTGAAGTTCAGGCGCAGGTGGCGCTGGCCAGCGCCGGCGAGGTTGCCGATGCGGTGGCCGGGGCTGCAGAAGCGCAGGTCGGCTGGGCCGCCACCAACCCGCAGCGCCGGGCGCGGGTGATGATGAAGTTCGTGGCGCTTTTGAACCGGGATATGGACAAGCTGGCCGAGGCGCTGAGCCGCGAGCACGGCAAGACGCTGCCGGATGCGCGCGGCGACGTGCAGCGCGGGCTCGAGGTGGCCGAGTTCTGTATCGGCGCGCCGCATCATTTGAAGGGCGATTACACCGACAGCGCCGGGCGGGGCATCGACATGTATTCGATGCGCCAGCCGTTGGGCGTGGTCGCCGGTATCACCCCGTTCAATTTTCCGGCGATGATCCCGATGTGGAAGTTTTGCCCGGCGCTGGTTGCCGGCAACGCGATGATCCTGAAGCCGTCGGAACGCGACCCCACGGTGCCGATCATGCTGGCCGAGCTGATGACCGAGGCCGGGCTGCCCGATGGTCTGTTGCAGGTGGTCAATGGCGACAAGGAAGCCGTTGATGCGATTTTGGACAGCGAGACGGTTCAGGCCGTGGGATTTGTCGGGTCAACCCCGATCGCGCAGTACATCTATGCCCGCGCCACGGCGGCGGGCAAACGGGCGCAATGTTTTGGCGGTGCCAAGAACCACATGATCATCATGCCCGACGCCGACATGGATCAGGCGGCGGATGCGCTGATCGGGGCAGGATACGGCGCGGCGGGCGAGCGGTGCATGGCGATCTCGGTGGCGGTGCCGGTGGGCGATGCCACGGCGGATGCCTTGATCGAAAAACTGGTGCCGCGCATCGAAAAGCTCAAGGTTGGCCCCTACACGGCCGGTGAGGACATGGATTACGGCCCCGTCGTGACGGCCGCCGCCAAAGCCAACATCGAACGTCTGGTGCAGACCGGCGTTGACCAGGGCGCCGAGCTGGTGGTCGACGGGCGCGGGTTTTCGTTGCAGGGCTATGAGGACGGGTTTTTCGTCGGCCCGCATCTTTTTGACCGGGTCACGAAAGACATGGACATCTATAAGACCGAGATATTCGGCCCCGTACTGTCATCCGTGCGTGCGCAGTCCTATGAGGAAGCGCTGGGGCTGGCGATGGATCATGAATACGGCAACGGCACCGCGATTTTCACGCGCGATGGTGACGCGGCCCGGGATTTTGCCCATAGAATCAACATTGGAATGGTCGGTGTTAATGTGCCGATCCCGGTGCCGCTGGCCTATCACACCTTCGGCGGCTGGAAGAAATCGATGTTTGGAGACCTGAATCAGCATGGGCCGGACGGGTTCCGGTTTTATACCCGCACCAAGACGGTGACGGCGCGCTGGCCGTCGGGCCTGAAAGAGGGCGGCGAGTTTCATTTCGGGGCGATGGACTGAGGCCCCGGCCCGGCGTCACATCAGCGCGGACAGCCTGAGCGCGACCGGGCGATAGAAATCTTCGTCGGTCCAATAGGCGTTGTGCGACAGCGGATTCCACGAGGTCAGGATGCTGCCTGCGTTGATCTCGACGTCCGCTAACCGGTTATCGTTCGCCATCGCCGCGTATCTGGGCGAGACGTCGCGCAGCGGAAAGCCAAGCACGTCATCGCGGTCGAAATAGTTGTACCACCAGGGTTTCATCTTCAGCCGGGTCGGAAGCTTCGAGCCCGGATAGGCGATCGGCCGCACGTCGCTTTCGGGGTAGGCGAAGACGAAAACCGGAATATTGCAGCCGAAGGTGATGAATTTCGCCACCGTCTCCATGCGCTGGATTGGCGTCGCGGCACCCGTGCCGTTTTTGTTTTCCTGCTGCGCATCGTAGATGTAGTTCGACATGACGTGCCCGCCAAGCGAATGCGCGATGATGACCAGCGGGGCCCTGTCGCCGACGGCATCTTTCAACGCGTCAATCACGCCCGAGACCCGTTTGTGTACATCGTGATAGGTCTGGTCGGTGTCGTCGATGGGAAATTTTCGATACGAGGCCGCGTCGGACAGGTTGAATATCACGAACCGGCGCAGCATGTCGAAATCGGTCTTGCCGACGATCTTGGCGAAATACGCGTCCTGTCGGTCTTGCAGGACGTTGGCCCAATAGACCTCGCGCCATTCGATCTTGGCGTCGAAATTGCTTGCGCCGATGATCCGGCGCACCTGCCGGTGAAGGCCCGCCGAAAACGACAGATCGGCTGAATTATCCGGGTTGTCCTTGCGCTGCGCGCCCATGCCGTGGACCACGGCGACGGCTAATGTTTTGGGCATCGATAATCCCCCGTTTCAAATAAGTTTGCTCGATCAAACGCGATCAGACCAATACCGCGCCAGTCTAGCACAATGGCCGGAGAATGAGAAAACAGACGATTTGCGTGCCCAGTTAATGGCGCCGCCAAAAATCGGTGTCGCAAAATGAAAACGGCCCCGAAGGGCCGTTTGCAGTTCGCGTTGGTACGTTTCGGATCAGGCGCGGCGGCGCAGCGCAGCCAGAAGGCCCAGACCGCCAACCAGCAAAAGCCCGCCAGCCGGGACCGGAATCTCCGGGATGTCGGTGTCGTAAAACGAGATATGCGAAAGGCCTTGTCCGGTTGGTGTGAACCAAGAGCCTGAGGTCACCGCGATCGCATCCTCCAGGCAGAGAAGAGTGTAGTTCAACGCGTCGTCGCCTGCTAACGCGCAACTGGCCAAAGAATCCACTTCCCAGAACAATGTGAACGAAGTCCCGGATTTAGCAGCCCAGAACCGGATGTCCGGATCGTCTGCGCCCTGCGCGTATGTCCAGGTTCCCGACGCCGACGCCCCGGTTGCCCCGCCGAGACCAAATTCGGTTCCGTCAACGCTCGGGTATAATGCGTTTATTTCCTCGAGATAATTTGCACTTCCGTCATCGGGCGTCTCGTATTTGGCAACGATCGGCGATACTTCCGCCGCGGGATCAAGCCCGCTGCCGACATCGCAGAGCGAAAAGCTGTCACCGAAAAATCCGGCGCAGTCATTCTTTTCTTCGATATAGATCCAGCCGTTGAGGTCAAACAGCCCCCAAAGCGACGAATTCATGGTGCTGGTGAACGTCGAACTGACCAACGTGGACGATACTGCAGAGACAGCGCTGAACACAAGCACTGCAACAGTCGTTACAAAAACCTTTATCATAACAGCCCCTCACAACGCTCAAGCCGCAGATACGCGGCGCCGCAGCGCAGCCAAAAGGCCAAGGCCACCAACCAGCAACAGCCCGCCAGCCGGGACCGGAATCTCCGAGATGCCGGAGTCGTAGAACGAGATATGCGACAGGCCCGCACCGGTCGGCGTTGACCAGTTTCCTGAGGTCACTGCAACCGCATCCATCAGACAAGCGAGCGAATAGTTGGTCGCAAGGTTGCCCGCCGTACAATTGGCCAGACTGTCAACCTCCCAGAAGAGCGTGAACGATGTAGCCGCCTTGGCCGCCCAGTATAGGATGTCCGGATCACCTGCGCCTTGCGCGTATGTCCAAGTTCCCGCCGACGTCGCACCGGTGGCCCCGCCGAGACCGAATTCGCTGCCGTCAATGCTTGGGAATAATGAGTTTATTTCCTCAATATAGTTCGCAGTACCGTCATCGGGCGTCTCGTATTTGGCGACGATCGGAGAAATTTCCGTTTCGGGAGTAAGCCCGTTGCCGACATCGCAGAGCGAAAAGTTGTCGCCAAAAAATCCGGTGCAGTCGTTCTTTTCTTCGATGTAGATCCAGCCGTTGGGATCCAAGTTCCCCCAATCGGAAGAGTCGTTCGAAGTGGTAAATGACGAACTGACCAGCGTTGACGCAGCCGCAGCCACTATACTGATCGCCAGCGCAGCAATTGCAGCAAAAATAATTCTAAACATAACAGCCCCCTCACAGCACACGCGCCGCCGAAACGTGGCGGAAACACAGGCTAACAATACGCCTGCCACAAATAAACCGCAATTGAAATCGGGTGTCTGTGTCGGTAACACGCGATATGTCCGGTTTATGTACCAGATGATCTGTCCGGTTTTAGAACGCCTCCAAGCCATGGAGGGAGGCGATGCGTCGGACGGAGCAGGTACAGGGACTGAGATTGATGAAGTTCGAGGAGGTTT
>JAKZRT010000137.1:0-9250 GCA_047518005.1 Brevirhabdus sp.
CTCCTCGAACTTCATCAATCTCAGTCCCTGTACCTGCTCCGTCCGACGCATCGCCTCCCTCCATGGCTTGGAGGCGTTCTAAAACCGGACAGATCATCTGGTACATAAACCGGACATATCGCGTGTTACCGACAGCCGCGCGCGCTGGGCCTTGCAATGTCAGGTGATCGGCCGCAAACTGGTGCCATGTCTGACCCGCAGCCATTGCAGGAACGTATCGCGCATCTAGAGCGGGTAATCGACGATCTGTCGGACGTGGTGGCCCGTCAGGACCGGCAGTTGGCCGAGATGACCCGGCGGGTCGCAACCCTGATCGAACGTCAGGCCGCGCGCGACGCCGAAGCCACCGGCGGCGTGGTGCTGGGCGACGAACGGCCGCCGCATTATTGAAAAATTCAGATCGGGATCGCGGTTGTCGCCTTGATCTCTTTGAGTACAAACGACGACACCAGTTCGCGCACATAGGGCGAGCGCAACAGGTTCTGGGTCATGAACGCCTCGTAGGCTTCAACGTCGGCCACCCGGATTTTCAGCATGTAATCGGTGTTGCCCGACACCGAATGGCATTCCAGCACTTCGGGCAGCCGGGCGATCAGCGCGGTAAATCCGGTGATCGCCGCTTCGTCGTGGTCGTGCAGCCGGACCGAGGCCAGTACACAGAGTTTGACGCCCAGTTTTGCGGGGTCCAGAAGCGCCACGCGGGCGCGGATGACGCCAGCTTTCTCGAACTCCTGAACCTTCCGCCAGACCGTGCTTTGGGCCATGCCCGCCGCCTGCGCCAGGTCGCCGAGTGATGCCGAGGCATCGCGCTGAAGCGCAGCAAGCAAGCGGCGCTCGGGATCAGATATTTCCATATTTTCCGGCATTGTGGGATCAGTTCCCGATATTTACCAAATCGCAAGCAAATATGAAAGATATTTCGTGCCATTGTGAGCGATAATTTCGGCGGAGGAGACCCCAATGACCGCCTATACATCGAAAATCCCCGACGCGACCGGCCTTTACCCCTACACCCCCGAGGAAACCGCCGTATGGGGCGAGCTTTTTTCGCGTCAGGTTGAAAATCTGCAAGACTTTGCCGCGCCCGCGTGGTTTGGCGGCATTGAAAAACTGGGGCTGAATCCGGGTGACGTACCCCAGGTCAAGGACCTTGACGCGCGGCTTGGCGCGCTGACCGGCGCCGGTGTGACGGCGGTTCCGGCGATTATCCCCTACGCCGAATTTGCCGATCTGCTGGCCCGGCGTCGGTTTCCGGTCGCTACCTTTCTGCGGCGGCGCGAACACATGGATTACATCGAAGAGCCGGATTTGTTTCACGAAGTTTTCGGTCATACGCCGATGCTGACCGATCCCGACTTCTGCGCCTTTCTCGAAGGTTTCGGGCGCATCGCGCAAAGTATCCCGCGCAAAGACGGCGCACGGCTGTTCCGGCTGTTCTGGTTTACGGTTGAGTTCGGGTTGATGGCCACCCCGCAGGGCCTGCGGGCCTTTGGCGCGGGGATTTGTTCAAGCCCGTCCGAGACCGAAAATGCGCGCAGCGGCAAGGTCGAGCGCCTGGCTTTTGATCCGCTGACGGTGTTGCGCACGCCCTACCGGATCGACATTGTGCAACCGGTTTATTTCGTGATCGACAATCTGGCACAACTTGCCCGTGCGTTCGAGGGCGACATTCCGGCGTTGGTCGAACGGTCCAAGGCGCTGGGCGACTTTGACCCGGCCTTTGACGCGGCGGCCTGAAGCCGGAACCGGCGGAACCGCGATTCCCTTCGCCGCAGCGATGTCCTAGGGTCGGGCAAACCGCGATCGAGGCCCCATGTTCGCCGCACCGTTGGAAACCTTTGTCGCGCCTGCACGCGCCCGCCGCCAGATCTGGCGGCTTTTGCTGGGCCTGTCGGTGATCGGGCTGGTTTATCTTGCCGGCACCCTGCTGATCCTGATCCTCGTCGTCACCCTTACCGATTTCTCGGACAGTATATTCGACCACGTCAACCCGCGGCGCTGGTCCGAGCCGGCTTTCGCTCTGACCATATTGGCGACATTTCTGGCAATGGCGCTTGGTCCGATGCTGGCGGTGCGATGGTTGCATCGCCGGTCGGTCGCAACACTCTTTGGGCGCGGCGCGCGGGTAATGCGTGATTTTGCGATCTGTGCAGGCGTGATGCTGTCGATCTGGTTGCCCATAACCGTGATTGTCAGTGCAGTCGAACCGCCCGCCACGCACCTGACTTTGACGCTCTGGTTGACGCTCCTGCCGCTGACGCTTGGGGCCATTGCGCTGCAAACTCTGGCCGAGGAATTGGTGTTTCGCGGCTATCTTCTGCAACAGCTTGCGGCGCGGTTTTCATCGCCGCTGGCGTGGATGGTTTTGCCCAGCCTGGTGTTCGGGGCCATGCATTACGACCCGCAGATGCCGTCTGACACCCGCCTCGCGGCCATAGGCGTCACGGTTATTTTTGCCCTTGTCGCCGCCGACCTGACCGCCCGCACCGGCAGCATCGGCGCGGCGTGGGGTCTGCATTTTGCCAATAATTTCATGAGCCTTGCGGTTGTTTCGCTGGGTGACACGATCACCGGGCTGTCGCTTTTCACAACCCGGTTTTCGGTTTACGACCAGTCGATTTCACCTGCGATTTTTCTGTTCGATGCCGCAGCGCTATTGGCCGCCTGGGCGGTGCTCAGATGGATCCTTAGCCGCCAGTAGACGGCGCAGACACAATTGCAATTGCCCGCGCGGCGGATTATCTGGAAAGGCACCGGTCAGGCAAGGGAAACTCTGCGGATATGAACTGGATTTCGAACTATGTCCGGCCCCGGATCAATTCGCTCTTTTCACGACGCGAGACGCCCGAGAACCTGTGGCATCGCTGCACCGAATGCGGCACGATGCTGTTTCATCGCGAGCTTTCCGACAATCAGATGGTCTGCACCAACTGCGATCACCACATGGCGATCACCCCGCGCCACAGGTTTGACACGCTCTTTGACGGTGGCGCATTCGCCGAGATCACGGTGCCCGAGCCGATTTCCGACCCGCTGCATTTCAAGGATCAGAAACGCTATCCCGACCGGATGAAAGCGGCGCAAAAGAGCACCGGCGAAAAGGAGGCGATGCTGGTGGTCGAAGGCGAGATCGGGCGCACCCCGGTGGTCGCGATGGCGCAGGACTTTTCCTTTATGGGCGGGTCGATGGGTATGTATGTGGGCAACGCGATTCTGGCGGCGGCCGAAGCCGCGGTTGCGCGCAAGCGGCCGATGATCCTGTTTTCTGCGGCAGGTGGCGCGCGGATGCAGGAGGGCATTCTGAGCCTGATGCAGATGCCGCGCGCCACCGTGGCGGTACAGATGCTGAAAGAGGCGGGCCTGCCCTATATCGTCGTGCTGACCCACCCGACTACCGGCGGAGTGACCGCCAGCTACGCGATGCTGGGCGACGTGCATATCGCCGAGCCCAATGCGCTGATCTGTTTTGCAGGGCCGCGCGTCATCGAACAGACCATTCGCGAAAAGTTGCCCGAGGGGTTCCAGCGCGCCGAGTATCTGCTTGATCACGGCATGCTCGATCGGGTGGTTCACCGGACCAACCTGCGCGAGGAACTGATTACCATCATCCGCATGCTTCTGGGCCTGCCGCCGGCGGTGCGGGGGGATCTGCCTGCGCCCGATCGATCGGCACCTGCGCCGGACGAAATCGCCAAGGCCGATGACAAATCGGCAACAGGTGAAGTCAAAGGCGAAAGCGGGAAAAAGTGACGTCGCGGTCATCGGACATCATCCTGCAACGGATGATGACATTGCACCCCAAGATCATCGATCTGACGCTGGACCGGGTCTGGCGGCTGCTGGCGCTGCTGGGCGATCCGCATTTGCATCTGCCACCCGTTATTCACATCGCCGGCACCAACGGCAAAGGCTCGGTCCAGGCAATGCTGCGCGCCGGGCTCGAGGGCGCGGGTGGGTGGGTCCACGCCTATACTTCGCCGCATCTGGTGCGGTTTCACGAGCGCATTCGGATGGCGGGTCGCTTGATATCGGAACGCCAGTTGCGAAAGGTTCTGGACGAATGCGAAGCCGCCAACGGCCACCAAGAGATCACCTATTTCGAGATCACCACAGTCGCCGCGCTGCTGGCATTCGCGCGCACCCCGGCCGATTGGACGCTGCTCGAAGTCGGCCTGGGCGGGCGGTTTGATGCAACCAATGTCATCGACAAACCGCGCCTTTGCGTGATCACACCGGTCTCGATCGACCACCAGCAATACCTTGGCGACACTCTGGCCGAAATCGCGGGCGAAAAGGCCGGCATTCTGAAACCCGGCGTGACCGGCGTGGTCGGACCTCAGGATTTTGCAGCACTGGAAGTGATCGAAAACCGCGCTGCCCGCGTCGGCGCACCGTTGATGATCCACGGCCAGCACTGGCACGCATGGGAGGAACGCGGTCGGCTGATCGTGCAAGACGAGCGCGGGCTTGCCGACCTGCCGCTGCCCAACCTGATCGGTGCGCATCAAATTGCCAATGCCGGGACGGCGGTGGTGGCCCTGCGCGCGCTGGGCCAGACCGAAGACGCGTGGGAGGCGGCGGTTAGCAACGCCAATTGGCCTGCGCGTATGCAGCGCCTGACCCGCGGCCCGATTGTCAAATTGGCCCCGGGTATCGAATTCTGGCTCGATGGTGGGCATAATGCTGCCGCCGGAAGCGCTATGGCGGCGCATCTGCAAAGCCTGCCGCGGCGGCCGACCTATATCATCGCCGGTATGCTTTCGTCCAAGGACCCGCAGAAGTTCTTCCGCCCGCTTGCCCCGCTTATTCAGGGGCTGTGCACCGTCACGATACCGGGCGAGACCGCCTCGCTCAGCGCCGGTGCCCTGGCGCTGGCGGCGGGTGCAGCCGGTATCGAGGCGAATGCGCAGCCAGGCATCGAAGACTGCGTGAGCACAATCGCCGCCAAGGACCCAGGCGCCCGCATCATGATCTGCGGCTCGCTTTATCTGGCGGGCAAGGTGCTGCGCGACCACGGCTGACCGCCCCGACTCGACGATAGTTCTTGCCCCAATCGGCCACCGGGGTTCAGAGT
The DNA here is from genome assembly GCA_047518005.1 of Brevirhabdus sp. GTDB lineage: Bacteria > Pseudomonadota > Alphaproteobacteria > Rhodobacterales > Rhodobacteraceae > JAKZRT01. The sequence continues at coordinate 5,075 of JAKZRT010000137.1, forward strand.
TGCGGAGCAACAACCATGCGAGGATCGGATGGGCGGAAATCAGGAACAGGGCGGCTTTTCCCTGCGGGTCCGACGTGACGGTGGTGGCACGCCCGAACTTGCTGACTGGGGAGCGCTGGCCGACTACGGGCGTCTGACGGACGTGCTTTTGGGGCCGATCGATAATTATCGCTGGCTCGAAACATCGTCTCTATCCAAAAAGACCCTTCGCCGGAACGTGCATTTTGACGCCCAGACCGCCAATGCTCAGCACGCCGAAATGGTGTCGGTCTACGAGGATTGTGGGGTTCGGGTTCACAGCCACGACGCTGATCCGGTACTGCCTTATCAGGTTTACGCCCGCGACAGTTCGGTGATGACGCCTATGGGCGCGGTCATCACCAACATGGCCGACTGGTGGCGGCGCGGCGAAAACTTCCGCGCCATCGAAACTTACGCGCGGCTCGGCATCCCGATCTACGACTATGTCACGGCGGGCACCTTCGAGGGTGGCGATTTCAATGTGATCGAACCGGGCTGCGTGCTGATCGGCTGGGAGGGCCTCGAGGGCCGGTCGCAGTTTGAAGGCGCGGACCAGCTGCGCGGATGGTTCGAGGCGAAGGGTGGGAGGTAAAGCTTGCCGACATCGACCCGTACTATGTGCATATCGACTTGATGGTGGTGATGCTGGCCGAAAAACTGGCCGCTGTGTGCACCGATTGCACCGATCCTGCGGTCATTGACTGGCTCAAGGCCAAAAACATCGATCTGGTCGATGTGCCCTTCGCCGAGACCATGGCGCTTGGGTGCAATGTGGTGACCCTGGGCGACGACCGGGTGCTGTTGCCCGAGGCCGCAACAACATTGAAAGCCAAGCTCAAGGCGCTTGGGTTCACGCTTTATGATCCCGACCTGTCGATGATCACCCAAGGCGGCGGCGGGGCTCATTGCATGTGCCAGACCCTGCGTCGCGACCCGATCTGAGGTCTTGCGCCGCGTTTCACACGTCACTCGGGGCGAGCCCCTCGCGCTCCGCGAGGATTTTAATAGACAATGATATCAATGACTTTTCTGCGCTTCATGGTTTCAGAAAATTATGCGGCGATAAAAACGCCATGCCGGTCTTCGCGGCAGGTGCCCAAAAGGTCGCGGCGACCGCGTCCTCACGCCGACCCCCAATCCGCCGACTGCATTTCGGTCAGGCGGCTGGCAGTGCGTCCAAATTCGAAACTGCCCGCGCCTTCGACATAAAGCAGGTCGGGCCGCCGTGCAGCGCTGGCGATCAGGCGAACACGGGCCTCATAGAGCGCGTCGATCAGGATCACGAAGCGACGGGCTTCGTTGAAATTATGCCGCGACAGTTCGGGGATGTTTTCCAGAACCAGAACCCGAACCGCACCGGCAATTGCCAGGTAGTCGGCCGGCCCCAGAGGTTGGCCGCAAAGGTCCCAAAACTGCGCCCGCGCGGCACCATTGTGAAAGGCCGGCAGGCGCACTTGCCGTCCCTGCACGGTCAGATCAAGCGGCGCTGCCTTGCCGCCGGTCAGCGCTGCCCACATGCGATTGATCGCCACGCTGGCCGCTGGGTCAACGGGCGTGAAATAGACCCGCGCGCCGTGCAGCCGATCCTGCCGGTAATCTTTGCCCGCGACCAGTTCCAGCACGTCAAGGCGCGCCTCGATCAGGTCGATGAACGGCAGAAACAAGCCCCGGTTCAGCCCGTCCTGGTAAAGCCCCGACGGTGCGCGGTTCGATGTGGTCACCACCACCACGCCACCCTGAAACAGCCGCTTGAACAGCCGCCCGACGATCATCGCGTCGGCGATGTCGTTAATCTGCATCTCGTCGATCGCCAGGCACCGCAGCCGATTGACCAGATCGTCGGCGACCGGGGCAAGGGCATCGCTGACCCCGTCGCTGCGTGCCTTGTTCATACCGGCATGTATGGCCTGCATGAATTCGTGAAAATGAACACGCTCTTTCGCCTCGATCGCCAACGTTTCGACAAACATGTCCATCAACATTGATTTGCCGCGTCCGACACCGCCCCAAATAAAGACGCCGCCCGGGCCATCGGCCTTGCGCTTGAGGATCCCCGACAACCGGCCCGTCTTCGGCGCCTCAAGATAGGCGCGCAAACCTTCGAGTGCCTGCAGCGCGGTCCGCTGGGCAGGGTCCTCGGCGATCTCGCCTGCGGCAACGCGGGTTTGGTAAATGTCGGCCAGTTCAGACATCCAAGGTGCAATAGTCGCTTGGGCGAGTGAAGAAAATCCTTTTGTCATCAGATAACGGCCCGGCGATTTTGAATGTCGCGCCTATAGCGCACAACCTGAACCCGCCGGTTGGTCCCGTCGGGTGGTGCAAGTCACCAGGGGGACGGGTTGGGGGTTCCGATCATAGGGGGTAATCCCTGATGGCCGAGCTGCCAGACGCACCGCCGGTCCGGGCCGGATCGCCCGGTGGTTTGAGTGACCAGTTATGCCGGCCCGTTGCCCCCCGCGCGGGTCGGCATTTCCTTTTCGATTCTCGTTGACGTCGCGCGGGCACCGGATAGGGTCACGGCTTAAGCTGCGCGGGCACGTCATGGAGAAACGGGTAAATCTGATCACACCGGTCCTGGTCGGTGGCTGCATTATCATGCTGATCAGCTTTGCCATCCGCGCTTCGTTTGGCGTTTTCCAAATCCCCATTGCCGAAGACTTTGGCTGGCTGCGCACGGATTTTTCGCTGGCGATTGCCATCCAGAATTTGGCCTGGGGCATAGGCGGGCCGGTTTTCGGGGCTTTGGCCGAGAAAATCGGCGACCGGCGGGCGATCGTGATCGGCGCGCTGGTCTATTCGGCGGGGCTTTTGCTGTCGTCCTTTGCGGTGACGCCACTACAACATCAATTTCTCGAAGTCGCCGTCGGTTTCGGCGTTGCGGGGACCGGGTTTGGCGTGATCCTGGCCGTGGTCGGCCGGGCCGCGTCGGACGACAACCGGTCGATGGCGTTGGCGGTTGCCACCGCTGCCGGGTCCGCCGGTCAGGTGGTCGGCCCGCCCATGGCCGAGTTTCTTCTGTCGATGATGACCTGGCAGTGGGTCTTCGTGGTCTTTTCGGTGCTGATTGTCACCTCGCTTCTGGCCCTGCCGCTGATGCGCTCGCCCGAGGCCGTGACCCGGACCGAGCTGGAAGAGAGCATGGGAGAGGTGCTGGGCCGGGCTTTCCGCGATCCAACCTATACCTTGATTTTTCTTGGTTTTTTCTCGTGCGGCTATCAGCTGGCCTTTATCACTGCGCATTTCCCCGCCTTCGTGACCGAGGCCTGCGGGGCCATCCTTCCGGGCGGCGTGCTGCATTCGATGGGGATCACCACAACCTCGGCGCTGGGGGCGGTCGCCATTTCGCTGGTCGGTCTTGCCAATATCGCCGGCACGCTGACCGCGGGCTGGGCCGGCAAACGGTATTCGAGGAAATACCTGCTCAGCGGCATCTACATGGGACGCACGATTATTGCCGCCGCCTTCATATTGACCCCGATGACGCCCGGAACCGTGATCCTGTTCTCGGTCTTCATGGGGGCGCTGTGGCTGGCAACGGTGCCGCTGACCAGTGGGCTGATCGCGCATATCTATGGGCTGCGCTATATGGGCACGCTCTATGGGATCGTGTTTTTCAGCCACCAGCTGGGGTCGTTCCTGGGCGTCTGGCTCGGTGGGCGCATGTACGACATCTATGGCAGCTATACGGTGGTCTGGTGGATCGGGATCGGGGTCGGCCTGTTCAGCGCCATCGTGCATCTGCCAGTGCGCGAAAAACCCTTGGCGGCAGCGGCCTGAGGGGGGTGCGCCCGCTATGGCGGTCGCCAAGGGCGAGGGGCGCTGGCCCGCGCGCTCCGTGAAGTGATTCCCAAAACGATGAAAGCGAACCCGGCGCTCAGCCGGTTCCAAACTTGTCAAGGATATAACGGCTGGTTGTCGGTAATACCAACGGCCCCCAGATTTGACTCAAGGGGATTCCCACGAGCGGCGTGATCTGATTCAGTGGCATCAAGGCAAGGGAGGCTTTGATGGCAGAAAGGATTACGCGCAAAGACAAGTCCGCAGGCGAGCTTCGCCAGGAAGCGGCGCGGTGCCGGGATGGGAAAGCGGCGCGACGGATGTTGGCGATTGCCCTGGTTCTGGATGGGGTTGACCGCAAGACGGCGGCAGAAAACT
>JAKZRT010000138.1:0-8797 GCA_047518005.1 Brevirhabdus sp.
GCACGACGTGATCGGAGAGCCTACCTTCGCTGACGCCATTCTCGACCGTCTCGTCCACAATGCCTATCGCATCGAACTAGACGGCCAAAGCATGCGAAAAACCAACCTCAAAACAGGTGACGAAAACGCCCAAAACTGATAGCCAAAAAACCCAGGCCTCAAAGCCGCTAAACAAGGGTGGCCGGATACCCCGGTTTAGGTGGCCGGATGTCGTCGGAATGACCGGCCGGATACCCCGGAATACGCAGACGGTTCAGTCATCGATCTTTTTGACCCGCACCAGACATGTTTGCGCCGCCGTAGCCTGGGCCAATGCCGATGTGCCGATGTCAGGCGTTAGCGCATTGGGGTTGCCGCCCGGATCGACGCGGCCGGCGCAACCTTCAAACCAGTGGCCGGTTTCCATAACGGCAATGCCGCGCCGACAATGGTGAGATGTGCCAAGAACTGCCTTGCACGAACCGCGCGGCGAATAAACCAGAACCCGGCATCCGTCAAACAGGTCGCGATCGGTTGCATCTGCCGGATGCAGGGTGACGCTTGGCGAGCGGCGCTTTGCCAGATGCGTCTGGGCAAGCTGGCTGTGCAGAAATTTCTCCGGTTGGCGCGACAGCAGTGCCAGCTCGTCATCATCCGCCGCACCGATCCATTCCGCTGGTGCGATCCATGCCGGATGACCGGGCGCGTCGGGATAATTGAAAGCGGCAAGCCGCGCGGAACTGAGCTCTATCTTGCCGCTGTCTGTCGGCAAAGGATTTTTGATCGGGTCCTCGCGGAAATCGGAAAGATGGACTTCGGGCGTTTCCGGTTTGGGAACTTGCCACACATTCCGGCGTTTCAGCTCATCAAAATCCGGCGCAGTAAACCCCTGGGCCCGCGCCCTTCGCTCTGTCCCGCGCCAAAGTTGCCGCAACCAGGCCTCGCCGTCGCGACTCTCGGTGAATGTCTCCTTTATTCCCAACAAATCCGCCAGGTCCGAAAAAATATCGAAGTCATTGCGCGCCTGCGCAACAGGGCCAATCAATCCGGGCATGTAGAACACATGCGGATCGCGCGACGAGCCGCCGATGTCGGCGCGTTCCAGGCTGGTCGTGGCCGGCAAAACGATATCGGCGCGTTTGGCGGTGGCGGTCCAGAATTGTTCATGCACCACGATGGTGTCCGGCCGTGCCCACAGACGTTCCAGACGGAACAGATCCTGGGCATGGTGAAACGGGTTGCCACCGGCCCAATAGATCAGGCGCGTGTCCGGAAAAGTGACCATCCGGCCGTTGAAGGGGATCGTCTTGCCCGGATTTTCCAGCATGTCGGCAAACCGCGCCACCGGGATCGCCATGCCGGCGCTATTGTCCAGCACCGGCAGGCTTGGCACCAGACCTTTGCGCGCGCCCTGCCCAACGGCATTCAGCGAGCCATAGCCAAATGTAAAGCCACCGCCAGGCAGGCCGATCTGGCCCAGCATTGCGGCAAGCGCGATCAGCGCCCAATACGTCTGCTCTCCGTGATGGGCGCGTTGCAGCGACCAAGTGGCCGTTAACATCACCCGGCCGGTTTCAATCCGGTCGGCCAGTCCGGTCAGGGTTTCAAGCGGCACATCGGCAATGCCCGCTGCCCAGGACAGGGTTTTTTCCTGCCCGTCTGCGTTGCCGTCCAGATAGGTGAACAAGGCCTCGCTGCCCGAACAAAAGTGATCGAGAAAGGCCCGGTCCACGCGACTGCGGCGCTGCATTTCATGGCACAGCCCGAGCATGATCGCGGTATCGCTGCCGGGTCGCGGCGCGATCCATTCGGCGTCTGATCCGGGCGGAATATCATCCGCCATGGGGCTGATGACAATGAATTTGGTGCCGCTTTGACGGGCTTTGCGAATATGCCGCTCCATATGGTGAAACCCGGCCCCGCCGGACGTCACCCGCCAGTTTTTCGGGTTCAATCCGCCAAAGGCAACCAGAACGTCGGTATGGGCGGCGATGCTGTCCCAGCTTGTCGCCGCAGAAGAAACCGCCTCGTCGCTGCCGAGCACATGGCGCAGGATGACCTGCGCCGCCCCCCAACTGTAATTTCCGGTCTGATCGGTGAACCCGCCAAAGGCCCCGAAAAAACGCCGCACCTGGGTGCGGGCGTGGTGGAAACGGCCCGCGCTGGACCAGCCGTAAGAGCCCGCAAAAATTGATTTATGCCCGTGCTCCTGCCGAACCCGCCGCAGTTCCCCGGCCACCAGCTCCAGGGCCTGGTCCCACCCGAGCGGCACCATGCGATCTGTGCCCCGCGCTGCGCCATCGGACGACGCGCGATCGCGCAGCCACCCTTGGCGCACATATGGCCGGCTGACACGGGTGTCGGAATACACCAATTCCGGCAACGCTGCGATCATGTCCGGGTCGGCCCCACCACCCCGCCACGGGCGGGTTGCGATCAAACGGCCATTTGAAACCTCCGCTTCGAAGGCGCCCCAATGGCACACGCTGATGGGTTTCGCGGTCTGTTTCACTGCGCCCAATTTATCCTCCGCGGGTCAGGTCTCGCCGCGCCTGGCCCTGCGCTCGGTGATGGTCTGGCCGCCGACGGTCCAGTCGTCGGGGGGGATGTCCTCGAACACCACATAGACATGGTCGGCATGGGCCCCGCATGTCCGCGCGATTGTATCGGTGATTTCCAAAGCGGCCGCCTTTTTTTGCGCCGCCGTGCGCCCGGCGGCAAGGGTGACTCGGACGATTGGCATGATTTTTCCTTTGTTAGTTAAGCGACAGCCCGCCATCCACTCGCAAGGTCTGCCCGGTGATATGGGCGGCTTCCCGGCTCAGGAAAAAGGCAATGGCTGCGGCAATGTCGGCGGGTTGGGCGAGGCGGCGGTTCGGGGTCATCGCGGCCGCGTCGCGCCAGGATTTCGCCGGCAAGGCGGAATGCCCGGCGCTTTCCTTTTCGGTGAAACCCGGAGAGACGCAATTCACCGTCACGCCGTCCCCGGCCACCTGGGCGGCAAATGTCTTCGCGACGGCCTGCAACGCCCCCTTGGCTGCCGCGGTCGCGGGAAACATGCGCCCGCCGGGCACTTGGTCGACAACGAAGGAGGTCACCGCAACCACCCGTCCGCAATCCGAGGTCTGCAGGTGCGGCAGGGCTGTGGTCACCAGCGCGACGAAGGCACCTGTTATGACGTCGAATGATTGATAAAGATCGTCGCGGGTCATCTTGCCGACCGGTTTGTTCAGGGCGAAACCAGCGTTGGATACGATCCGGTCGAGACGGCCAAAGCGCCGGATCGCGGCCTCGACCAGTTCCCCTGGCAATTCCGTGTCGCTCAGATCCCCAAGAACGACCTCGGCCTCGGCCCCGGCTGCGCGGACCTCGTCGGCAACCTTCTCAACCAACGCGATCTTGCTGCCATCCGTGCCTCCCCTGGCGTGCAGGATCAGCCCCTCGCCCGGTGCCGCGATCCGCCGCGCGGTGGCAGCACCGATGCCGCTGGAGGCACCTGTGATCAGGGTAACACGCTGTGTCATCGGGGCTCAGGCAACCTTTATATCGACCCGTTGCTTGTCAATTTTATATCCGTATGACCGGTCAAGGCCCAGTCCGGCGACAATATCAAGTCCCCGCTGCAACTGTGCGCCGTCAAGCGGCCGCAGCGGCCGGCGCAACGGCCCCGACGGCAGGCCGATCGCCTGCATCAGGCTTTTGATCGCCACCGGATTGATCGACGAATAGGCGAAATGCAGCATCTCGAGATTGCGCAGATAGACCTCCTGGAAATTCTGCGCATCCCGCCCGTCAGCCCAGGGGGTCGAGAGCGTTGCGAACTCGCGTGGGATGATGTTGCCGGTCATGTTGGCAAGCCCGTGACCGCCCAGCGACATGGTGGGCACAACCAGCCCCAAATTTGGCGAACAACAGCACATGATCGAGATATCCGGTTTGGCGGCGCACATCTGCGCCACTTGCCCCACCCGGGTGGTGCTTTCCTTCAGCACCACCATGTTGGGGTGTCGGGTCAGGCGCAACAGGTCGTCCCAGTGCAAATCGGTCATCACCCGCGGCGGGTTGTTGTAGAACCCGATCGGGAAATCATGGGCGTCGCAGACCTCTTCTACATACTCGGCGATGTCCGCGCGGGAGGCACAGACATAAGCCGGTGCAGCGATGATCGCGCCATCGGCCCCCTCGCCGCTGGCAAAGCCGACCATGTCGATGGTGGCCTGCGTGTTGTTGCCGGTACAGCCGTAGTATTTCAGGATGCCACCGGCATCCATTCTGGCGGTTTCGGTGATGATCTGCTTTTTCTCGTCGGGCGAGAGCATCGAAACCTCGCCCGTCGAGCCCATGATCAAAACGGCCTTGGTGCCGTTTTCGAGATGGAACTGAAAAAGCGCGCGGAACCCCTCGATGTCGATTGAGCCGTCCGCATTCATCGGCGTTACCAGGGCCACAAAACTTCCGGTAGGTTTTACATGTGCCAATTTTGGTCTCCTCAGTTGGGGAATATGTTCGGAAATGCAATTTTTGGAAGCCCGATGACGATATCGGGCACGAAGATGGAAAAAATGGCAATCAGAATCGTCAGGGCCACGATCGGGGTCACCGCCAGCATCGCCTTGCCCAGCGGCACGTCGCCGATCTGGGCGGCGATCAGCAGGCAGATGCCGTAAGGCGGGGTGATCAATCCGACCGACAGGATGATGGTGGTCAGCACGCCCATATGAACCGGATCCATGCCGGCGGTATCGCCCAGCCCCTGGATAATCGGCAGAAAGATCAGCACCGCCGAGATCGGATTGAGCACCGTCCCGATCAGCAGCAGAAACCCGATCAGCAACAGGATGATCCCCACCGGATCGCTGGTCTGGGCGGTGATAAAGCCGACGACGATCTCGGCGGCGCCGAGGAAGGCGATCAGCCAGCCGAAAATGCCCGCGCCGGCAACCGTGAACAGCGGCACCGAAAATTCCAGCGTCGCCCGGGTCAGATGGCCGGGCAGCTCTTTCAGCGGCACGTCGCGATACACCGCAAAGGTCAGGATAAGGGCCCAGATCACCGCGCTGATCGCCGCCTCGGTCGGGGTGAAAAAGCCAGCGATCACCCCGCCCAGTACAAAGACCGGGATCAGCATCGCCGCCGCGCCGCGCCAAAGTGCGCGCCCCAGCGCCCGGATGCCGGGAAACGGATTGGCCGGATAGCCTTCGCGCACCGCCATCACATAGGCGTAGCCCATCATCGCCAGACCGATGGAAACCCCCGGAACGATTCCGCCCAAAAACAACGCCCCGATCGAGACATTGCCGAAAGCGCCATAGACGATCAAGATGATCGACGGCGGGATGATGACCCCTAAGGTCGAGGACGCCGCCGTCAGCGCCACCGAAAACGCCGGGCTGTAGCCGGCCTTTTTCATCGCCGGGATCAGGATTGAACCCACCGATGCGGTGTCGGCGGCGGCCGAGCCGGACAGCGAGGCAAATACCATCGACACGAAAACGTTCACCTGCCCCAGCCCGCCGCGCACATGCCCGACCGTGGCATTGGCCACATCGAGCAGGCGGCCGGTGATCGAGCCGGCGTTCAGGATCCGCCCGAGAAACATGAAAAACGGCACCGCCAGCAGCGGAAAACTGTCGATGTTGGAATACATCTGATTGATAACGGACGTCAGCGACAGATCTTCCCACAGGATCACCACGATCGACGACAAGATCAGCGAAAAGCCGATATTCAACCGGAACAGCACCAAGGCGAAAAAGCTCGCCAAAAGCAGCACCAGCGGATTCACTTTCGCAGCTCCCGCTGCACTTTTTCCAGCAGGAACAGCGCCATGCACAGACCGCCCAGCGGGATCGGCAGAAAGAACCAGACCTCGGATATGCCCAGGGCCGGCGACAGCCGGTTGGTGCCGATGAGGCTCATCAAACTGCCATTGCGGACCAGCACGAAGATCACCACGCCCGAGGCAAGGATGGGCAAGATCACCGGCAGGAAATTCAACGGCCCGGTCTTTGGCCAGACATCGACCACATAATGCTGGTCGTTGCGAAACGCCATCGCCGCCCCCAGAAAGATGCACCAGGCAAACAACAGCTGCGCCAGATCAAGCGTCCAGGTCATCGGCACATGCAGGATATTCCGCGCAGTGACCTGCAGGAACACCACGATTATCAGACCCGCGAACAGAACGGCGAGAACATGCCCGAAAATGCGCGCTAGGGCGGCGTTGAAACGTGTCAGCATCATAGCCTCAATGTGAAGCGAAGCAGGGAGCCACCGGCACATCGGCCCGGCATTGGTGCGCGGCAACCTGTACGCCGCCGCGCACCGCGATGAGTTTGGTTATTCGGCGCTGAGCGCGGCCATCGCGGCCTCGAGGTTCAAATCGGTGGCTAGGCTGGACTGCAGCGACGCCAGCGCCGCCTTGAATTCGCTCACATCCGGGGTGGTGACGGTGACGCCATGGTCGGATTGGAGTTTCTGCACCAGCTCGGTTTCATATTGCCGGGCCATGGCGATGCCCAGGACCGAGGCCTCGGCGGCGACCGCCAGGAACATCGCCTGCTGGTCCTCGCTCAGCTTGCCCCAGGCGCGGTCACTGATGGATATGTGGTTGACCTGAATGGTATGGCCGGTCAGGGCCAGATAGGGTGCCACCTCGTAAAGCTTCGCGCCGGTGTAGCCGGGGATCGAGCTTTCCAGCGCATCCGCGACACCGGTTTGCACGGCTGCATAGAGCTCGCCCCAGGCGACGGTGACCGGCAGGGTGCCAAGCTCGGCCCAGGTTTTGGAGATCATCGGCGACGGCGGTGTGCGCATCTTGAACCCGGCGATATCGGCCAGCGCGGTCACCGGTCCCTTGGCGTTGGACAGGTTCCTGGTGCCGGACCCGCCAAGCGCCAGCAGGCGCATGTTCAACGAACGCTCGCCGTAAATGCCCTGGAAATACGTTTCGGCATTGGAGCCGGGGCCAACCCTTGTCATCAGATCGTCGAAACCGCCGAACAGATAGGGCATTGAAAACACCTGATATTCCGGCACCTGCTTGACCGCGTTGTTGGTCGAGCTGATCATCAGATCAATCGTACCCAGCCCCATCTCGCCGATCACCGCTGGGTCCTTGCCCAGCTGGCCGGCGTCGAATATCTTGATCTCAATGGCCCCGTCGGAGCGTTTGGCGACCTCTTCGGCCATGAACACGGCCATGTCATTATAGGGGTGCGGCGACTTGACCAATGTGTGCAGCCGCATTTCCCATTCGGCGGCCATCGCGCCGGAGACCGCCATGATCGACGCAAGCATTCCGGTGCCCGCAAGTTTCCAAAAAGCCATGATTTTCCTCCCGTTGGATGTGAATATTTCTGGCATCAGGTCGATCCGAGACTTCGCCAGAAAATACATTCTGTCAAATGCCGAATTAGCAGATTTACATGCGGAATAGTTATGTATCATTTTGTCGAGCGATTGTCGTTCATGGTGGTCATGGCGATATCGGCGACTTCCGATGCCAAAGCGGATGGTCGCGTACCCGCTGGCCGGATCAGCTTGAATTCAAATGGAATTCCAGGTCCGAACGCGACCACGGAGATGGCGTCGGAACGGAAGAACTCCGCCGTCAGCGCGTCGATAATCGTAATCCCGAGGCCTTGGGCGGCCAACAGGCAGGCGGCATAAGACGGCTGCGCCTCCACCAGGATTTTCGGGCGCACACCGGCGGCCTGAAAAACCTGGTCGAGCCATTGCGCGGTGTCGGTCTGATAGGACAGCGAGACCAGCGCCTCGCCGTCGAAATCCACAGGCCGCAGAACCCGGCGCCGGGCAAGGCGATGATCCGACGACATCACACAGACGCAATCCACCCGCCAGCCGCCCAGAACCTCGATTTCCGGCCTGTTGACCGAAAGATGCCCAATGCCAAGGTCGAACTGGCCCGATGCGATCAGGTCGCTGATGCGCGGCGAAGTGTGCACGTCCAGGGTGGTTTTCACCGTCGGATGTTTCGCGGTGACCTGGCGCATGATCGCTGGCGCAACCGACAGGGCAAGCGCAGGCATGACCGTCATGCGCACATGGCCGCGCCTGAGTTTCTGTATTTCCTCGGCGGCACCTGCGATGCGGTCCAGGCCGATAAAAAATGTGTCGACCTCGCGTTTGAGCTGATGCGCCTCGGGCGTCGGCTTTACCGATCGCCCGCTGCGCTCGAACAGGGTCAGCCCGGTTTCGGCTTCGAGGCTGGATATCATCCGGCTGACCGCAGGTTGCGATATATTCAACATCTCTGATGCGCGGTTGATGCCGCCGTAATTTATCACGGCGCGGAAAACCTCAATTTGCCTTTCCTTCAATTTTGACACCTCTGCACTTGCATTTCAGGAAAATGAACAACCCTCTGTGTTCAAGGACAAGCATTTGATCCGGTGAGTCAATTCCCTCACAAATAATCTCAGAAAAACCGCAACGAAAACCAAGCAGTTCCCGATCCGGTTATTAACCTTCAGAATTGCGGAATGAGAAGATCTTTCACAACCCAACCCACTTTTTTCACGAATGATTTTCTTGACCAACCCGCGTTCAGCGCTTTGGATGAGATTGCGAGCCTGATTGGTTGGGGACCCTTGAAGAATCTTTGCCAAGACGAAAAGCCGAGACGAGACGGTCTTTGCAGATGTAGGACATTATACCGACATTCCCCAAGTAGAAGGCCATCTTCTGTATGCTTCAACCAATTTGGGCCATGATCAAGCCTTTCGGTTTCGCTGTGCTGTGGATTTGGCATCCTGGCGAGGTTTCTGCCCTCAGCGGCTGGTTTGACGCAGCTTTC
>JAKZRT010000139.1:0-14820 GCA_047518005.1 Brevirhabdus sp.
CCGGATCTTCAAATCCTACGAAGACATCGTCGCGCTGTGCTGCCAAGCCTGGAACAACCTCATCGACCAACCATGGAAGATCATGTCCCTCGGCATGCGCAAATGGGCGCATGGGTTCTGATCAATGACCGTTGGTATAACTGCTGCGATTGCGGCTGTGACCGCGACCGTTCTGAACAACATTGAGAATTATCGCGCTTTTAACGATAGGGCGACGCGTAAGCGGGAAATCCGCGAATTGTATTACGCAGCTTACGTGAAATACAACACGCGCTGGAAAACCGCGGTCCTGCCGCATGGGGCTGCGCCGCAGGCCTGCGTATCAGCTGTACTGTTGCTGGAAAGCCTGGTCATCGAAATGACCACCATTCGACAGCAGGCCGGAGAAACGTCCCCCGGCAAGCCCGATGGAAAGGGCTCGGGTTAGGCCATGGCGATGGTGTCGATCAGAGAACGGATGACCCGCCAATCGCTCGGCTACGATCCCAATTCGCCCAACAACAATGCCCCTGAAATCCATGCCCGCATATCACCGCAGCCTCGGGCCCGACATCGAAGGTGGGCGAATTTGGCCTCGGACATGACTGGCCAGCGCACCTATGTCGAACAGCCGACCGAGCGTTCGCCCAGAATTGTGTTGCCGTCGACCCCGCCGCCGGAGTGGATCGACAATGACTGAAAACCGGGCTCCGGCCGAGATCATCTCGATCGCCAGCGGCAAAGGCGGCACCGGCAAGACATTGTTGCTGGCCAGCCTGGCCTACGCATTGCGGCGCGCCGGGCACCAGGTTCTTGTGGTCGATTTTGATCTGGCGACCGAGGGCCTTTCACATTTTGTTCTAGGCGACGACGGCGTTAGGAGGATCGCCGAATTTCGCACCGAGAACACGGTTTCGGGATTTATTCAGAACTTTGAAACCGACATAGGCACGGTGCCATTGCTGGAGCCGCGAACGATCAACCGGGGCACCGATCAGGAAATCATCTACGAGGCCGTTATCTCGGGTCGGGGCCTTTATGGCGATATAGCCGACGCGGTTGAAGCCAAGGACACCGCCCAAAAAGGCACGGACGACAACACGCGGGCGGCAGTCAAGGCGATATTCGAGCGCCTGCGTCCGATGCCCTACGATTATATCCTGATCGACACGCGCGGCGGATTCAGTCTGCTGACGACCTATGTCTGCGCGCTGTCGCACAGTTACATTCTGGTGACCGAGCCGACGACCGCCTCGCTCTATCAAAACCGAAAATTGCAGGACCGTATCCTTGACGAGGCCGAACAGGACAAACTGCGGCCGGTATTGCGCGGAGCGATCGTTAACAAGGCGGTTCGCGATGTGGAACCCAAGTTGGACAATGATGGTCAGCTGGTCTTTGACGCCGACGAGATCGAGCGTCGGTTCCGCGGCGATCTGGCGCAGGAACTGGGCACCGAGGTCCACAACACTTATGGTATCCCCTCGGACCTTGCAGCGGTCGAAACCTATGCGTTCCAGCGAATACCGTTCTCCCACGCCCGCGGCAGCCTGTTTTCGCTGACAACGATCGACGCGTTCTCGGGCCTGATGGGGACGGTGACCGTGGAATGGGACGTGAAAAGGCTGAATATGTGGAACAGCCTGGTCAAGGAAATGCGCGCCGCGACCGTAAAGGCGTACGCCGACGCCGCGGCAGAATTTGAAAACCAGGTGACCTCGCGCGCCAGTGACAAATCGCAGGCCGCTCTGGTCAGGCAGTCGCACGAGCACGCGCAAAAGCGAAGGAATGCCGTGATCCAGACCGGGATCGCGTCGCTGATCGTGGGATGGGTAGTCTTGCTCTTTGCCCTCTCAGCGGGCTTGCTGCCCGCCAGCACCACACAAATTATCAATAATTGGACAGGGGGGGCGACCTATGCGGACTAGGACTTTGGCGATTTTCGGCACCGGTTGTGCGGCGGCGATGGTATCTTTCGCATCGGCTCAGTCGCTGGCGGAAAGCGGTGCCGTTACGCTGCCGTTTCCTATAGTTTCTGGAGAACCGATCAGCGCCAGTGGTCTCAATGCTAATTTCGCATTCCTTTTGGACCGCATCCAGCAATTGGAATCCGACCTTCAGGATTTTCAATCATTCTTCGATGACCGCGCGAATGAGCTGACCGATTTTCTTGCGGCGACACAGCGCGCGACGTTCAGGGGCGCGGTGGTCGCTTTCAACCGCAGCGAGAAGACCGATGGCGACGTTTGTCCGCCCGGTTGGCGCCCCTTTGAGCCCGCTGGGGGGCGATTTATTGTCGGAGCCGGGTTGCACCGCAACCAAGACGCCAACGGAACGCTGCTTGATTCTTACCCGTCATACGCAGGCGACCCGGAGGCGGCCGTGGGCGGTGAGGCATCTGGCAGACTGGTGGCTAGCGACGTGTTCGAGACCGATCCGAAGTTCATTGCCAAGCATAGCCTAACCGGGGCGAACATCCCGCCCTATGTCGCGCTTTATTACTGTTGGTTTGACGGCTAGGCGCTGTGTTAATCGTCCAGCAACTGCTCCAGATAAAGCCCATAGTCGTTCTTGCCGTATCTTTTGGCCGCCGCCGCCAGATCGCTGCGACTGATCCAACCGCGTCCAAAGGCAATTTCGTCGGGTGATCCGGTCTGCAGTCCCTGCCGCACTGTCAACGTGCGCACAAAGTTCGAGGCATCCAGCAACGACGCATGGGTGCCGGTATCCAGCCAGGCATATCCCCGCCCAAGCCGCTCGACGGTCAGCTGATCGCGCCTCAGATACATTTCCAAAAGCGAGGCGATCTCCAATTCGCCCCGGTCCGAGGGTTTGACCTGTCTGGCCATTTCGGGCGCATTGCCGTCCAGGAAATAAAGCCCGGTCACCGCATAGTTTGACGGCGGCACTTTGGGCTTTTCGATGATCGCACGCACTTTGTCGCCTTCATAGTCGACAACGCCGTAACGTTCAGGGTCGGCGACGCGATAGCCAAAGACCGTGCCACCAACGGTCCGCTGATCGGCGCGGGCCAACAGCTCAGGCAGCCCGTGGCCGAAAAAGATGTTGTCCCCCAGAACCATGGCCGAAGGCGCGCCGGCCAGATAATCCTCGGCCAGAATATAGGCCTGGGCCAGACCATCGGGCGACGGCTGTTCGATCCAGGTGATGCGCAGCCCCCATTGCCCGCCATCGCCGATCAGCCTTTGAAACTGGGCCTGGTCTTGGGGCGTGGTGATGATGGCGATATCGCGGATGTCCGACAGCATCAGCGCGCTGAGCGGATAATAAACCATCGGTTTGTCATAAAGCGGCAACAGCTGCTTGGACACGGCCATGGTCAGCGGATAAAGCCGGGTGCCGGATCCGCCTGCCAGTATAATACCCTTGCGTTGCATCAATTTCCTTTTCCGGCCGCTGATCCACTCAGATGGCCTTCGATGAATTTCACTTTTTCACTCAACAGATCGGCGTCGCCCCGGGTTTCGACGTTCAGACGCAACAATGGTTCGGTGTTCGAGGCGCGCAGGTTCATGCGCCAGTCGGCGAAAGTCAGGCTGACACCATCCAACTCGTCAACCTCTTGCGCATCAGGCCCCAAAAGGTCGCGCAGCGCCGCAATTTCTGCTGCCGGATCGACGACGCGAAAGTTGATCTCGCCCGAGGACGGAAACCGCGCCTTCAGATCGGCCACCAGTTCCGACAGCGGCTTGCCCGCCCGTGACATCTGCTGAACCACCTTCAGCCAGGGGATCATGCCCGTATCGCAGTAATAGAAGTCGCGGAAATAGTGATGCGCCGACATCTCGCCGCCATAGACGGCGCGGGTGCGGCGCATCTGCGCTTTCATGAACGCATGCCCGACCTTTGAGACCGCCGCGCTCCCGCCCGCCGCTTTGACAATATCTTGCGTGGCCCAGACGACACGCGGGTCGTGGACAATGGTCGCCTCGGGCTCGTCGTTCAGCGCCGCCCGGGCCAGCAGAGCCACAACATATTCGCCGTCAACAAACCCGCCCGTCTGGTCGAAAAAGAAACAGCGGTCAAAATCACCGTCCCAGGCAACACCCAGATCGGCCCCCGCCGCCCGCACCGCGTCCTCGGTAACGCCACGATTTTCGGGCAACAGCGGGTTTGGGATGCCATTGGGAAAGGTCCCGTCGGCCTCCCAGAAATGCCGGATGAACGTCAGGGGCGAACCGCGCTTTGCCAGCTCGTCAGCGATGGCGTCAAATGCCGGGCCCGCAGTCCCGTTGCCGGCGTTGACCAGCACTTTCAGGGGGGCCAGGGCCGCCGCATCAACAAAGTCAGCGACGGCGCTGGCATAATGCAGGCGCATGTCGTGATAGGTATAGCTGCCCTCGTCGCCGCCGGGCACAGCCTCGCCAGCCGCCTCGGCGGCCAGGCGGATATCGTTGAATTCGGTTTCGGGGTCCAGCGGGCGCGACGACGGTCCGACCAGCTTCATGCCATTGTAATCGATCGGGTTGTGCGAGGCGGTGACCATGATCCCGCCACCTGCCTTCAGCCTGCCGGTGGCAAAATAGACCTCTTCAGAGCCGCAAAGCCCGATGTCGATCACGTCGACGCCTTCGGCCCGCAGCCCCTCGACAAGGGCTGCCGAAAGCTCGGTGCCCGAGGTGCGCACATCGCGCCCCACGACCACTTCTGCGGGGCGCAGGACCCGCGCAAACCCCAGCCCGATCCGGCGCGCGACGCTGGCATCGATATCGACCCCAAGCCGCCCGCGCACATCATAACTTTTGAAGCAGGTCAGGGTCATGCGATCACGTCCAGTTCTTCCAAGACCCGCCTCAGACCCAGACGCCAGTTCGGGCGCGCCAGCCCAAAGACGCGGTCGGTCAGGCCGCAATCCAGCCGCGAATTGCCCGGCCGCCGCGCCTTGGTTGGATACTCGGCAGTGGATATATCTTTGACGTTCACCCGCTTGCCCGCAAGGCGAAATATTTCGCGCGCAAATTCGGCCCAGCTGACATCGGGCGCACCGGTAAAATGGTAAATGCCACCGAGGGCGTCGTTGTCGGTCAGAGCCTGGGCGATGGTGACGCAGGCCGCCGCGATGGCGCTGGCCGCGGTCGGCCCGCCGATCTGATCGGCCACAACCGACACCTCGTTTCGCGTCTCAGACAGCCGCAGCATCGATTTGACAAAGTTGGCCCCATGGGCCGAGAAAACCCAGCTTGTCCGCAAAATAGCATGCGCCCCGCCTGCGGCGCGCACAGCCTTTTCGCCGGCCAACTTGGTTCTGCCATAGGCCCCCAGCGGTGCGGTCGGGTGGTCGGGCGGGAACGGCGCGCTGCCGTTTCCGTCGAAGACGTAATCGGTGGACAGATGAACCAACGGAATGGAGAGTTCCGTGCAGGCCAGCGCCATAGCCCCGGGACCCGCCGCGTTCACCGCCAGAGCCTGGTCTTCGTGATCCTCGGCGGCATCGACGCCAGTCCAGGCAGCGGCGTTGACCACCGCGTCGGGCCGCAACGTGCGGATGCGCGCGGCCAGCGCTGACGGATCGGTCAGATCAGCATCCTGGCGGCTCAGAAAATGAGCGTCCGGCACGACCCGGGCCAATTCGCGCGCAACTTGCCCGGTCTGACCGAAAATCAATAAATCCATAACCCGCCTGCCAAACCATGTGCGTCGCGCGCCAAAAGATTAGCGCCTGCCACATCCTCTGCAAGCCCAATTTGGTTAACGTTGGCCGCTGTGATTATTCGCAATCCTTCGCCCGCAACCACTGGTGAATCGAGCGCCAGCGCCCCTTACCCCGTGGCGACGCGGAACGCGGCGCAATTCGCTGCCCCGAGATCACTCGGCCGCTGCCAGCAATCGGGTATTGCCGCCAGCCGCGGTGGTGTCGATAGACAGGTGCCGCTCCACCGTCGCCAGACGCGCCAGATCAAAGCCGGTGGCAAGCAGAACAATCGGCCCGTCGCGGTCTGCCAGCGCCTGTCTGATTTGTGTCAGACGCTGGTCTGCGGACCAATCGGCGACCAGATCAAAGCCATGAAGACCGGTCAGCGTTTCGGGGGACAACAGACCGGGTACGCCCTCGCCCGCTCCCAGCCCCGGCGCAACCGCCAGCGCCGCGCAGCCGGTGCCACGCGCAACCCGCGCCTGTTCGCGCGCCGCTGCGGCGGTGGGGCCCAGGCACAGGACCGCGCCGCGCCCAAACAGGCTCAGCCGGTTTGACTCGCCCGTCGGTCCCGGCATGTCTTGGGTCGCGCGCGGGCCTGGCCTGGCCGCCAGGTCCCGCAGCGCCAGGCGAACTGCCTTGGCATCAGCCATCGGGCCAGCGTCCGGCGCAGCGATCCGGGGTCGCGCCGTCGCGCACAGACGCGGCAGATATTGCGGGCCTCCGGCCTTGGGGCCGGTCCCGGAAAGCCCCTCGCCACCAAAAGGTTGGCTTTCGACGACAGCGCCGATCTGGTTGCGGTTGATATAGATGTTGCCGACCTTCAGGCGCGCGGTCACCTGCGCCACCCGGTCATCGATGCGGCTGTGCATCCCGAAGGTCAGGCCAAAGCCGCGCGCGTTGATCGCGTCGACAACCCCATCCAGCCCGTCAACGGCATAGGTGGCGATGTGCAACACCGGACCAAAGACCTCGCGGGCGAGGTCTTGGATACCCGACACTTTGATCAGGGCCGCGGCCACGAAGTGCCCGGCATCGGGCGCGGCCAACCGGTGCAAGACCCGGTCGCCCTGTGCCTCGACATAGTCATTTATCGACCTCGCCGACGCGTCATCGATCACCGGACCCACGTCCGTCGACAGCGCCCACGGGTCGCCCAGGCGCAATTCGTCCATCGCGCCGGTCAGCATGTCAGTGAAACTATCGGCGACGTCTTCCTGCACATAAAGCATCCGCAATGCCGAACACCGCTGGCCGGCCGATTGAAACGCCGAGGTCACGATATCGCGCACCGCCTGCTCGGGAAGCGCCGTGCTGTCCACGATCATCGCGTTCAGCCCGCCGGTTTCAGCGATCAGCGCCGCGTCGGGGGCCAGATGGTCGGCCATCGCCCGGTTGATGCCCTGCGCTGTTGCGGTCGATCCGGTGAATGCGACCCCGCTGATCGCCGGGTTCGCCACCATCGCCGCACCGACCTCGCGCCCCTGGCCCGGCAAAAACTGCAACGCACTTCGCGGAACGCCCGCCGCGTGCATCAACTGAACTGCGCGGAACGCCACCAGCGGCGTCGCTTCGGCGGGTTTGGCAATCACCGCGTTTCCAGCAGCCAGCGCCGCCGCGATCTGGCCGGTAAAAATGGCCAGCGGAAAGTTCCAGGGCGAGATCGCGGCGATGGTGCCGCGCGCCGGCGCGTCAAGCGTGGCGGCCTGCGCCGCATAGTACCGAAGGAAATCCACCGCCTCGCGCAACTCGGAAACCGCGTCGGGAAGGCATTTCCCGGCCTCGCGCGCCAACAGCGCGAAGAACTCGCCCGAATGCGCCTCGTAAAACGCCGCGGCTCGGCTCAGGATTTCGGCCCGTTTGGAAACCTCGGCATCCCACGATCTGGCCGCCTCAACCGCCCTTGCCGCGACCGCGCGCGACGCCAGTTGCACATGGCCAACCACCAGAGCCGGATCGGCAGGGTTGGTGACGGCGCGCCGATCGGCGTCCGCGGATGCCACAGCCAGAAGCGGCTCCGCCATCCATTCTGTGTCTTTGAATTTGTCGCGGTGGCCATCGATTGCTGCCAGATCCAAAGCGTCGGTCAGCTCCCACCCTTCGGCGTTGCCGCGCGCTTTGCCGAAAAGCTGTGCCGGCAGCACGACACCCGGTGCCGGACGGGCCAGCGCCAGCGGCAAGGCGTCGAACGGATCAGCCGCCGCCGCTTCGGGGGCAACGCCCGCGTCAAGCAACTGATGGACAAACGAAGAATTCGCGCCGTTCTCCAAAAGCCTGCGGACCAGATAGGCCAACAGGTCGCGGTGCGCGCCGACCGGGGCATAAACCCGGTGCCGGGTGCCCGCATCGGCGCGCACCAGATCGTGCAGCACCGCGCCCATTCCGTGCAGGCGCTGAAACTCAAAATCGCGGCTTTTGCCCGCCATTTCGAATATCGCGGCCATGGTATGCGCATTATGCGTTGCGAATTGCGGGTAAATCCGGTCGGTCATCGTCAAAAGCTTGGCTGCCAGACACAAGTACGCCGCATCGGTCGCGACCTTGCGCGTGAAGACCGGAAAGCCAGACAGGCCGGCCACTTGCGCGCGTTTGATTTCACTGTCCCAATAGGCCCCTTTCACC
The DNA here is from genome assembly GCA_047518005.1 of Brevirhabdus sp. Taxonomy (GTDB): domain Bacteria; phylum Pseudomonadota; class Alphaproteobacteria; order Rhodobacterales; family Rhodobacteraceae; genus JAKZRT01. The sequence continues at coordinate 8,255 of JAKZRT010000139.1, forward strand.
AACCGCAGCGTCACCTTGCGGTCGAGCGTCCGCGCCAGCGCATAGAACCAGTCGATCACCCGCCCGGCCCGCTGACCATAGGCCTGGACCACGATGCCAAAGCCATCCCAGCCTGCCAGCGCCGCGTCGGCCAGAGCCGTCTGAATGACATCCAGCGACAATTCCAGCCGGTCCGCCTCTTCGGCGTCGATATTCAGCCCTATCCGCGCATCCGCCGCGGCACGGGCGAGTTCGACAAGGCGTGGGACCAATTCGTCCAACACGCGCGCGTGTTGCGCGACCTCGTATCGCGGATGCAACGCCGAAAGTTTGATCGATATCCCCGGCGCATCGGCGATCGAGGCGACCGGTTCCTTTGCCAGACGCGCGATCGCCGCAGCGTAAGCCTGGAAATAGGCGTCGGCGTCGGTACGCGTAAGCGCCGCCTCGCCCAGCATGTCGAACGAATGGGTGACTTCGGGCGACTTCTTGCCCCGCCGGATCGCCGCGTCGATGGTTTCGCCCAGCACGAACTGCTGGCCCAGCTCTTTCATCGCGCGGCCCACGGCCACCCGAATGACCGGCTCGCCCAGGCGCTTTACCGCGCCCCTCAGCACGCTGGTGATGCCCGGATGCTCGTCCTCGCTCAGCACCTTGCCGGTCAGCATCAGGGCCCAGGTCGAGGCGTTGACCAGCGACGAGGCCGATTGCCCCAGGTGACGCCCCCAGTGGCTCGGTGCGATCTTGTCCTCGATCAGGGCGTCCATGGTGGGTGCGTCGGGCACCCGCAAAAGCGCCTCGGCCAGACACATCAGCGCGACTCCTTCATCGGTCGACAGCCCGTATTCGGCCAGAAAGACCTCCATCAGCCCGGGCGTGTCGTGGCCGCGTACCGCGCGGACCAGATCGGTACCGCGCGCCGCAGCTCGCGCGCGGGTCGGGGCATCGGGCCCGTGGTCCGTGATCAGGCGGTCAAGAACCGTGGCCTCGTCGGCCAGCCGGTCGGCCGAGATCAAAGCGCGGATTTTGTCGGGTGATGGCATGGTCTGTCCTTGGTCTGGCCCGAGCCTAGCATGGATCGCCTGGACGATTAGACCTTAAACTGCGAATACGCGCGACTTTTCCCCGTTGTTATTATCGGAATCGGGCGATATAGTTGTATTCATGAGAGATTACGGCGAAATAGACCGGCTTGACCGCAAGATCATCCGCGAATTGTCCCGCGATGGTAGGATGTCGATCACCGATCTCAGCGCCCGCGTTGGTCTGTCGAAAAGCCCCTGCCAGGCCCGCGTCGCGCGGCTGCGCGACCGCGGGATCATCACCGGTTTTCGCGCCATACTCGACCCGGTCAAACTGGGCCGCGACCACATCGCCTTTGCCGAGGTCAGGCTGACCTCGACCACCGAGGCGGCCCTGTCGGCCTTTAACGCGGCCGTCCGCGACGTTGCGGAAATCGAGGAATGCCACATGATCGCGGGCGCATTTGATTACCTGCTGAAAGTCCGGACCAGCGACATAAAGGCCTATCGCCAGGTTCTGGGGGAAACCATTTCGGCATTGCCGCATGTTGGGGCCACCTCAACCCACGTCTCGATGCAGGCGGTAAAGGACCGCGGCGCGTGAACTTGTTTGGACGATCTGCCCCGATGATGCCACCACAAGGAATGAACAGAATTACACTGCGCGAACTCGATGTCGTCGCTCCGAACTTGAAACGCAGGCTGTCGGGCGTGACCGCAACGATTGTCAGGCTGGTTCCCGTTCAGGCCCGTTCGATTGCAATCGCCTGCACGGGCCCGGGACTGCCCGCCGAGGTTCCCCATATCGCGCTTTGGAAGTTGTTTTTCCTGCCGCGCGACCGCTGGCGCATCTGGCACGCCCGGCGCAATATCGAGATGCTTCTGGGGCTGGCGCTGCGTCACATATTCCGGCGGCGCCTGCGGTTGGTGTTCACGTCGGCTTCGCAGCGAAATCACTCGCGCTACACGAAATGGCTGATCCGGCGGATGGAGAGGGTGGTTGCGACATCGGCGAAATCGGCCAGCTATCTTGACTGCCCGGCGACGGTTATCCGGCACGGAATCGACACCGTGGCCTTCGCGCCCACCGATGACAAGGCCGGCTTGAAAGCGCGCCTCGGCCTTGACGCTTCCGCGAACTACGTTGGCTGTTTCGGACGCATTCGCGCGCAAAAGGGCACCGATGTCTTTGTACACGCGATGATCCGGGCACTTGGCGATGCCCGCGGCTGGTCAGCCCTAGTGATGGGGCGGGCCACACAAAAGCACGGTGCGTTTCTGGACAAACTGAAAGGCGAGGTGGCCGATGCTGGTCTTGGCGACCGCATCCGATTTCTGCCCGAGGTGGATGTCGACCGGATCGCCGACTGGTATCGCGCGCTGGATCTGTTCATCGCGCCGCAGCGGTGGGAAGGCTTCGGTTTGACACCGCTCGAGGCGATGGCCGCGGCGGTTCCGGTTTTCGCCACCGACGTCGGCGCATTCGGCGAACTTGTGGTGCCCGGTGAGACAGGCACCATCCTGCCGCCGGGCGATGTGTCGGCCATGGCCGAAGCCTTTGGCGAAGAGGTCGCTGACCCCGCAAGGCTCGCTGCCTGGGGCGCGGCAGGGCGTGACCGCGCCGGAGCCGAATTCGACATCCGGGGCGAGGCGCGCGCACTCAATCGGCTCTACAGCGGGCTGCTTGACCGTTAACCCAAGTCCATATCGCCCTTTCCCTCGTCCCGATGAGCGTCTAGAACGCCCGCCGAGACGCGAGGAGCAACCGAAATGGGCTACAAGGTCGCTGTTGTCGGCGCCACGGGTAACGTGGGCCGCGAAATGCTGAACATTCTGGCCGAACGCCAGTTCCCCACCGACGAAGTGGTCGCACTTGCCTCGCGCCGCTCCCTTGGCACGCAGGTCAGCTTTGGCGACAAAACCCTGGTAACCAAGGACCTGGATACGTTCGACTTTACCGGCTGGGACATGGCGCTTTTCGCCATTGGCGCCGAGGCGACCAAAACCTACGCGCCGAGGGCCGCCAAATCCGGCTGTGTGGTGATCGACAATTCGTCGCTCTACCGCTACGATCCGCAGGTCCCGCTGATCGTGCCCGAAGTGAATGCCGATGCGATCGAGGGCGTGCGCCACAAAAACATCATCGCCAACCCCAATTGCTCGACCGCACAGTTGGTCGTGGCCCTGAAGCCGCTGCACGACCGTGCCCGCATCAAGCGCGTCGTGGTGTCGACATACCAGTCGGTTTCTGGTGCCGGCAAAGACGGGATGGACGAGTTGTGGAACCAGACCAAGGGCGTATATGTGCCCGGGCAAGCGGTCGCGCCGAAGACCTTCGCCAAACAGATCGCCTTTAACGTCATCCCCCATATCGACGCCTTCATGGAAGACGGGACGACCCGCGAAGAATGGAAGATGGTCGCCGAAACCAAAAAGATCGTCGACACCTCGATCAAGGTTACCGCCACGTGTGTTCGCGTCCCGGTCTTTGTCGGGCACGCCGAAGCAGTGAACATCGAGTTCGAGGACTTCCTCGATGAAGACGAAGCCCGCGATATTCTGCGCGATGCCCCCGGCATCATGGTCATCGACAAGCGCGAGGCAGGCGGCTACGCCACCCCGATCGATTGCGTGGGCGATTACGCCACTTTCATCAGCCGCATCCGACAGGATACGACTATCGAGAACGGCCTGAATCTGTGGTGCGTGTCCGACAACCTGCGCAAGGGCGCCGCACTCAACGCTGTGCAGATCGCCGAGGTGCTGGGGCAAAGGGTGCTGGGGAAGGGCTAGAAGGGTTCGACCAATTGAGGATTCTGTTCGGTCTCGACCCCTGCGCGCCGCGCCGAATTTCACTGGCCGGAAGATCTCGGACCAACTGGCCCGGCGTGAGATCGCGTGCGCGCGAAATTCTCACCGTTTCGCGCAACATTGGCTCGGACATTTGCAGGAATAGTTTGCGGCGTTGCTTATCCAAACCTGGTCCAGGCTTGGTTAAGAAACGACGAATGGAAATGCGCACCAGCGGCCCGCGAATCGCGGAATGTCCCGCGGCAGGCCTTCGGACCTACGCCACCGTCGTTAATTGCGCGACCCGGATATCGCTCAACAATCGCTGTTCATTTCAGCATTTGTGCAGGATCACAGTGGCGGCTTTCAAAGATGCCATTGAATTGCCCCAAAATAGCGCCGTCTCGGCCACAAACAGAATCGCACAATTAGCCACGGTCCATCGCTTCGTGACCGAACGTTTGTTCGGGGCCTGCATGCCCTTGGTTTCTCAGTGATCGCGTACACTTACCGCCCTCGCACCGGAGAAACCGATGATTGCTACACTCAACACCAAAGCCCGCGACGCCCGTGTTGTGGCGCTCAAGACCTTGACCCAACGCAATGCCGACGAATTTCGACGTGGCGAAAAAGTGCCTGCGTTTCAATCAATTCGCCAAGGCGCGTTGGCGCTGGTCGCCGCCGCTTGACGCTCAGAGCGCGTTAAATCGATCGTCGGCTGCGGAATAAGCGCTCAGCCCGCCCTCGCCGATGTCGGTCCATAGACCGTGCAACGTCAGCGTGCCGCGCTCGACCTTTTCCCGGATGAACGGAAAAGTCATCAGGTTTTCCAGCGAGATCAGCACCGCCTGTTCTTCCAGCGCGCGTTCGCGATCCGCCTCGTCGATTTCCTTTACGCGCTCGTATCCGGGTTTCAGAATATCCATCCAGCGGCCGACAAAGCTGGATTTTTCTTCCAGCTCAGGGGCCCGGCCGGAACACATATCGGCGCAGCTCTGAACGCCACCGCATTGCGAATGGCCCAGAACAATCAAATGCGCGACTTTCAAGAAGTTGACCGCATATTCAACCGCCGCACTGGTCCCGTGGAGGTCGCCGTCGGGGGTGTTGGGCGGCACCAGGTTGGCGATGTTTCGGTGAATGAAAAACTCGCCCTGCTCGGCCCCGAAGATCGAGGTTACGTGAACCCGGCTGTCGCAGCACGATATCACCATGGCGCGCGGGTGCTGGCCCTCTTCGGCCAACCGGCGATACCACGCCTGATTTTCAGCATAGCCCGTCGCCCGCCAGCCGGCATAGCGCTGCACCAGATAGCTTGGCAGAGGTTTGGCATGTTGCATGGATGACCCCCAATGTCATTGCGACCGCCCGATTTGAACGACTTCTATTAAAAGCCTTCCGATTTATGAAGGCCCGCGAAACGATTTCTTGAGTCCTGTCACCGGTAAAATGCGTCTGCTGGGATGGGTGCTGAGGGAAATCGCGTGTCTAATATCGCGTTCATGAGCCATAACGACGAGGTTCGGGTTGATCCCGACCGTCTTGTTGCTTTGCAGCTTCAGCTTGGCGCTGTCGGGGCGGAAACCGTGATCGCCCGCGCCATGGCCGAACTCTCGACGCGGTTCATTCAACTGCGCGCGGCCAACGACCAGGCCGATCCCGACACCATCTACAAGCTGGCACGCGGAATTTCAGCTATTGCCGATCAGGTCGGCATGGTGACCCTGTCGCGGGTCGCCGGCGACGTCGCCATCTGTGCGATCTCGTTGGATCGCGCAGCGTCCGAGGCGACATTGGCCCGGTTGTGCCGTATCGGGGATTGTTCGCTGAACCTGGTCTGGGAAATTTCGGGCCAGACGAATTAGCCGATCCCGCGGCGGGCGATTTTTTTGACTTTAACCCCCGGCTTCCGGCACCTATTCTGCCCGGCATGAGGCAGGCCCAAACCCCGCGATTTGCTGTCCCTTCCGGCGCTGCCCGTCCGCTCTGGGCGGTCCGGCCCGAGGATATCGACGCGACCGCCTCTGCCCGATCTGCCGAAGTCGCGGCTTGGATCGGCGCAAGCGGATTTGCTGCGGCACCGGGCGAAGTGCTGTTGCTGCCCGGACCAGACGGCGTCTCAGGTGCGCTTTGCGGGTTGGGCAACGCTGCTGGCGACGCGCGGCGCCGGTTCACGCTTGGCGCGGCGCAATCGCATTTACCGGGTGGCGACTGGTATCTTGCCACCGAGCTGGAGCGTGATGACCGGTCCGAGGCCGGGCTCGGCTGGCTGTTGGCGGAATATCGGTTCAGTCGGTATTCGGGCGGCGATAGACCAGCCGCGCGGCTGGTGGCCCCTGACGGGCTTGACGCCGCGCGGACCGAACGCATCGCGGCGGCCGAATATCTGACCCGCGACCTAATCAACACGCCGGCCTCGGATATGGGGCCGGATCAGTTACAGGCCGCGGTTGCGGCGATGGCCGACGAATTCGGCGCCAGCCTTGCGGTGACCAAAGGCGCGGCACTTCTGGACGCGAACCTGCCGCTGATCCACACGGTCGGTCGCGCTTCTGACAAAACCCCCCGGCTGCTCGATCTCAACTGGGGCGATGCCGGCGCCCGATTGACGCTGGTTGGCAAAGGTGTCTGTTTAGAGGTGGTCGCAGGAATTCGGACCAGTAGTTAAGGTGGATCGACTTATGAGAAAGACGATCCAATATGAAGACACGAAAGAACCATTCGCCCGATTTCAAAGCCAGGGTTGCGCTTGAAGCGATCCGCGAGGAAATGACG
>JAKZRT010000140.1:0-11218 GCA_047518005.1 Brevirhabdus sp.
GAATGTTTTCGTACATGATCCCGACCAACGCCGCCGATACGCCCTTGCGGGTCCAGACGTTAAAGCTGTCATAATTGCCCTGCGCCCACTGGCTGTATTCGCCGCCCTTGGGGGCGTCGGGGTTGACGTAATCAAAATGCGTGGTGTCGGCATCGTATTTGACTTCACCAAAATTCGAAACGCCATGAGTGACGATCACATCCTGGCCAGTTGCTGCCAGGACCGAAAAGCCCAAGGCGGCAATCGCGACCGGAGCAATCAGCCAACCAGTCCCAGGCCGCGCGCGGTCAGTTAATCCTGATTTGAAAGCTGCGTTTCTTTGCATTGTGAAATCCTCCTGGCGGGCTGCTTGGTTAATATTTACATTTTATAGTAAATATTCAGTTGTCGATGCTGCAAGTTGATTTCTTGTGATCTTAAAGCGAGTTCCACCCCAAGGTGCCCCAAACAACACTAAAATCCACCCAAACGGGTGACCTTTTGCAATTCGCGGTCCTGCGACGGTGTCAGCCGCCGAGCGATTGCAGATAGGCGATTATATTCGCGCGTTCTTCGGGCTTTTTCAGGCCCGCAAAGCCCATCTTGGTGCCGGGTGCGTATTTCTTTGGGTTCTCGAGATACCCGTTCAACGCCTCGGGCGTCCAGGTTTCCACGACTGCGATCAGCGCCCCGGAATAGCTGTAACCATCCGCCGCTGCAACCGTACGGCCAACCACGCCGAAGAGATGCGGACCGGTGCCGTTGGCACCATTTTCCAACTTGTGACAGGCCTTGCACTTGGAGAAAGCGCGTTCACCTTTGGCGGCATCAGCCACGGCCAGAAGCGAGGCGAAATCGGGGCCCTCGTCGGCGGCACCGTGATCGTCCTCGACGCCGGTGTCGATCAGATAGGCCTGACCGGTGGATCCATGCGCACAACCGCCACCTGAATGATAGATCGATTCCGCCGCCCAGTTGCCCAGCAGATAGATCAGCAAAGCACCGCACAGAGCGCCGCCCGCCTTGGTCAAGTTCATTGTGTCGAACATGTCGCTTTCCGTCGTCTCGAACGCTTGGGGCTTCTCTACGCGCTTCCGCTTGGGCGTTGCAAGGTGTAGAGCCGCGACGAAACGCCCCCGCAAGGATATCGCGGGCGGCATGCCCGAGGGACATCATGACCGACCGCATCGCGTTTCAGGGAGAGCTGGGGGCGTACAGCCACCAGGCCTGCCGTTCTGCACGGCCGGATTTTGAGCCGGTGGCCTGCCGCATCTTTGATGATGTGATCGAAACCGTCCGCCGCGGCGGGGCCGACGTCGCGATGCTGCCGGTCGAAAACACCACCTATGGCCGGGTCGCCGACATTCACAGGTTACTGCCCGAAAGCGGGCTCCATATCATCGACGAAGCCTTTGTCCGCGTGCGCATCAACCTTCTGGCCAATCCCGGCGTGCGCCTCGACAACATTGCCCGTGTGCGCGCGCATCTTGTCCTGCTGCCCCAGTGCCGCGAGTTTCTGACCGAACACGGGATCGAGAGCGAAGCCAGCGCCGACAGCGCCGGTGCGGCGGCCGATCTGGCGGCCTCGGGCGAAACCGACGTTGGTGTTCTGGCATCGAGCTTGGCGGCCGAAATCCACGGGCTGAACGTGCTGGCCCACGACATCGAAGATCACGACACCAACACCACGCGGTTCTTGCTGATGGCGCGCCAGCTAGACCTGACCCGTCGCGGCAGCGCCGGCATGATCACGTCGTTCGTGTTTCGCGTGCGCAACATTCCCGCCGCGCTTTACAAGGGCATGGGCGGCTTTGCGACCAACGGCGTCAACATGACCAAGCTGGAAAGTTACATGGTTGGAGGATCGTTTTCGGCCACGCAGTTTTACGCCGACATCGAAGGCCACCCCGACGACCGCAACGTTCAACTCGCTATGGAAGAGCTGGATTATTTCACCGATCATTTCACCCTTCTGGGCGTCTATCCCGCCGATCCCCGGCGCAAATAACCACCCGCGCGGCCTCTATGCCGTCAGTCTGCCTGCCAGGTGTTCGGCATATTCGTGAACCCGCGCTTTGAACCTTCGGGTTAGGGAGGCTTTTATCAGGCGCAGCGACTGAATGATCAGGCGCCCCGACATCGACATTGGACGCACGTCCAATGCGGCAATGAGGCGGGTGCGCGCCTTGGACAGTGCTACCAGATCGACAGTGAACTGTCCCAACAGACCCGAACCCTCGACGTCATAGTAAATGACCTCGGGCGGATCGAACCGGGCAAGCGACACCGTGATGTCCCGAATTCTACCGCGAAACCTGACTTTCGCTGCCCAGGTCATGCCTGGAACGGGCGACGTCATCATGTCGATCCGGTTCACCTGCACGCCCCGTCGCAGCGCACTGCGTTCATGCGCGTCAAAGTCGCTGAGAACCGCAAAGACGCGATCGATCGGGGCTTCGATATCATGGCGTCCCGAAAACTTCATGGCCGGTCTGTTCTGATCAGCGGCGCCGCCATCACCCCAGCCTATCCGCCAGCCAGCGTTCGAGAATGAACCGCGCAATCGACCCGCGTCGGGGCGCATGGATCATGGCGTGATCGCCCGCCATCGCGGCCAGCATGTCCTCGCGGGCGACCCAGATTGCATCATCCAGTTCGTCGCCGTTGACCACGATCCGATCACTCAGCGCCACGCCTTGGGCGCCCAGCATCAACGACGCCGGGAACGGCCAGGGCTGGCTGGCCAGATAGTCGACGGCACCGACGCCGATCCCTGCTTCTTCCAGCACCTCGCGGCGCACCGCGGCCTCGATAGATTCGCCCGGTTCGATGAACCCTGCCAAAAGCGAATACATGTCCACAGGCCACCCGTGAGAGCGGCCCAAAAGCGCCGAGTTTCCGTTCAGAATCAACATTATGACAACCGGATCGGTGCGCGGAAAATGACTAGTCTGACAGGCGGTACAGTCACGTTGCCAGCCGGCCTGCGCCGGTTCACTTGGCGCACCGCAAGCCGAGCAGAACCGATGAGACCGGTGCCAGCCCAGAACCGCCTTGGCGGTCGCCGCAAGTTCGCCATCGCGCGGGCTGAGGTCGGCCATGACCGCGCGAAGTTCACAAAAAACCTGGGTTTCGGGCAAACCCGGATAGGCCTGCCGGCTGGGGTCGTGAAGCGCGCCAAGCGTTTCGGGCAACCTTTCTTCGGGGGCCCAGGCGCTGAGGTCATGGGCGAACACCGGGCGGCCTTCGTCGGTTCCCAGAAAAACCGGCAGCTGATCGCTGTGCCCAAGCGCAGGCGCGGTCGCGGGCAGGCGCGCAAGTCGCGCGTCGCCTGCCAGATCCAGCAACGCCTTGCCGTGCCAAAGCGCAATGTGATCGACCTCGGCGCCCTGCGCCATGGCAACCAGCCTGTCGGCCTGCCCGCGCCAATCCGCCCGCCGGTCCAGTCCGGACCCCCCGAATGTGACCGTATCGCTTTGCTGCATCGGCATCCTCTGACCCGCTTACTGACGAACCCCGGGGCAAAGAACAACCCGGACGGTCGCGACCCGGAAGGGCGAACGTCGATTATCACGTAGTTTTCTAGTGATTTGGTTTCGAATTGCCGCCATGATGCGGGCAGTTAATTCCACCCGGATTTGTGCCAACAACGGGGTTCCATTGTCCGATATTCATCCATTTTCGGCACACGGCGTGGCGAACCAGGCCCATCTCCGGCTTTTGGCGACGACCGACCTGCACGCGAATATCCTTGCCTATGACTATTACGCCGACCGTCCCTCGGCTGGCCTTGGCCTGGCCCAGGCTGCCCCTCTGATCACCCGCCTGCGCGACCAGGCAGCCAACGCTTTGTTGTTCGACAACGGCGATTTCCTTCAGGGCAATCCGCTGGCCGATTACGTCGCCTTCGGTCGGGGGCCGAGCCCGGGCGGGACTCATCCGGTCGTTGCTGCCATGAACACGCTCGGCTACGACGCGGGAACCCTTGGTAATCACGATTTCAACTTTGGCCTCGAGTTTCTGGACCGGGCGCTGGCGGGCGCGAACTTTCCGGTGGTCTCGGCCAATGTCGCAACACAGCAGGGCCAGACCGCGCGCGACGACCGCACATATCTTCCGCCCTACGTCCTGCTTGACCGGGTTCTTATCGACGGCGCCGGCCGCAGCCACACGATTTGCATAGGCGTGATCGGCTTTGTGCCACCGCAGATCATGACATGGGATCACAGACACCTCGAGGGCAGGGTCACGGCGCGCGATATTCTGGCCGCCGCGCGCGACTATGTGCCCCAGATGAAAGACCAAGGGGCAGATATCATCATCGCGCTCAGCCATTCGGGAATTGGCGACGACGCCGAGGACCGATTGCTCGAGAACGCCTCGACCCCGCTGGCCGGGATCGACGGGATCGACGCGGTTGTCGCGGGCCATTCGCATCTGGTCTTTCCCGGGGATCACCATCGTGGGCTGGCCGGGGTGGACGCTGAGGCTGGGACATTGATGGGCAAACCGGCAGTCATGGCAAGTTTCGGGGGCACCCGCGTGGGCGTTATCGACCTGATGCTGAACCGCGCCGGCGGTACCTGGCGCATCGAGGCCTTTCAATCGGCCGCGCAAAAGACCGCCACCGCAAAGGGCGGTAGGCCGCTTGCAGACGCGGGCAGCGCCGAGGCAAAGGCCGAGACCGCGGTTTTGCGCGCGGTTCACAGCGATCATCAGGCGACGCTCAGCTATATTCGCCGCCCAATTGGCCACACCGACGTTGCGCTGGTCAGCTATTTTGCTTTTGTCGGTATCGACGCAGGATTGCGCGTCGTAGCCGAAGCACAACGCCGCGAAGTCAAACGACTGTTGCAGGACACGGCGCACGCAGACTTGCCGCTGCTGTCATCGGTCGCGCCGTTTCGCAGCGGCGGGCGCGGTGGACCTGGCGCGTATACCGACATACCGGCAGGAGAGATTGCACTTCGAAATGTCGCCGATCTTTACATCTACGGGGACGATTTGCGTGCCGTAAGGGTCACCGGCGTCGAATTGCGCGGTTGGCTTGAACGGTCGGCGAGTATCTTCGCGCACATCACCCAAGGACAGGAAAATCAGCCGCTGATGAACCCGCGAATACCGGGGTATCTGTTCGACGTGATATACGGCGTCGAGTACACCATAGACGCGACGCAGCCACCCCGGTTTGACGCCAACGGCCGCGATGTGTGCCCCGAGACCCGGCGCATCGCCTCGGTCCGCTGGCGCGGGAGGCAGGTTCTGGACGACGATGAATTTTTGGTTGCGACCAACAGCTATCGCGCCGGCGGAAGCGGCAATTTTCCTGGCGCCGGTGCCGACAATGTGGTGCTGAGCGCGACCGAGGCGCACCGTCAAGTAATCAGCCAGTACATCAGAGACGAAAGCCCGCTTGCCCCGGATCCATTCGGGCCGTGGGATTTTGTTCGGCTGCCGGGCACGCGCGCATATTTCGATACCGGTCCGGGCGCCGGGCAGTACCTTGACCAAGTTAAAAATTCCAGGGTCCGGCCGGTCGGATCGTCGACACTTGGGTTTGACCGCTATCTAATTGATTTTGAGAAAAAATTGCCTCCGCGCAAGGGCTGTGAAGGCAACGCAGGCGGCCCGCAACGATAATCTTGCCAATCGTCCCGCGCGGGCCTATTTAGGACGGTGAGAGGTTGGCGCGGGCAGGCACCTCGCCAACCCGGTCAGGTCCGGAAGGAAGCAGCCGTAACGAGCCACGCTTGGGTCGTTGTCAGCCTCTCACCCCTGAATTTCTGAGTGCCCGGGCGGCGCGGTGGTCTCAGATCGTGATCGCGCCGGGTGCCGAGGCTTTCTCGAACTTCCAGATCTCGGCCGGGGCGATCCATTTGTAAGGCGCAGGCATCGTGGCCTGATGGCTGACGACGATGGCAACGGTCGCAAAGGCGCTGGCCAGTGTCACGGCGGCTGGCAGCAGGCTGATGCGCCGGGCCTGGGGCGAGATGTGGGTCGACCGGCCACACAATACCACAGCCCAAGCGGCCAACGCCGCCACCAATTGAAGCGGCAGAAACCGGTCGACGCCCAACATCAGCCCGCCTGACCCGACAACCGCCGCCGCCAGTGCCGCAATCACTGCATAGGCGTAAAGTACGACCCACAGCCCCAGATAAAGCTGCATGTTGGACAGCCGCACCAGATTTGCTTGCAGAAATCTGAAAAGTCTTTTTATCGCCCATCGGGGCAAGCGCCTGTAATCCAGATGAAAATCGACCAGTGCCATGTCGTCTCATCCTCGACACCACCGTCTCGGCCCCCGCGCCCAGATCTAGGCATCGCGGGTTAAGAGACCGTTAAACTTAGTTTCGAGATGGTTGACGTTATCGGTCGGGTCACCGCGGCCTGCCCCAGGGCCCGACCCTGTCGAATGCCATGGACCTCGCCCCGGCGCACCCTTAAGTTCAAAATGCGATTCCGCGAAAAGGTCACCATGAGCGAAACCGACACCCCCGGCTATCAGGTTCTGGCGCGCAAATACCGCCCGGCGAGCTTTGCCGATCTGATCGGTCAGGACGCGATGGTGCGCATTCTGAAAAATGCTTTTCAGGCTGACCGGATCGCCCAGGCCTTCATTCTGACCGGAATTCGCGGCACCGGCAAAACCACCACCGCGCGGATCATCGCCAAGGGCTTGAACTGTATCGGCCCCGATGGGACCGGCGGTCCGACGATAGAACCCTGCGGCCAGTGCGAGCCTTGTGTGGCCATCACCGAGGGCCGCCACGTCGACGTGATGGAGATGGATGCGGCAAGCCGCACGGGCGTTAACGACATTCGCGAGATTATCGATTCGGTGCATTACCGGGCCGCCTCGGCGCGCTACAAGATCTACATCATCGACGAAGTTCACATGCTGTCGAAAAATGCGTTCAACGCGCTTCTCAAGACGCTGGAAGAACCCCCCGAGCATGTCAAATTCATCTTCGCCACGACCGAGATCCGGCAGGTTCCGGTGACCGTTCTCAGTCGCTGCCAGCGCTTCGATCTGCGCCGGATCGAGCCCGAGGTGATGATCGAGAACCTGAAAATGATCGCAGCGCTGGAAAAAGCCGAAATAGCGGATGACGCCCTTGCCTTGATCACCCGCGCTGCCGAAGGGTCAGTGCGCGACGCGCAATCGCTGCTCGATCAGGCTATCGCCCACGGCGCGGGCGAAACCACCGCCGCTCAGGTTCGGGCGATGCTGGGGCTGGCCGACCGAGGCCGGGTGCTGGACCTGTTCGAACTGATTGCGCGCGGTGACGCTGGCGCGGCGCTGGCCGAGGTCTCGTCGCAATACGCCGAAGGCGCCGACCCGATGGCAGTGCTGCGCGATCTGGCCGAGGTCACCCACTGGTTTTCGGTCATCAAGATCACCCCCGAAGCGGTCGAGGACCCCACCGTTTCCCCCGACGAGCGGACCCGCGGCGGCGCGCTGGCCGGGGCCCTGGCGATGCGGGTGCTGACGCGGATGTGGCAGATGTTGCTGAAAGCGCTGGAAGAGGTGGCGCTGGCCCCCAATGCGATGATGGCCGCCGAAATGGCAATTATCCGCCTCACCCACGTGGCCGACCTTCCCACGCCCGAAGACCTGGTACGCAAGCTCAAAGACAGCCCGCCGCCGGTGCCGCCGGTCGGGCCGGGAAGCGGGTCACGCGCTGGCGCATCGGGCGCTCGGACCCAGGCGACAGCAACGCCAGCCGCCGCCGTGCCCACGGCCCGCAGTGCGGGCGGTCCCGCGACAGCCCTTGCGATGGCACCCGAAACGGCGCTGGCGCGTTATGCCCGCTTCGCCGACATCGTGGCCCTGATCCGCGCCAACCGGGATGTAAATCTGTTGGTCGAGGTCGAGACCGGCCTGCGTCTGGTCGCCTATGCGCCAGGGCGGATTGAATTCGAGCCGACAGATACCGCCGCCCCGAACCTCGCCGCGACGCTTGGCCAGCGGCTGCAGGCCTGGACCGGGACCAGGTGGGCGGTTTCGGTCGTCGGCTCGGGCGGCGGCGCCACCATTGCCGAAGACCGCGACCGCGAGCGGCTTGCAACCATTGCAACGGCCCGCGAGCACCCGCTGGTCCGCGCCGCGCTTGCGGCCTTTCCCGGTGCCGAGATCACGCGGGTCCGCACCCCGCGCGACATCGCCGCTGACGCCGCCGCCGACGCCTTGCCCGAGGTCGACGACGAATGGGATCCCTTCGAGGAAAACTGATCGCACGCCCGGGGCGTGCCAAGGAGAAATGAAAATGCTGAAAGGATTGGGTAATCTGGGTGAAATGGCCAATATGATGAAGGCCGCCCAGGACATGCAGTCGAAAATGGCCGAAATGCAGGAAAGCCTTGACGCGATCACTGTGACGGCTGTTGCCGGGGCCGGTCTGGTCAAGGTGACGGCCACCGCAAAGGGTCGGCTGACGGGCCTGGAAATTGATCCCTCGATCTTTCACGCGGATGAAAAGGAAGTGGTCGAAGACCTGATTCTGGCGGCGATCAAGGAAGCGCAGTCCAAGGCGGCCGACCGTGCCCAGACCGAGATGAAGCGGTTGGCCGAAGATATGGGCTTGCCGCCCGGCATGGGTTTGCCGGTCTGATCGGGGCGGCGCGATATGCCTGACGGGTCCTGCCTCTGCGGCGCCGTGCGGTTTGCGGTCGCCGGCCGGCTGCCCGAACCCAATGCCTGCCATTGTTCCCAATGCCGCAAGCAGTCGGGGCATTTTTGGGCCTCGAGCGACGTGAAACGCGATGCTCTGACGCTGGAAGGCGCGGCAAACCTCACCTGGTTTCAAGCCTCGGACAAAGTCCGGCGCGGGTTTTGTGCCACCTGCGGTTCGTTTCTCATTTGGGAGCCGCTCGGGGGCGACACGATCGCGCTTGCCATGGGGGCGTTCGACGCTCCGACTGATACCCATTTGAAAGAGCACATCTTTGTTGCCGACAAAGGCGACTACTACGACATCGCCGACGGACTTCCGCAAAATCCGCAGTAACGCCGCCTGCAACCGGCGTAGTGTGTTGATCCCGGAACCGCGCGATGGTCGTGGCAACTCTTGACCCCGACCCCCTGTACCTCGGGGCGCGCGCGAGAGGGGCAGCCACGCTGTCCCGATGGCGACGCGCTTGGGCGCGGCGCAATCGCTTCACCTGGGGGGCTCGGTCAGTTTCGTCTGTTCCCCGCCGCGATCACCGATTACTCTTGCGCCATGACCGCCGCGCCCAAAGATATCGAGCACTTGATTGACCTGATGGCGCGCCTGCCCGGCCTTGGGCCGCGGTCGGCGCGGCGCGCGGTGTTGCATCTGATCGCCCGCCGGGGTCAGCTTTTGGCCCCGCTTGGGCAATCAATGCAGGCGGTCGCCGAAACCGCGCGCGAGTGCCTGAACTGTGGTAATATCTCGACTTCGGATATTTGCGATATCTGCGCCGATGAAAAACGCGCCCAGGGACAGATCTGCGTCGTCGAAGACGTAGCCGATCTTTGGGCGATGGAGCGCGCGGCGGTCTTCAAAGGCCGCTATTTCGTCCTGGGCGGCACGTTGTCAGCGCTCGACGCAATCGGGCCCGAAGACCTGCGCATCCCGCGTCTGATCGACCGTATCGCGACCGAGGACATCTCGGAGGTTATCCTGGCACTGAACGCCACAGTAGATGGCCAGACCACCGCCCATTACATCGCTGACGAGCTTGGAAGCCAGGTTCGGACCACTTCGCTGGCGCAGGGCGTGCCGGTGGGCGGCGAACTGGACTATCTTGACGAGGGCACCATTGGTGCCGCCATGAAAGCGCGGCGGGGTTTGTAGGCAAGATCGCCGACGTATCAGGAGAGGCGGAATGTTCGAGACAGAGGCGCGATTGCTATGGTCGGCGCGGCAGTCCGGCGAAACGGTCGCGCAAGCCGATTTGGCCGCAATCAAAAACGTCGAGGACGCTTACGGTGTTCAGGCAGCCATGCTGGCCCTGGCCGATGCACCGCTGGCGGGCTGGAAGCTTGGCGCGACCGCCCCGGCGACGATGGCGCTTTTGGGCGTGGGCGAGCCCTTCGCCGGGCCGGTTTTCGCGCGCGATGTTGTCCAAAGCGGCGCGCAGTTTGCCCTACATCCTGGCCAGATCACCATGGTCGAGACCGAACTTGCGGTGGTCCTGGGTGCCCCCCTGCCCGCGCGCAACGCCCCCTACACGCGCGACGCGGTGGCCGGAGCGGTCGCTGAGGTTCGCGCCGCATTCGAAATCGTGGCGCTGCGATTTGACGGCGGACCCGGCGGCAACGGGCATCTGGTGATTGCCGATGGCGCCATAAACGGCGGCGTGGTTCTGGGCGACGTGCTGCCGAACGAGGCCACCCGCGACCCTGAATTTGCCGCGTCCCTGGCGGTGAACGGCGATTCCAGGGCAAACGGCGGGATGGAGACGACCATCTGGGATGACATTCTTGACGCGGTGATCTGGCTGGCCGACCGGCCTGGGTTTTGCCAAGGCGGACTGAACGCCGGTCACCTGATCATGGCCGGGACAATGACCGGCATGAACCCGATTGCGGCAGGCGACAAAGCAAAAGCCGACTTCGCCGGAAATGGCGGGGTTGAGGCTATTTTTGTCCAGGCGGAATTAACGCCCGAGGCTGGCATCTCGAATGCCGGCCCCGCCGACGTCGGTTAATCTTCGTCGTCCTCGCCGCCGTCGTCATCGGGCAGGTTGAACAGGCTGTCCGCATCGATCGGGTCTTTGCCGCGCGGGTCGTCCGAGTCGTCTTCACCGCTGTCGCCGCTAAGTGAAAACGTTTCCAGCCCGGATATCGCCGTTGGTATTTTGGGCTCGGTACTCATTGTCAGCGAAGTTTCGGTGCTGACCAACTTGCGCCGCTCGTCGTCCGACATCACCTCGCCCTCGCGCGCCTTTTTGTCGGCGGCTTTTTGCACCACGGCGTCCAGCTCGGACTGCTTGCACAGGCCAAGCGCCACCGGGTCGATCGGCTGAATGTTCGAGATGTTCCAATGCGTCCGCTCGCGGATCGCCTGGATCGTCGGCTTGGTCGTGCCCACCAATTTGGAAATCTGCGCGTCGGTCAGTTC
This sequence comes from Brevirhabdus sp., assembly GCA_047518005.1. Taxonomy (GTDB): domain Bacteria; phylum Pseudomonadota; class Alphaproteobacteria; order Rhodobacterales; family Rhodobacteraceae; genus JAKZRT01. Next base: position 11,070 of record JAKZRT010000140.1, read on the forward strand.
GGGATGAAACTTGACCAGCCAAAGGATCGACGCCGGACGGTCCTGGCGTTTGGAAAGCGGCGTGTAGCGCGGGCCGCGACGCTTTTCTTCACCGACAGCCGCCGGATTGAACTTGAGCGCCAGCTTGTGCAGCGGATCTTTTTCGCCCG
>JAKZRT010000141.1:0-15067 GCA_047518005.1 Brevirhabdus sp.
TCGACGCGACCGACCGGCGCCCTGTGGACAAGTGGACAGCCGCTCCGCGACCGACCACTTCCCCACAGGGCCAGAAACCGCAACAGAAGCGGTCAACTCATATGGTACATAAACCGGTCAACTCAGAATGTTCTCGACACAGTGGATGGATCGCCAAGATGGATAAGGATCAATTTGTATTGGCTGTGATTGAATGAGATTGAATTGTTCTGAGTGATATTGAAAAGCACATAACATATTGATGTTATTGTGTAATATTGACTTTTGAGCATGTTTTGATATGATTTTCCAATGCCCGCCTTCTTGCTTCTTGGGAAGGCAGAATATGGAAACAGATAAACACTTGGCGAGGGCGGATGAAGAAGATGTCGAATACAGCCGCACTGTTAAAATCGATGGCGAGTTTGAAGTTACAATTCATACGGCCCATGACCCGGATCATTTGCCGGTATCACAGCAGGAGCTGGACTTGCTCTTGACCTGGTTGGGGCCATTGATTGAGCCGCTATTGCAGAAGGAAAAACTGAAAGGGTGAAACAGGACATGCGTGCAGCCATTTATGCAAGGGTATCGACCGGAAATCAGGCGGCCCAGGATATTTCCATTCCCGATCAGATTGCCCAATGCGAACGCTACTGCGCGCAAAAGGAATGGCATGTGGCCAAGAGCTATGTGGATGCCGGGGCCAGCGCCACCAATGATAACCGTATTGAATTTCAGGCGATGATTGCCGAAGCCTGTTCTCCGGCCAATCCGTTTGATGTTGTGATCGTTCATTCGCAGTCGCGCTTTGCCCGCAACACGTTTGATCTGCTCAATAATACCAAAAAACTTGAAAAGGCCGGGGTGCAGTTTGTTTCGATCACCCAGGACATCGGAAAAGGCGAGCAAGCCGATGTGTTGCGCACCATCCTAGGGGCCATGGATGAATATCAATCCAAGGAAACCTCCAAGCACACAAGCCGCGCCATGCTTGAGAATACGCGGCAAGGCTTCTGGAACGGTTCACGGCCTCCCTTTGGCTATCGGACCTATATTGCCGAGAGGCGTGGCAAGAAGGACAAGAAAAAACTGGAGATCGCCCCACAAGAGGCTGAGGTCGTAAAAATGATTTTCAGGCATTATGTGACCGGAGATGGCAAAAGCGGCCCCATGGGGTTGCGGGCCATTGCCTATGATCTGAATGAACGGGGAGAAACGACCCGTAAAGGCGGCAAGTTTCTGCAACAATTCATTCAACGGCTTCTGACCAACGAAATTTATGTGGGGCGGTATCATTTCAACAAAAAGGACAAGGATGGCATTGCAAAGCCGGAAGATAAATGGGTTTTTCTGAAAACACCACGAATCGTTGGTAATGAAATATTTCATGCGGCCAATGAACGATTGCGCCGCAACACGGCCTTTTCCACGCCGCCACGGGTTATCAATGGCCCAACCCTGCTGACCGGCATTGCCCATTGCAAAAGCTGCGGTTCACCCATGCGGATCGCCACCGGAAAAAGCGGCAAATATCGCTATTATAAATGCGGATTGCGGGCTGATGCGGGACGTGCGGCCTGTTCAGGCAATTCAGTTCCCATGCAGAAACTGAATGACATTGTGATCAGTACGCTTTGCGATACAGCCCTGTCATCGAAGCGTATAGAGGTTATTGTCCCCGAATTGGTGGATCATGCCCAAAAGCGCAGTGAAAGCTATGACGGGCGAGTTGAGACGCTCAAAAATGAACAACGCGGCGTAAAAAATCAGCTCAAAGAGCTGTGGCAGCAAATCAGTGTTTCTGAAATTACCCTTGATGCAACGCTGCAAAAATTCATCAAAGAGCTTCAAGCCAAAAATGAAAATCACAGCCGTGCCATTCGCAGATTAGAACAACAACAAGCCTTTCCAGTGCGAAACCTTACACGCAACGATTGCCGCGAATTTGCAGCGGCGGTGAGAAAACTGCTGAAAGAAAACAAGGACCCGAAATTCACGCGAGTCTATCTGGCGCATGTGATTACCCGCGTCGATGTGGGCAAAAGCAAAATCAAAATGCGTGGTCCAAAGGCCGCTTTAGCCGAGCAGGCCATTACGTTTGACAGCACCAAACTATTGGTGCCCACCTTTGACCTCAAATGGTGCCGGCAGAGGGACTCGAACCCCCGACCCCGAGATTACAAATCACGTGCTCTACCAGCTGAGCTATACCGGCACGGTGGCCGACATATCGGGCCGCGCCGCCTTGCACAAGGTCCCGATGTCAGCGATGCGACCGGGCCAGCAACACCACCGCACAAAGCCCCACAGCGCAAACCAGCAGCGCCGGTGGTGCCGCCTGTCCAATATGTTCAAGCGAGGCTTTTTCGTAGACCCGGGTCGCCAGCGTGTTGAAATCGAACGGGCGCAACAGCAACGTCGCGGGCAGCTCTTTCACGGTATCGACAAATACCAGCAACAGCGCAGTGCCAACCGAACTGCGCATCAGCGGCACATAGATGCTCCACAAAACCCCCGCTGAGGTTCGGCCCAGGGTCCGCGCCGCCATCGGCAGACTGGGCGGGACCCGCCCCATGGCCGCGTCCGCCGCGCCCTGGGCGATTGCGAAAAAGCGCACCGAACAGGCGAAAACGATGGCAAATGCAGTGCCGGTCATCAACAGTCCCGGCTCGTAGCCCGTCGCCGCGACAATCCAATCGGCTATCACGTGATCGGCGGCAGCCATCGGGATCAACACCCCAAGCCCCAGAACCGCACCGGGGGCGGCGTAGCCAAGCGCCGTGGCGGGCAACACCAGCCGCGGCAGGCCACGCCCGCTTTGGCGCACGCCGTAGACCAGCGCACCGGCGGCCAGCGTGGTCACCACCGCCGTAACGCCGGCTACCGCCAGCGTGTTGCCGAGCGCCCGCAGCAACTGCGGGTCCAGCCATTCCTGGACGTTGGCGAATGCGTGCGATGCCATGACGCTGACTGGCAACACAAACCCCACCAGAACCGGCAAACCGCAGGCCAGCGCCGCCAGCCAGCCGCGCCCGCCAGTCAGCGTCATCGGAAGCAGCGGACGGCGATGGCGTCCGGTCTGGTGAAACCGCATGTTGCGGCGGCTGATTTTTTCAAGCGCCACCAGCACAAAGATCACCGCCAGCGCGACCAGCGCGATCTGCGCCGCGCCGCCAGCGTTTCCGGCCTCGAGCCAGGTCGCAAATATGCCGGTGGTCAGGGTCTGGACCGCAAAATAATCGACGACCCCGAAATCGGCCACGGTCTCCATCATCGCAATCGCCGCCCCCGCCACCAGCCCGGGCCGCGCCAGAGGCAGGCCAACGCGCCAGAACAACCGCGCGCCCCCGGCCCCAAGCGCCCGCGCAACCTCGAACACCGCGCCGGATTGCTCGCGCAGCGCAGCGCGCGACAGAAGATAGCAATAGGGATAAAGCGCCGCCGTCAGGACCAGCGCCGCAAAGCCACGCGTGCGCACCTGGGGGAACCAATAGTCGCGCGACGTTTCCCACCCAAACCAGTCGCGCAGCGCCGACTGTAACGGTCCGGCAAATTCGAGGAAATCCACCAGCGCATAGGCCCCCACATAGGCAGGTATCGCCAGCGGGGTCAAAAGCGCCCATTGCAGCCAGGCCCGACCCGGAAACCGGTACAGCGTCACCAGCCAGGCGGTGACCGAGCCGATCATCGCCGCCCCCAACCCCACAAAGACCATCAGATAAACGGTATTGCCCAGGTATCGCGGCAGCGTCGTGGCCATCAGTCGCGGCCAGATGTTTTCCTGCGGGAAAAACGCCAGCCAGATGACCGCTGCAATCGGCAGCAAGACCAGGGCCGCGATCGCGACCGCCAGAACACCGGGCCAAAGCCCGCCCGCGCGCGGGATCGGGGGTGATGATGCGGTGCGGGTCACCGATGATCTGACGTGCGCGAGTTCATGGCGCAGGGTCACATCCCAAGCGCTTCCTTGTAAAGGCTCAGAACCGCCTCTTCCTCGGCCAGATCTTCGGCATCGCGGCGCCTGAGCGCGATGACCTTGCGTAGGACCCGCGTGTCATAGCCGCGCGACTTGGCCTCGGCCATCACCTCTTTCTGCTGGTCCGCGATGTCCCTTTTCTCAGCTTCAAGCCTTTCAAAACGCTCGATAAACTGTCGAAGTTCGTCGGCGGTCACACGGTAAGTCTGGTCGGTCATCACTGGGCCTTTGCATCAGAGCTTGGGCGTCGTCCCTAACGGCCGCGCGGGCGGGCCGCAAGGGGTTGCGCATGGGCCCGCCGTCGCCTATCGGATGCGCAACTTTATTCGGGGGCCCCGGGCGCGCGATGGACGTATTGATCTGGTCGGGCGCGGTTGTGTCGCTTGGCGGCGTGGTGCTGCTTGTCTATTGCATCCTTGCCGCCGTCCGAGCGCGCCGCGATGCCGAAAACGACGCGGCGCTGAAGGCGCGGCTGCAACGCCTTGCGGCGGTGAACATGGGGGCGCTGGCGATCTCGGCCGTCGGCCTGATGATGGTGGTGCTGGGTATAGTTCTGGGGTAATTCGGCAACCTGGATACCGGTGAAAACTCAACACCTTATCAGTCAGCGTTGATGTCGTCGCCAAAGCGCCGCCCGTCGCGGATCAACCGGTCGATCAACGGCGCCGGGGTCCAGAATTCGGGCGCCTCGGACACGCGGCCCTGCAACCGCTTTCTCAGCCCCACCAATCCGCCCAGATCGGCGGCAAGCATCGGCCCGCCCTTCCAGCGCGGGAACCCGGCACCCAGCACCATCGCCACGTCGATGTCAGACCCCGACCGGGCGGTCCCGTCCTCGATGGTGCGCGCGCCTTCGTTGGTCAGCGCGTCGATCGAACGCACAACGATCTCGGTCGGCGAAAACGTGCGGGGGCTGAGGCCCTTTTCGCGGCGTATCTGCGCGATCAGGTCCAGAACCTGCGGGTCGGGCACCGGCTTGGTGCCCTCGCCATAGCGATAAAACCCCCGCCCCGCTGCCAATCCGATCCAGCCGGACTCGACCATGCGATCCGCCAGTGGGGCATAGCGCGTGCCCGGATCGCGCTGACCGGCCAGCGCCTGTCGGTGGTGCCAGGTGACATCCAGCCCCTCGCGGTCCAACGCCTGATAGGGTCCCAGGGCAAACCCATAGCCGGTCAAGGCGGCGTCGACCGCTGCCGGTTCGGCGCCGTCTTCGACCATCATATCCGCCGCGCGGCGCAGCGCCCCGATCATGCGATTTACTATGTATCCCGGCCGCGGGCCGGTCCGCACCGCAACTTTGCCCAACCGGCGAACCAGGGCGGCCGCGGCGGCGGCGACCGCGTCGCTGGTTGCCGATGTTGGCACCAGTTCGACCAGCCGTACGGTTTCCGAGGGGGCCAAAAAATGCAGCCCCAAAAAGCGCTCGGCGACGGGAATGCTGGCCCCAAGCGCCTCAAGATCAAGCCACGAGCTGGCCGAGGCCAGCGGCACCGCCTCGCCGACGCTCTGCGCTGCATCGCGAAGCACGCGCCGTTTCAGCGCCAGATCCTCGTCGACGCAATCGATCACGAATTGCGCACCACTCAGCGAAAAGGCCCCAATCTCGCAGCTCAGCCGGCCCAGGCGCTTGGCGCGCACTTGGGACGTCAGCCGGCCACGCGCAACGTGGCGGTCAAACCCTTGGGCAACGCTGCGTTCGGCCTTTTCGGCGGCATAGCTGTCTTGTTCCAGCAGCGTGACCGACAAGCCCGCATCGAGACAGGCGCGCGCCAGATCGGCCCCGATTCGGCCGCCACCAATGACACCGACGCGCTTCAGGTCTTCGGGCGGCGACGCACGAACCGCCCTGACTGCCGCGCGTTGGGCTAGAAAAATATGGCGCAGCGCGCGCGAGGTGTCGGAATTCAGGCAATCGGCAAAGGCCGTGGCCTCGTACGCCAACCCGGCCTCGAACGGCAACAACAAAGCCGCCTGGACGCAGGCAACGATCCGTGACAGCGCTTGCGGCTTTCGTCCTTCAAGCGCCCCGGTCCAGGTATTGCAGTCGCTTTGATAGGCCGCCGCATCCCTGAAACCGTGACGCCGGTCGCGGGCCAGGGGCCTTGTCGATGATCTGCAAAAGCCAATTGCGCGCATCGGCATGTGGATCATCCCCGGCAAAGCGGTCGACGATTTTCAGATCAACCGCCTGTGCCGCGCTGACCGACTTTCCCGACACCATCATTTCAAGCGCCGCGTCGGCCCCGGTCAGCCGCGGCAGCCGTTGGGTGCCGCCGGCACCTGGCAAAAGCCCCAGCTTGATCTCGGGCAGCCCGATCTGCGCGCCCGGAACCGCCATGCGGTAATGAGCCGCCAGCGCCAATTCCAGCCCGCCGCCAAGGGTCTGACCATGGATAAGTGCCAAGACCGGTTTGGGGCTGTTTTCAATGAATGTGCAAAGTTCGCCGAGCCCCGGTGCTTCGGGCCGCCCTAATTCGCGGATATTCGCCCCGACCGAAAACGACCGGCCCGTGCCTTCGATCAGGATACCCTTGACGGCGTCGTCCGCCAGCGCCCGGTCAACTCCATCCCACAGCCCCTGCCGCACCGCGCGGCTCAACGCATTCACCGGCGGCGCGCTGAGGCACAGCACCTGGATCGGCCCCTCGCGGCTGAGGGTAACGCCGCTCACGCCACAGTCCCTCGGCGCGCGCCTTTGCCCCGATCCACGCGCGCCAAGCTGTCATTGTCTTTCGTCACTGCCATGGCCCCATAGTTCCAGCCGTGGCCCGGCAAATCAACGCCGCTCGCGGATTCAAATCCAAGTTTTTCGGCTCTGGCCGATCTTTCGTGGCATCCTCGGCCTGCGTCGGTGTAAGGTAAACCTGCGCGCGAGCAGGAAAACCCACCTTGATACTGGTCAAAACCGCCGGTCTTGTGAAGTCATATTCGATTTTTTATATATTAGCCGAAGCGAAGGTGAAACATGGACCCGATAATCCAGTCGTTCTTTGATTATGACACGAACACAATATCTTACGTCGCCCGAGACCCGAACGGGTCGTCGGCGGCAATTATCGATTCAGTGCTCGATTTTGACTATGCCAGCGGGCGCACAAATACCACGTCAGCCGATTTGCTGATCGACCATGTCCGCGATCAGAGACTGAAAATCGAATGGATTCTTGAGACCCACGTTCACGCCGATCACCTTTCGGCAGCACCCTATCTTCAGGAAAAACTGGGCGGCAAGATCGGGATCGGGAAAAATATCACCATCGTGCAGGATCTCTTTGGCAAGGTTTTCAACGAAGGGACCGAATTTCAGCGCGACGGGTCACAGTTTGACCAGCTCTTTGGCGAGGGCGACAGCGTCATGATCGGACAGATGCGGTGTGACGTGATGCACACGCCCGGCCACACACCAGCCTGCATGACCTATGTCATCGGTGACGCTGCTTTTGTCGGTGACACGCTTTTCATGCCCGATTTCGGCACCGCGCGCTGTGATTTTCCCGGCGGCTCGGCCGAAACGATGTTTGCCAGCGTTCAGCGCATTCTCGCCCTGCCCGACAACACGCGGATATTCGTGTGCCACGACTACAAGGCACCGGGCCGGGACGAGTTCGCCTGGGAAAGCACGGTTGGCGAGCAACGGGCGATGAACGTGCACGTGGCGGGCAAGAGCCGGAAGGAATTTGTGAAAATGCGCGAGGACCGGGACGCATCGCTTGGCATGCCCAAACTGATCGTCCCGTCGTTGCAAGTGAACATGCGCGCGGGCAAGATGCCCGAGCCGGAAAAAGACGGCACCGTGTTTCTGAAAGTGCCGGTGAACAAACTCTGAGGAGAACACCATGCAATCTGAATGGCTGTGGGGCCTGGGTGGCGGGCTGATGATCGGGCTGGCTGCGACCATGTACCTTTTGATCAACGGCCGGATCATGGGTATATCCGGGATCGTTGGCGGGCTGGTCGACGGTTCCGGTCGCTCGAACGGCGCCGAACGCGCGGCCTTTCTCGCGGGCGTTTTCGTGGTTCCCGGGCTGATCGCGGTGGCCATGGGCGGTGCCTCGACCAATGTGACCGGCAATCTGGGAATATTGATTGTGGCGGGGCTGTTGGTCGGCGCGGGCACCCGCATTGCCAACGGCTGTACATCGGGCCACGGGGTCTGCGGCATATCGCGGCTCAGCCTGCGCGGCATCGTTGCGACGGTTTTCTACATTCTAGCCGGCGGGATCGTGATGGTTCTGTTCCGGCACGGTCTGGGGGTCATCTGATGCGGATGATAGCAGCGTTTCTGGCCGGGTCCGTCGGTGGAACCGGGTTACTGATCTCGGGCATGACCGATACCCGCAAGATCCAGGGATGGCTTGATATTTTTGGGGATTGGGATCCCACACTGGCGTTTGTTCTGGGCGGCGCGGTGGTTCCGATGGCCTTTGCCTGGATCTGGACGCGCGGACGCGCGCCGCTGTTGGGCGGCGCATTCCCGGCACCCGCAGACCCAAATATCGGGCGCGGCATTGTGGTCGGCTCGGTCATGTTTGGCGCTGGCTGGGGGCTTTCGGGCTTCTGTCCCGGGCCGGCCATCGCATCGCTCAGCTTTGGCGGTACTGGCGGGATGGTATTCCTGGCGGCGATGCTCGCCGGAATGCTGGCAGCACCCCCGATCCGCGGACGGCTGGACGCAGTCGGGCAGAGCGGATAATCGGGACCCATGGATATTCGCCACCTGACCCCGGATTTTGCGGTCTCGCCGCAGATCGACCCCAGTGACATGGCCGCGATAGCGACGGCGGGTTTCACCTGCGTGATCTGCAACCGACCCGACGCAGAAATAGGCCTGGATATTTGCGCATCGGCGGTCAGGGCCGCCGCCGAGGCCGCCGGGCTGACCTGGGCCGAAAACATCATCTCGGGCAGCGGCATGACCATGGAAAACGTGATTGCCCAGGGCGCGTTGGCCGCTGCTGCTGACGGCCCGGTCTTTGCCTATTGCCGGTCGGGCACGCGCTCGGCGACTGCCTGGGCGCTGAGCCAGTCCGGCAAGATGGCAACCGACGATATCTTGGCGGCGGCCACGGCGGCAGGATATGACCTTGCGGGGCTGCGGGCCCAGATCGAGGCGTTGGCGCAGCGGGCGCATCAGCCTGGCGTGACCGCCGATTGAATTGCCCGCCCGAGGCGCGGGAAAGCCCGCTTTGCCCTGCTGGCGAGCCGCCGACCATCGGCTGACTGCCCCGCTTTCGCTGCGCGCCGCGCACCACTTCCTATTCAATATCGACGGTCATCGGTTTGATATCGAGATCGGGCAGATCGTCCACCGGCAATGTCGTGTCGGCGTTCAAACCCTCGGAAAGCCCATCGATGTCGAGCGGTGCCACGTCGGTTGACGGCGGGTCACTCGGGTTGGGCAAGTCGGGAAGTCTTGAAAATCCATCATCTTCGCCGATGTCGGGCAGGTCCTTCGGTGTGAGAGGCACCCCCAGACCCGGACTCAGCCCCAAGGTCGCCGGTTCCAGATCGGGCGCGGGCCCGTCGCCAAGACCCAGCGCATCAAGGTCGATCTGATCTTCCACAACCTCTGCAGTTCCGTCGATCTCGGTTGGCTGGACGGCGCTTTGCCCATTCTTGCCAACCTGGCCCAGCCTGATCGCCTTGTGCCCGTTGGCCATGCCCAGCCTGCCCTGTGCCACCAACCGTCGGTCGAGACCCTCAAGGCGCACGTTGGCAATGGCCTTTGCCGGCACTTCGATCCGGTCACCGGGCTTCAGAGCCCGGATCCCGGCGAGGCTTTTGGACAGGCGGCAGAGGATGGCGCTGAGTTGCGCCTCGCTGGCCAGAACCGAGGTTTCGACCGTGTCCTGCCAGTCGCGCGCCGCTTCGGCCGCCTGGCGGCCCAGGTCGACCCCGGCGGGTGCCACAAGGCGCGTTGGCAGAATGACCACCAGCTCGCCCTCTTTGCTGTCAGCGCCAAATCCGATGGCCACGCGCAAGCGGCGGTACCCGATATCGGGCAGTTCCAACGGGATCTGGTGCAGATCGAACACCGCCCGTCCCAGCCGCTGGCCGCCGGTCCATTCCTCGCCCGACACCTCGGCCAGCATGCCGCCAACCCGGACCAGAGCGGCATCGACATAGCCCTCGACCATGGCCGCATCGGTCGGCGTCGCGTCGCGCTCGGGTGCGGCGCGCGAGGTCACTTCGCCCATGGTCTGAACTTCGATCAACGCGGCCACCAGGTCGCGCGAGACGATCGCCATCCCGGTTCCGCCGTTCGGACCTTCGACGAGGAAAAAAACTGCGTGCTCTAAAAGCGTCTGCGCGGCACCCGACTGATCGACCTGCTCATCTTCGATGCCGCGCACCTCGATATCCAGTTCGAACATTTCATCAGCCAGCTGCGACAGCGCCAGCCGCAGCGCGCGATGGACCGTCAAAGGCGGCGGCGCTTCGTCGCGCCGGGCCCCGATCATGCGTCGCAGAATGCTGTCAGCCGCCCCGGTTTCGCCGTCGGCCATTGCGTCTGTCCCGGTTCCGTTTCACTGGTCCGGAAGATGCCCGCCCAAGGTTGATGAACCCTTAAATTTAGCGCACCCTTTGCCCACCGATGCGGACCGGCCGCCAAAGAACGCGCCTGCACCCCAAGACATCCACCTGGCACCTGCATCCGGCGGCGAATTTTTGACCCAGACCAAGATCAAGCGCCGGCGCTCCTCGCATTATCACTTTGCCAAAAATACTCCGGGGAGCGCGAGGGGCAGCGCCCCTCGCCCGCGTAGCGACGCGCGCCAGCGCGGCGCAAACCCTCGGGCGGGGCGCGCCCTGCTCTGCCCTGCTCTACTCTGCTCTGCTCTGCGAACACTCAGGTAACCGGACCGGGCCTCAAGCGCCCGTCAGCGCAATTTTGACCGGCATGCGCAGCGCAAACGCGCCACCACCCTGGCCAAACAGTTACGACAAGGGTTTGAATTTGACGGTCTTGGCAACGATCCGACGCCCTCCCGCGCCGATGACCACCAGTGCTCCAGGGACGTGCTGGTTGTGCGCGGCAACGAAAACCCGACCAACGCCTGTGACACGCTGGAAGTTGTCGAAGTAACGCCGCGTGCTCAGGTCGAATACGCGCCCGACCACCCGATGTTCGCCGGTGGCGAGCTGGGTGCGTGCAACGCCGGTGCCTGACGTACACTGACAAAATCGTTGGTCGCGTCCGCGCGGCCAGCGCACTGTCACCATCGGCTTGGTGACGGAACGCGGGCTGATCAAGCATTTCTAAAAGCGTCCGCACGCCGATCTGATCCTTGTCACATTCGGCCTGGCCATCGTGCTGCAGGAAATCATCAAATACCATTTCGGTGCCAACCCGCTCCAGACCCCGGCGCCTGACGCGCTGAAAGGGTCGCTGGATAAGGATTCAACGCCAACGCCATAATCTATCCGATCTGGCGGATGGTCCATTTCGCTTTTGCCCTGCTGATCATCGCCGGCGTCTTCGGCTTTTTTGCAATTCACCACCTTCGGCATGGTTGTCCGCGCCGGATTGGCCAACCGCGAAACCGTGGGCCTTCTGGGCATCGGCAGCTATTGGGCGGTGTGGATATTCAAGGTGTTCACCTACAACGTTATCCCGGCCATCGCGCTTGCGGTCATCGCCTCGGCGATCTTCGCGCTGGCCATCGGCGGGGCGCTGGCCCGCAGCATCAAGGTGCTCTTGCTTGACGAGCCCTACGCGGGGCTTGCACCGGTTATCGTGCAGGAAATTGCCAAGACGCTCGACCGCATCCGCGACCAGGGCATCACATCCGTGATCGTCCAAGCGAACGCCGTGGCGGCGCTCCGACTTGCTGACCGCGCCGTGATATTGGACACCGGCAAGGTGGTTTATGACGACAGCGCCCAGAAAGTGCTGGACGACGAAAAGCTGCGCGCCGAATATCTGGCCATCTGAGACCCGTCCGAAACCCGTGCCCCGGACTTGATCCGGGGCCTCTGGCTTGATGCAACGCGGCGCAAAAGCCGCCCCTTGACCACGGAACCGACATGACCGATGCCACCTACCCCCCCGCGCCCGACTTTGTCGCCACCGCCCATATCGACGCGGCCAGATACGACGCGATGTACGCCGCCTCGATCGCCGATCCGGATGCGTTCTGGGCCGAGCATGGGCAGCGTATCGACTGGATCACGCCGTTCACCAAGGTCAGAGATGTCACCTACGCGCATCCCGATGTCTCGATCAAATGGTTTGAGGACGGGGTCCTGAACGTCGCCGCCAACTGCATTGACCGGCACCTGGCCAGCCGCGGCGAACAGACCGCGATCATCTGGGAAAGCGACGACCCCAAAGTCGACAAGCACATCACCTATAACGAGCTTTCGCGCCAGGTGAACAAACTTTCCAACGTTATGAAGGGCCTCGGCATCAAAAAGGGTGACCGGGTGGTGCTTTATATGCCGATGATCCCCGAAGCCGCCTATGCGATGCTGGCCTGCGCGCGCATCGGGGCCGTTCATTCCATCGTCTTTGGCGGCTTTTCGCCCGACGCGCTGGCGGCGCGGGTCGCGGGGTGCAGCGCCGCGCTGTTGGTCACCGCTGACGAGGCCCCGCGCGGCGGCAAGAATACGCCGCTGAAGGCCAATGCCGACAAAGCCATGGAGATCTGCGGCGACGTGGCGATGCTGGTTGTCGGCCGCACCGGCGGCGGGCCGGGCATGAAACCGGGCCGCGATCATTCGTACGAGGCGCTGATGGCCGATGCCAGCGCCACATGTCCGGCCGAGCCGATGAACGCCGAAGACCCGCTTTTCATCCTTTACACCTCGGGCTCGACGGGAATGCCCAAGGGGGTTGTCCACACCACCGGCGGCTACCTGGTCTGGGCCTCGATGACCCACGAATACGTTTTTGATTACCACGACGGCGATATCTACTGGTGCACGGCGGACGTGGGCTGGGTCACCGGCCACAGCTATATCGTCTACGGGCCGCTCGCCAATGGTGCCACCACGCTGATGTTCGAGGGCATCCCGACCTATCCCGACGCGGGACGGTTCTGGGCGGTCTGCGAAAAGCATGGGGTCAACCAGTTCTACACCGCGCCCACTGCCATCCGCGCCCTGATGGCGCAGGGTCCGGAGTGGGTGCAAAAGCACGACCTTTCGGCGATGAAGGTGCTGGGCACAGTGGGCGAGCCGATCAACCCCGAGGCCTGGAACTGGTATAACGAGGTCGTGGGCGGCGGCACCTGCCCGATCGTCGACACCTGGTGGCAGACCGAGACCGGCGGCCATCTGTTAACCCCGCTGCCCGGCGCCACGACGACCAAACCGGGGTCGTGCACGCTGCCGTTTTTCGGGGTCGAACCGGCGATCCTGGACCCTGCGACCGGGGTCGAGATCACCACGACCGAGGCCGAAGGCGTGCTTTGTATGAAAACATCCTGGCCCGGCCAGATGCGCAGCATCTACGGCGACCACGACCGGTTCGTGGCGACGTACTTCGCTGATTACAAAGGCTATTATTTCACCGGTGACGGCTGCAAGCGCGACGCCGACGGGTACTATTGGATCACCGGGCGGGTTGACGACGTGATCAACGTCTCGGGCCACCGGATGGGCACCGCCGAGGTCGAAAGCGCATTGGTGGCGCATGAAAAGGTCGCCGAAGCCGCCGTTGTGGGGTACCCGCACGACATCAAGGGCCAGGGCATCTATTGCTATGTCACGCTGATGGCGGGCGAGGAATACACCGACGAGTTGAAGGTCGAACTGCGCGGCCATGTCCGCCGCGAAATCGGCCCCATCGCCAGCCCCGACCATGTCCAATGGGCCCCCGGCCTGCCCAAGACGCGTTCGGGCAAGATCATGCGGCGGATACTCCGCAAGATCGCCGAGGACGACTACGGCGCGCTAGGCGACACCTCGACGCTGGCCGACCCGGCGGTGGTCGAAGACCTGATCGCCAACCGGTTGAAATAACGCATCGCGTCCCGGACTTGATCCGGGACTGCGAACAACTTCCAACTCCCTGTTGGACTGGGCGGCCCTCGGGTCGCCCGCTTTTTTGGGACATCTCAAATGATTACGAGGATCGCGCCTGCCCGGGCGGGAGCGAGAATCGCGCCCGCCATGGGGCGGGCAGGCGCGATCCGGGGCTGATGTCCCGGGAAGAATGGTTGATCAGGCAGTTCATAGAGAAAAGTCGCGGACCCAATCCGCCGAAAACGTGGTATACTGCCCGATATTTCGATGATGGAGGTTTGAATGTTTACGAATATTGGAGAAAAAGTCGGCGTTGCGGTCCTGAGCGCAGTTATTATTGGAGCCTTGGCGCTACTGTGGCAGACATTTTCAGACGGGACTTTGATCAAATTATTGGGCGGTGTCCCGGAATCCGAGCTTCAGTCTCTGGCTGGCCACCCGCACCCGGTCAGCGCCCTGAGCTCAGTCCCGCAACACGCGGTGGTTGCCTTTGATACGCCCGACAGCTGCCCCAATGGATGGTCGCCCTTCGCCGAAGCGCAGAGCCGGTTTATGATCGGCGCGACGTTTGGACTCGATAATAATTTGGCGACAACAGTATCTCTGACTCAATATAAATATCGCGGTCATGATGGCGAAGAAACCGTGACCCTGACCGAACCGCAAATTCCGAAGCACAATCATGGGCTGCTGTCTGTTTTGGACAATAAACCATTACCACCACCGACAGATGCAAAGCGACACGTACCCATAGCCGGGCCGTATACTGGCGAATACATGCGAGAATTTGACATGGGCGACTCCCAACCCCACAACAACATGCCCCCCTACATCGCGCTCTATTTCTGCAAAAAAGACTAGGCGCAATCCCCCTAGGATGCGCATTCATGGTTCCCCCGACGGGATAGTTCTGGTATCCGAAACCACACGCGCAAACACTTTTCGCCAATGATTACAACCATTTGAGAATGGTTTCAACCTTGAAACCCCCAATCGGGACCGCCAGCCCCGTTAACCACCGCGACCGTTTCTTCATCGACGTAAAAACTTTGTTAAGCAGGTCCCATAATAATGCCAGACCGTCAGGGGCTAATGTGAGAAATGGAGCCTGCTATGCAAGCGATACATCCTGTCAGC
>JAKZRT010000142.1:0-6792 GCA_047518005.1 Brevirhabdus sp.
AAACCTCCTCGAACTTCATCAATCTCAGTCCCTGTACCTGCTCCGTCCGACGCATCGCCTCCCTCCATGGCTTGGAGGCGTTCTAAAACCGGACAGATCATCTGGTACATAAACCGGACATATCGCGTGTTACCGACAGTCGTTAGCACAGATCTTGACTTCCGACGCTCGACTGATGACGGTGGTGCCATTCTCAGGGCGGGGTGAAATTCCCCTCCGGCGGTATGCGGCGGCCCGACCCCGCAAGCCCGCGAGCGCCCGGAAATTCCGGGGTCAGCAGATCTGGTGCGAGGCCAGAGCCGACGGTGAAAGTCCGGATGGAAGAGAATGTGGCGCGCCGCCCCCTTGCGGGGAAGTGCGCCCGTTATCGCCTTGGGTGACATGTGTCGCTTTTACGAAAGGAGATAACGATGACACACACCCGATATGCTTTTGTCAAAGCCGGCTGGCACGCCGAGATAGTCGATCAAGCCCTCGACGGATTTCTGGGGGTCATTCCCGATCGGCACGTTGACGTCTTCGATGTGCCCGGCGCGTTTGAATTGCCCCTGTTGGCGCGCGATCTGGCGCGGTCGGGGCGGTACGGCGCTGTGGTTGCGGCGGCGTTGATCGTGGATGGCGGAATTTACCGCCACGATTTTGTGGCGCAGGCGGTGGTCGACGGGCTGATGCAGGCGGGTCTGGAGACCGGCGTGCCGGTTCTGTCGGTGGCGTTGACCCCGCATCACTACCAGGACACCGATCACCACATGCGGGTTTTCAAGGCGCATTTTGTGGAAAAGGGGCGCGAGGCGGCTGAGGCCGCTTTGAAGATCAGCGTGGCGCGGGCGCGGATGGCGGCCTGAGGCAGGACCTATCAGGCCGGGAAACGCGTGGCCTTGTCCCCGTCCTGCCACTTTGGGTATCTGGCCATGATTGCCGCGAAGCGGTCCGAAGCTTTGAAGGCGGTGACCCAAGCGATCAGATCAGGCCAGGGTTGCGCACCAAACCAGTCCAGATCGACGTGGGCGAATTGTCGGACGAATGGCGCGATGGCCATGTCGGCAAGCGCCGGGCGGCTGCCGAAAAGCCAGCCTTTGCCGTGCAGCGTTGCGTCGAGCCGGCGCAGGAACCCAGCGGCGGTCTCCCGTTCGGCCAAAGGGTCAAGATCAGCGTGGCGGGACGCGTACTTGTAGTGATCGAGGGCAGATTTGAAGGGGCCATCGGCCTGCGCGATCAGCTCGCGGCCTGATGGCGGCATATCGAGCCAGCGCTCTGGGTCGTGCGCCTCGAGCGCCCAGATCATGATATCGAGGCTTTCGTCGATCACCAAAGTGCCGGTTTTCAGGCACGGCACAGTGGCCGAAGGCGAGGTGTCCAGAAATTCCGGCGGCTTGTCGCGCAGCACAACCTCGCGCAGATCGCAGGTCACGCCGGCGCTGGCGATAGCCAGCCGTGCGCGCATGGCGTAGGGGCAGCGCCGGAAGCTGTAAAGGATCGGGCGCGTGTCAGGCAACCA
The DNA here is from genome assembly GCA_047518005.1 of Brevirhabdus sp. Lineage (GTDB taxonomy): Bacteria > Pseudomonadota > Alphaproteobacteria > Rhodobacterales > Rhodobacteraceae > JAKZRT01. Next base: position 1,499 of record JAKZRT010000142.1, read on the forward strand.
GCCGACCTGCGTTCACACCGCTGATGCGCGCCGGAACGATCTGGCCCACGGGTTGATCGGTGCCAAAGGTCACTTGGGCAAAATGCTCGGTCCGACCCAGGCGCGGGCTTTCCATCAGGACAGTGCGGGTCTGGCCGACCTGATCAGCGAGGTGCCGGGCAACCGCCGCGTCTCCGGCCACGCGCAGGCGCGCGGCGCGGTCGCGGATCGCAGGACCATCGACCTGCGGCATACGCGCCGCCGGGGTGCCGGGGCGCGGCGAATAGGGAAAGACGTGCAGCCAGGTCAGGCCGCAGTCGTCCACCAATTGCAGGGAATATTCGAACATCGCTTCGGATTCGGTTGGAAATCCTGCGATGATGTCAGCCCCAAATGTGATGTCGGGCCGCAGGCACCGCGCGCGGTCGCAGAACGCGATGGCATCGGCGCGAAGGTGGCGGCGCTTCATGCGTTTCAGGATCATGTCATTGCCGGCCTGCAGGCTGAGGTGCAGGTGCGGCATCAGCCGCTGTTCCTCGGCCAGTGCTGCCATCAGGGCATCATCGGCCTCGATCGAGTCGATCGACGAAATGCGCAGGCGCGCCAGGTCGGGGACCAATTTCAGGATACGCCGCACCAGATCACCCAATCGCGGCGCGCCGGGCAGGTCACCCCCCCAGGATGTCATGTCAACGCCGGTCAGCACCACCTCATTAAAGCCGACATCGACCAGACGCCGGATCTGATCGACCACAACACCCGCAGGGACCGAGCGTGAATTGCCGCGACCGTAAGGGATGATGCAAAAGGTACAGCGGTGGTCACAGCCGTTTTGCACCTGAACGTAGGCGCGGCTTCGGGTGCCGAACCCGTCGATCAAGTGGCCGGCGGTTTCGGTGACCGACATGATGTCGTTGACCTGCACGGGCTCGGTCGCGCCGGTGGCAAGGGCTGACCAGGTGGCGGGGCGCATTTTCTCGGCATTACCGATGACGGTGGTAACCTCGTCCATCTCGGCAAAGCTTTGCGGGTCGATCTGGGCTGCGCACCCGGTTACCAAGATGCGCGCGTTCGGGTTCTCGCGGCGCTGGCGTCGTATGTCCTGACGCGCTTTGCGAACCGCTTGCGCTGTTACGGAACAGGTGTTGATGATCACGGTATCCGACAAGCCGGCGGCGGCGGCAAGTTCGCCCATGGCCGCCGATTCATAGGAATTCAGACGACAACCGTGGTTGGAAATAATCGGCGCGCGGCGGTCCATCAGACAAGGTCCGCCAGAAATTCTGGCGTCAGGACGCCGTCAAAGACAAAAGCCGTGGGACCGGACATCCAGATGCCGTCTTCGGTCAGCTCGATCTCGAGCCAGCCGCCGTCCGCCTCGATGCGGACCCGCGCGTCGGTCAAGCCGCGGCGGTGCGCAACCACGGCGGTCGCGCAAGCGCCGGAACCGCAGGCCAGTGTGACGCCGGTCCCGCGTTCCCAGACCCGCATGCGGATGTCGTTGCGGGCGTGGACCTGGGCAAACTCGACGTTGGTGGCCTGGGGGAAAAGCGGATGGTGTTCGATTGCCGATCCGCGCGCGGCGACATCGACGCTTTCAGCGTTTTCGACAAAGAAAACGCAATGGGGGTTGCCCATGCCAACCGCGGCCGGGTCACCGTCGATGGGCAGATGATCTGTATCCACGGCCTCGGCAAGCGGGATTTCAGCCCAACCAAGCTGGGCCGCGCCCATGTTGACACGCACCTCGTCGCCCGCCCGCTCGGCGCGCAGCAGCCCGCGTTCGGTTTTCAGCGTCATGGCGCTGTTGCCTGCCAGCAGATGTTCGGCCACGCACCGGGTGGCGTTGCCGCAGGCCCCGGCGGTCGAGCCGTCGGCGTTCCAGAACCGCAGCGTGGCATCGGCCCCATCCTGCGGCCCCATTATTTCGGCCAACTGGTCAAACCCCACACCCCGATGCCGGTCGCCAAGCGCCCGCGCCAGAGCCGGGCTGACCGCCGCGCCCGTGCCCCGGGTATCGATCACCACAAAGTCATTGCCCGCCCCGTGCATTTTCATGAACGGCAGGCCGGATATATTGGGCGCATCAGCCATGGCGGGCGATATAGCCCCGGCGCCCTGCATTTGCGAGTCTTCCTTGGCAGTTCCGCGAATTCCGCTTGACCCGGATGGGCGGGTTTTCTAAACGAGCGCCTTGAGTGGGCCCGTAGCTCAGTTGGTAGAGCAACTGACTTTTAATCAGTGGGTCACAGGTTCGATCCCTGTCGGGCTCACCACTGCGAAATCAAGCACTTAGCGGATTGTCGGGGCCTGCCTTCTTGCGAGGGCGGGTTCTTGAGCGGGTCCGCAGTGCAGCTATATCCTTGCGAAACAAACACTTACTGGTCTCCACGCTGCGCGCACTTTGCTGTGCTTGCACCGGCTTGGACCGGGCTTGATCAGCTTGCATAACCTGCTGTTTTGTATTCGCTTTTCTGGAAAAGCGTTGTACCGAGTTAGCCTGAGTTGGAAGCCACTTGCACCCGATTTGCTACAGGTTTCGGATAGGAGCTACCGAATGCAACCGGACGCCACGATACTTCATGCTCAACACTCCATCTTTCTCTAAAGATTAAAGTGTTGCGTCGATCGGTTGAGCCCACCGCCCAAACCTACGCGATAGAGATACCAGTATCTCGCAGCCACAGTATTCTAACGAAAACAAAATAACGGCGCAAACCTGATCTTTCATCAAAGCGCTAAATGCAGAGGTGCAGATTTCGCATTGCTGCCGTTCGTGGAAAGCGCAGAAGTCCTCATTTAGCCACTTCGGCAGCTCGGGTCGGGGAGCTGGCATAAATTCCGGGACAGCGCCTTGCGGTTGCCCTCTTGTGGCTCCGAGCACTTCACCATCGACACTAGCGATGTTTGAAAACATCAATGCCAGATTCGCCGCAAATACGCCAAGTCCTCTGTTTTTCTTCAAGAAATCTTGATGCCAGCGGATTTTTTGATCTTTGCCAGACGTTCCATGCTCTCGGGCGACCAAGTCTCGTTGAACTCATAAAACGCGTCAACCCTCCGGTCTTCTTTTGGCAGAATGACCCATGGCTGTTTTGAACATATGTAAATATGCACGTCCGGCGGCATTTGGTCCGGGTCATCAAGCGTGCCGACGCGAATGAACCTAATACGTTTCCGCAGGCCGCCCATGTTGTAGTTGCTCCAAACCGCGACTTTGCATTTAGAGCATCGGGTAATGTCTTGGCCGGTGCCACTGGGCGTCGGAACCGTAACGTTCTCGACTTCACCCGAAACCAGCGCCACCCGATCAGCCTCAAACAGGGCGTTCAGAGCAAAGGCAGAACCGGAGTTTTTCTGACAGCCGCGGCAGTGGCAGCCATGTACGATCATGGGTTCCGAGGTCACCCGATACCGCACATGGCCGCATGTGCAGCCACCATCTCTTGTTTGGGAATTGTTGCTCATCGCGTCCTCTACATTCACTTGGTTTTCGCTGAAAGACGGTGTGGGGTGGTTGCAGGCCCTTTGAAAGGAACCTGGCGGGGTTTGGTGACTACGGACTTGGGCTTATGCTGTCACGATATCGGCTTTGAGACTATCGAGGAAGGCCATCACCTCGCCCGCTTCGGTTGCGCCAACCCCAAGCGCGCCTGCAACGCTGACGACGATCTCAATAAATCGGGACCAGTCGGTTTGGGTTATCCCCATCCCCTGATGCGCAAGGGCCATATCGCGACCGGTATAATACATCTGTCCGCCGGTTTGATTGACCAGATAGTCAATCAGAACTTGCAGATCGCGGGCGTTGCGGTCGGCACCACGATTTTCCCAAAAGCGTCCAAGAATATCATCCTGTTGTGCCTGGCCGATCAGTTTGGTTGCGAACACTGCAATTGCGTCATAGCCACCAAGGCGGGAGTAGAGAGTCGTAGTCATTTTTGATATCTCCTTAATTCGAGTTGGGTTTCAGCTTTCGCCGTTTTTTAACCGGGGTGGGGGCCTGTTACCGGCACCGACGGCCGCGGATTATCGACAATTTGATAAGAGCAAAGATGGTGCAGCCCATGAAAACACGCACATCGACTGGCACGGAACATTGCTTTTTGGTATCGGCGGTTAGGCTATCTTGACCTCGACCGTTGAAGGCGTCGCGCGGCGACAGCCGTCAGCCACCGGCGAATGGGTTACCGCGAAATCGACAATCTCGCGCAGGTTTTCTTCGCCCACTCCGGCAGCACCAATCGAAACGCGGGTTCGCAGGCTTAAGGAACCGGCAGGAACAGATTTGTCCAAGCCGAACAGGCCGCGGTCGTCGTCAACGCTGTCGGCCGTGACCTCGAGCGTATCCAGCGTTATCCCCAACTCTGCGGCGCGCAATGCTATTCTGGTGGCGTCGCAGGTTGCGAGCGCCGCCAGTGCCAGCCAGCCCGGAGACGGTGCCGTGCCGCCCCCGCCGACGGCTTTGGGCATATCGGTTACGATGGACCGGCCGTTTGTCCCGGTGGCCCGGCACCGCAGGCCGTCTTCCATGACCGCAGTGATCGGCGGACTGGTGCTCAGCGCGTCTTGCGGGTTCTCTTTCAAGTAGGCGATAACATCATTGACTGAATTCTGGATGTGTTCGACGGACATCGTGTTCTCCCTTGTTAAGCTGAATTACCGAAATAGTTTATCCTTGCTAAAATGGTCGCACCGGATAACGTTTTTGGGAATTCGTGAAAAATCGAAAACCGTTTTGCAATAATGCACATGGCAGGGGAAACCGGATGCAATGGGACGACGCGCGGATATTCCTGGCCGTGGCCCGCGAGGGATCTTTCAGCAGAGCTGCCAAGCGGTTAGGCGTACAACATTCCACCGTTTCGCGCCGCATTCGTGCGTTGGAGAAAAAGCTCGCTACCCCGTTGGTTGAACGCAAATCGTCCGGCTATGTCCTGACCGAGGCCGGAGAATAGTTGAAGCATTCTGCTTGCCGTATCGAGAACGAGATGTTGTCCTTTGAAGGGGCGGTCGGCGGCCAAGACGAAGACGTCGCAGGCGAGCTGCGGGTCTCAGCCATTGCCAACATGGCATCGACGGTGCTGATGCCGTATTTTGCGCGGTTCAGTGCGGCCCATCCCAAGGTCGAACTAAGCGTTCAAGTCACCAATAACTCGGTGCGCCTTTCCGAACCAGACCGTGTGAAAACTCTGGGTGGCGGGGGATTCCGTCCGGCTCATGGCGATGTTAGAGTCCGCCATGAGACACATTCCTGGCATTGACCGCTCTCAGGTTCTGCTTCTGCCGGAAGCAGTGGACGATTACGTGGGCCG
>JAKZRT010000143.1:0-18123 GCA_047518005.1 Brevirhabdus sp.
TTGCGAATGTGGGTGATCGCATCATCAATGTTATCAACAACTTTCGCAGCGATCTTCATGTCGAGAAACTCGCGGCCCCAATCGTCTTCCTGCGCCGGTACTACACCGTTTTCACTCTGCAACCGCGCATCACCGCGCACCTCGACCCCTGCCGCCACCAGATCGGCGATCACCGTTTTGCCAAGCGCCAGCGCGCCTTCGTGGATCAGCAGGCATTCGGCGGCCCCGCAGATGCCGGTGCGCCGGGTCTTGGCGTTGATCACCACCGCCCGGGTCTTGTCGGCATCCGCGGCGGCGTCGATGTAGATATGGACAATGCCCTCAAGATGCGCGAATACCGGAACCCGCGCCTCGGCCTGAACCAGCCCCACCAGCCCCTTGCCACCGCGCGGCACGATAACGTCGATATAATCGGTCATGACCAGCATCTCGCTGACCGCGGCCCGGTCGCGGGTCGGCACCCGCTGGATCGCATCCTCGGTCAGGCCGGCCCCGCGCAACCCATCCACCAGGCAGGCGTGGATCGCGCCTGACGAATGGAAGCTTTCCGAACCACCCCGCAATATGACGGCATTTCCAGCCTTCAGGCACAACGCACCGGCATCGGCGGTCACGTTCGGGCGGCTTTCATAGATCACCCCGATCACGCCCAGGGGCGTCCGCACGCGGCGGAAATTCAGACCCGACGGCTGGTCCCATTCCTCAATGACTTCGCCGATCGGGTCGGGCTGCTCGGCGACCGCCCGCAGGCCATCGACGATACCGCGAACCCGGTCCTCGTCCAGCATCAGCCGGTCGAGCATCGCCGCGCTCAGCCCTTTGTCGCGCCCGTAATCCATGTCCTGCGCATTGGCCTCGATAATTTCGGCGCGGCGGGTCCACACCGCCTCGGCCGCGCCAATCAGCGCCGCGTGCTTGCGCTCGGCGCTGGCATAGGCAAGCCCGGCCGCCGCGGCCCGCGCGCGCGCGCCGATATCGGCCATGACGGCGGGAATATCGTCGAGGTCTTTCATAGCACCATATCGTCCCGGTGGATCAGAGCGGCGCGTCCGGCATAGCCCAACAACGATTCAATGTCACCTGACCGCCGACCTTTGATCGCTTGCGCCTCGGCCCCGGTGTAACGCGTCAGCCCCTGCCCCAGCTGGTTCCCCACAGCATCCAGGATCCGCACCGGATCGCCGCGGCCAAAGTCGCCCTCGACCTCGATCACACCGGCAGGCAACAGCGATTTGCCGCCCATCAACGCCCGCGCAGCACCGGCGTCGACGCGGATCTCGCCCCGGGGCTTCATCGCCGCGATCCAGCGCTTGCGCGCCGCCTGCGGGTCGGTATGGGCCGGAAACCATGTCGCGGGCGCGCCATCTTCCAGGTGCTGCAAGGGGCGCAGAACATTACCCTTGGCAATTACCATCGCGCATCCGGCCCCGGTTGCCGTCTTGGCCGCCATCAGCTTGGTTTTCATGCCGCCCTTCGACAGGCCCGAGGCCGTGTCGCCCGCCATCGCCTCGATCTCTGGGGTTATTTTCTCAATGACATCAAACCGTTGCGCCTGTGGGTTGATCGCAGGGTCGGTCGCGTAAAAGCCGTCGACATCCGACAACAACACCAGCTGATCGGCCCCGATTGTGACCGCCACCTGGGCCGCCAATCGGTCGTTGTCGCCATATCGGATCTCGTCGGTGGCGACGGTGTCGTTTTCGTTGACAATCGGCACCACGCCCAGCGCCAAAAGCTGTTCCATCGTTGCGCGGCTGTTGAGATACCGGCGGCGGTTGGCGCTGTCTTCAAGGGTCACCAGAATCTGAGCGGCAATGATCCCGTGTGGCGACAGCGCCGCCTGATAGGCACCCGCCAGCCTGATCTGCCCTACCGCCGCGGCCGCCTGACTTTGTTCCAGCGAAAGATCGGGTCCAGCAAGGCCAAGCGCGGCCCGGCCAAGCGCAATCGAGCCCGACGAGACCACGATTACATCCGTCCCGCGCGCCCGCGCCGCCGCCACGTCTTCGGCCAGCCCGGCCAGCCAATCGGCCCTCAGCGCGCCGTTGTCGCGCCCGACCAGCAGCGACGAACCGATCTTGACGACCAGCCGTTTCGCAGACCTCACGGACGCCACGGCACCACCTCTTCCACATCTTCGCGCGCGGCCCGGCGATTTTGCTCAACATGACCGCGCAGCAACCGCAGCACCGCGTCCAGCCCCTCGCGGCTGACCCCCGACATCTCGGAAATATCACCGCCGACGGCGTCCCGCAGGTCGCCAATCCGCGCCGCGCGCGTGTCGGTGTCCAGCGCGTCGACCTTGTTTATCGCGGTGATCCGCGGTTTTTCGGCCAAAGCGCCGCCGTAGGCCTCAAGTTCGTGAATAATCGTGGCGTGATCACTTGCGATGTCTTCGGACGTGCCGTCGACAATATGCAACAGCACACAACAGCGTTCGACATGACCCAGAAACCGGTCGCCAACGCCACGGCCCTCGTGCGCGCCTTCGATCAATCCCGGAATGTCAGCCACGACCAGTTCGGAATCGTCCACGCCGACCACGCCCAGATTGGGGTGCAATGTTGTAAAAGGGTAATCCGCGATTTTGGGCCGTGCGTTTGACGTCGCCGCCAGAAAGGTCGACTTGCCTGCGTTCGGCAGACCTAACAGCCCGACATCAGCGATCAATTTCAGCCGCAGCCAGATCGTGCGCTCGACCGCGTCTTGGCCCGAATTGGCGCGGCGCGGGGCCTGATTTGTTGAAGTTTTGAAATGCAGGTTGCCGAACCCGCCGTTGCCGCCCCGGGCAATGACAACGCTTTGACCCTCGGCGCGCAGATCGGCCAGCACCGTCGCGCCGTCTTCGTCCAGCACTTCGGTTCCGGCCGGGACCCGCAAAAGTTTGCCGTCGCCGTCGCGTCCGGTGCGCTGGCGGCCCATTCCCGCCTGCCCTTTCTGGGCAAGGAAATGCTGTTGATAGCGAAAGTCGATCAGCGTGTTCAGCCCGCCCACCGCCTCGACCACCACATCGCCGCCGCGTCCGCCGTTACCACCGTCGGGCCCGCCGAATTCGATATATTTTTCGCGCCGGAAACTGATGCAGCCATTCCCGCCCGCCCCCGAGCGGATAGTGACTTTGGCAAGGTCCAGGAACTTCATGTCGGGCGCTTTCGGGTCATCGGGAATAGGCGATAGGGGGAATTGCGGCGGGTCTCAAGCTTTTGCGCCTTCTGGCGGCCCGTCCATCTGCCGGATATATGTCCAGGTCGGCACCATCGCATCGCGCGCCACCGAGCGGTATTCGGCGTCGCCAATATAGTCGAAGCCAAGGTTGCTCAGCAGCCGCGACGAGGCCGGGTTGTCCTGAAACACCGAGGCAAAAACGGTTTTGCAATTCAGGGGGTTGGCCTCGATCAACGCGCCAACCGCCTCGGTCGCGATGCCGCTGCCCCAAAGCCCCGGCACCACCCAGAAACTGATTTCGCACTGGTCGCGGTCCATGCGTTCCAGCCCGACCACGCCCAAAAGCTCGCCAAATCCGCTTGCCGATCCGTCCATGATCCAGACGTCCTCGGTGCGCTCGGGGTCCTGCGCGCGCGCGACAAAGGCCTGCGCGGCACCGGGCGGCAACGGGTGCGGAATGCTCCGGGTCATCCGGGCCACGCGGGCGTCGCCTGCGTGCATTTCAAGCATGCCCTGGTCCAAGGCACGGACCGGCCGCAGAACGAACCGCTCGGCGCTGATCGTGGCCTGGGTCGTAACACGGTCGTGTTTCATCAAAAACCTCCGCCGACGAGAACGAAAACAACGCTTGCCACCGTCAGGGCGGCAAGACTGCGCATCAGATAGGCCTCGCCGGCGGTTCCTGCCAGAGCGCCGGCGATGCGTTCACCGCCAAGTGTCCAGATCGGATGCAAAATTATTTGGCAGCCAAGCAACACGCCCGCGATCGTCGCGGTGGCCAAAAGCGCCGACGTTCCGGGCTCTACAAACCCGGTGAACCCGGCCAGGATCATCGCCCAGGCTTTCGGGTTCAGCGGATGCACAATCAGCCCGGCGCGAAATCCCGGTACATCGCCTGACTGACCGGGTGTCAGCCGCATCCCCGCAACCCGCCAGGCCAGCCAGATGATATAGCCCGCACTGGCCCATTTCATTGCCTCAAACAGCACCGGCGCGGACTCAGAGAGCCCCGACAGCCCAAAGCCTATCGGCCAGATAATCAGTTGCTTGCCCAGCACCACACCGGCCACAAATGGCAGCGCCCGGCGCAATCCGTGCCGCGCGCCGGTCGCCATCAGCACCATGTTGGCAGGCCCCGGCGTGCCCACCTGAGCGGCCCCAAAGGCCAGAAATGACAATGTTGCAACGGCCATGGGTGACCTCTGATGCGAAAAAGGGACCGGCGCTGCCGATCCCCCTGAAAACTCAAGCCCCGAGGATGCGGCTTACTCGGCGGCCTCAGGTTGCGGAAGCACCGAAATGAACGTGCGGCCTTTCAGGCCCCGGCGGAAAGTCACGGCACCGGTCGCGGTGGCAAAAATGGTGTGGTCCTTGCCCATGCCGACGCCATCGCCCGGCCAGAACTTGGTGCCGCGCTGGCGCACGATGATATTGCCGGGAATGACCGCCTGACCGCCGTAGAGTTTCACGCCAAGGCGACGACCGGCGCTGTCGCGACCGTTCCTTGATGAACCGCCTGCTTTTTTATGTGCCATTGGTTATCTCCTCAGCATTTGGCCAGGTCATTGGCCTGGGCAACCCATTCGGGTTTGATCTTGATGGTGCCAATTGCGGCGATGTCATCATCACTCATGCCGCCAAGTTGCGCATAGGTTTTGATGCCTGCCGCGACGAGTTTTTTGACCGCTGCCGGGCCAACCCCGGTGATCGCCGACAGATCGTCAGCAACAGCAGGGGCCCCAGCCGCCTTCTTGGGTGCCGCCTTCTTTGTCTCAGCCATGGGTTCCGCCTTGGCTTCCGCCTTGGCCTCGGCCTTTTTGGCGGCCTTCTTGGGCGCAGGCGCCACCTTTGCAGGTGCAGCCTCGGCAGGTGCAGAACCCGCCCCAATCGCGGCCTTAACACCCGACTTGTCAGCACCCTTTTCAAGGATGTCCGTGATTTTGACCAGCGTCAGCTGCTGGCGGTGGCCCTTGGTGCGCTGCGACCCGTGCTTGCGGCGGCGCTTGACGAAATGGATGACCTTGTCGCCCTTGATCTGGTCGATGACCTCGGCCTGAACCGCAGCCCCCGCAACCAGCGGCGTTCCGACAGTGGCATCGAGCATAAGAATATCGTTGAACTGAACTTTATCGCCCTGGGTGGCTGCAAGCTTTTCAACGCGGAGCACATCGCCCGAGTGAACTTTGTATTGCTTGCCACCGGTCTTGAGGACCGCAAACATGGGTTTCTTCCTTCTTATACCGCGTCCTGCGGCCCCGGTTTCCCGGTGTTGGTGGCAAGCGCCGCCGTCAAACTGCGCGCCCTGATCCGGGCGTCATTAAACCAACCCGCCAAGCATACGCCCGTCAGGAATGGCGGCTTATCTGGGATTTAGGGCAGCAAGTCAAGTTGCAACGCCCGAATTCGGTTCCAGGCAAGAACATGCGCCGCAGGTCCATAATTCGCGGCGCATGAGCTGCATAAATTCTCGGTAATATCACTCTGTCGTGCCAGACAGAGTGTCGCTCTGCCTTGCGTCCGACGGGTGGCATTCGCCAAGCGTTTGTCGGGCCGAATTCGATGGACAGAGACGGCAACCGGGGGCATGTCTCGGCCATGCCCCAGCGACGCGCAGACATCCCCCGAACCAGTGGCCCCGACAAGACCCGCCTGGCCAGTGCTGCCGTGATACTGGGCGGTGCGCTTTGGGGCTTGTATTGGCTGCCGCTGCGCCTTCTCAGCGGCCCCGATCTGCAAGGCGCCTGGCCGGGTGTGCTGATATTTTCGGGCGCAGTTCTTGTGGTATTGCCCGTGGCTTTCGCGCGGGCTCGCAACCTCACCGCGATCTGGCGGCCTTTGGCGCTGGCCGGGCTGCTGACCGGCGCCGCGTTCAGTTTTTATTCGACCAGCCTGATGATGACCGAGGTCGTGCGGTCGCTCTTGTTGTTCTACCTCACGCCGATCTGGGGCACGATCCTGGGCATGATCTTTCTGGGCGAACGGCTTTCGCGCGCGCGGGTGCTGGCGATCGGGTTGGCACTTGCTGGCCTGGTTGCGGTCATCGGTGTCGGTGGAATGGCGCGCCGGCCACCCAACATCGGCGATGCGCTGGCGCTGGCCTCGGGCCTGTGCTGGGCGTTCGGGTCGCTCAGCCTCTATCGCCTGGCGCGGGCTGGTATCTGGGATCTGGTGCTGGCCTTCGCCGTTGGGTCGCTGGTGGTCACTCTGGCGACACTGGCCGTCGCCGGCGACGCGCTTGGCGCGGTGCCGGGCCGCGAGATCGTGACCAAAAGCATCGTGCCTGCGGTGATCATCGGCATTCTGGTGATCCCGATGCTGGCCCTGACCGTCTGGCCGGCCACGATCCTGACGCCGGGACGGGTTGGCATCCTGTTGCTCAGCGAAGTCCTGGTCGGGGTCATTTCCGCCGCCATCCTGTCCGGCGAACCCTTTGGCTGGCGCGAGGTGCTGGGCACAACGCTGATCGTGTCAGCCGCGGCGGTCGAAGTCTTGTCCCCAAAGGCGCTCCGCTAAAGCCGCTCGCTGGCCATGAACCGCGCCGCCGCCGCGCCCAGTTGCGCCGACAGTTCGGTGAAAAGCACGTCAAATGCCGCGAAAAAGGCCGCATTTACCGCCCGCCCCGGAGCCGTTTCCGAAAACTCGATCAGCCCCTCCAACTCGCGGTCGCTCAGCGGTCCGTAGGCAAAACCGAAAAACGACAAAACCCACTTTTGCGTGTCCGATCGAATTTCAGGTTCCCGCGCCCAGACATCGCCGAGGATCGTCGAAGAATTGCCAACATAGGGGCCCTGGCCGCCTGCGGTCATGGCTTTAAGGAAGGCATAATTCCCGTTCAACGCGCCAACGATGTTGTTTTCGACCAGATCGTTCACGTCCGAGAACCTGGTGATCAGCTCCAGCCGCGGGTCGGCGCTGGCGATCATGTCGTCCAGCGCCGCGTGGCTGGCATCCTCGATCTCGGGCTCCAGCAGGGCGCGGCGGGCGCTCAGCTCGAGACTGATCGCCCGCGCGCCCAGGCCGGTCGAAAAGAATGCCGTCGCCAGCCCGATGTCCGTGTCGCCAACCGCGTCTTCCAGCGCCAGCCGCAGGCCCCGCACCATGCGATCACCATCATAGATTGCTTCAAGCTCGGCACGCCAGGCCGCGCCGCCCTTGCCGTCGAAAAGATCGGCCTCAAGGTCGGTGCCATATCCCAGTCCTTCTTCGCGGATGACTGCCACAAACTCGTCGACCCGCATCGCGCGCCAGATCGCGTCAGTCTGATCACTCTCGGCTTGCAGCGCCAAGGGCACCAGGACCAACCCGACCAAGACACCCGACAACCGGTTCATCATTCGCGCCCTTCTCAATTGTTGCGGGTCAGACTACGCCGATTGCTGGCATATCCAAGGGGTCGCAAAGCACCAGCGAAAAGTGGTTGCGAAGGGGCCCCCATCGCATTAGACCCCGCCCCTGTCACTCCTCGCGGAGAGGTGCCGGAGTGGTCGAACGGGGCGGTCTCGAAAACCGTTGTGGGCGCAAGCCCACCCAGGGTTCGAATCCCTGTCTCTCCGCCACCGGCCCCAGAATACATTCGGCACCTGCCGGGTTGGCTGGCCAGACCACCGTCGTTCCTCAGCCAACAGAAACCGCGCCGCTTTGCCCTTGGCGCTCCAGGCGCTCCAGGCGCACCGGTTTTGGCCCCAAGATCGTTCAAAATTTACGCATTGATTGTCATTTTCCTGCGACAAATCGCGCCCGATCAGCCTCGGGTTCAGCGAATTTCAAGATTTGCCGATTGAATACTTTGGCGTCCTAAATCCGACGCAACAGCAAGAGGCACTAGATGACCATCCTTTCAAAAACATTGGCGAACTCTTATGCCATTCGGCGGCAAGCGCCTCGGCGATGAAGATTATTTCTTAACTGGTCGGCTTTATGGGTCGCCTCAACGGTAATTCGGGAGATCGAAATGGCATTTTGGCGAAGGAGCATCGTATGGAGTCTTATGGCTCCAATCCCTGTTTTGGCGATCTGCGTCCTCCTGATAGGCAGCACATTGCCCAATCGCATAGGAAACCAGATCGTTTCGGCGGCAATTGCCAATGCGGAAAATACGGTCGAGCAATTCATGGTTCTGCGGGGCTATTATACAAAGAACGTCATCTCCAAAGTTATCAAGTCAACGGGCCCCAAACCAGCCATCGATCACGCTGACGATCCGCGCGCGATTCCGCTGCCAGCCACGATGATTCATGACCTGAGTGCATTGCTATCGGGCAATGGAACAGGAATATCGCTCTACAGCGATTACCCGTTTCCCAATCGTTCAAGCCGCGAGTTGGATGAATTTCAAACCGAGGCCTGGGCGTATCTTACCCAGAATCCCGACGAATCCTTCGTGCGCCAGGAAACCGATGCGAATGGCGACCTGCTTGTGCGCGTGGCGGTCGCCGACCGGATGACGGTCCAGGCATGCGTGACATGCCACAACAATCGCGCGGATACGCCCAAGAACGACTGGGCAATCGGCGATGTTCGCGGGATTCTCGAGGTCTCAACCTCCATTGAAGAACAAATGGCGGCCGGGCGAGGTATGGCACGCCAACTCCTTACCGGTGCTCTTGTCGGGGCCGCCTTGCTGGCGCTGCTCATCGGCGTTCTGGCACGCAGGTCCACGAAACCACTCCTGGATCTGTCAGTCACGCTGCGGCGACTTGTGCAGGGCGAAAGAGACGTCGAAATCCGCCATCAGGAACGTGTCGATGAAGTCGGCATTATCGCCCAGAGCGTTGATTCCATCAAAGTAAAACTGTCTGAGATCGACGAATTACAAATGCAAAAAGAAGAAGCGCTCGCGCGCGAGAAAACGGTCGAAGCCGAGCGTCACGAACAAGCCGAAAGCCGCCGCAAAAGCGAAATGGCCGCCGCTGAAAGTCAGTTGCGGGAACAAGAAGAGACGCGCGCGCGAGAAGCGGAAATCGCCGAGGAAATCTCGGGCGTGGTGGCCGCTTGCGCGCAGGGCGACTTCAGCCAGCGCCTTTCGCTTGACGGAAAAGAGGGCGTGTTTGCCGAGCTTTGTCAGGGCGTTAACCAGATCGGCGAAGTTACCGATCAGGGTTTGAAAGATATTTCGCAGGCGATGATGGCTTTGTCCAATGGCGATCTGACCCATCGCGTCAGCAACGGGCTCGAAGGCGTCTTCGGCGAAATCGCCGCAGACGTGAACGCTTCGATGGAAAGCCTGACCAGCATCATCGGCGACATCCGCACCAGCAGTATGGTCGCCAACCAGACGGCCGCGGAATTATCGCAAAGCGCCGCCGATCTGTCGGCGCGCACCGAAAAGAACGCGGCAACGCTTGAAGAAACCAATGCCGCGCTGACCGAACTGGAACATTCGGTCAAGGGGGCGGCAGAATCAGCCGACGAAGCCAAGACCAGAACCGACGAAGTTGTGCGCGCAACGCAAAACGGGATCGAGATCGTCGATCAAACCATCGCGGCCATTCACAGCATCAAGCAAAGCTCGACCGCAATCACCCAGGTCATTGATCTCATTGAAAACATCGCGTTTCAGACCAACCTGCTGGCGCTGAACGCTGGGGTCGAAGCCGCCCGTGCCGGCGAATCCGGGCGCGGCTTTGCGGTCGTGGCGACCGAGGTGCGCGATCTTGCGGCACGGTCGTCGCAGGCGGCCAAGGAAATCTCAGTGATGATCACCGAAAGCAGCACCAAAGTCAGCGATGGCGTCGAGCTTGCTGACAAAAGCGGTGCCGTGCTGAAGTCTATCGTCGACGCGGTGTCCGAGGTCTCGGAACGTATCGGCATGGTTGCCAACGCGACACGCGAACAGGCGATCGGCATTCAGGAAATAACCACTGCGTCGGCGCAGCTCGATCAGGCAACCCAGAAAAACGCCGCCATGTTCGAAGAATCGACCGCTGCGATCGCCACCATGAAGTCCGAATTCACAAGCCTCATGGGCGCGGTCGACACGTTCAATTTCGGCGAGAGTTCGGGCCAAGGCCAGGTCCAATCCTCTGGCGGTCGGGCTCTCCGTTCGACCGGCTGAAATCCGGACCAGTCGTGCCTCAGCCTGCCCGCGATGAAAACTGGTTGTAGAGCCGTTTCAGCAGCACCGGCGTCAGGTACATCGGGATCTGATAACAGCCTATGAAGACCAGAAACGGGACCATGACCGCCTCCGGCAGCGCGATGAGAAAAAGCGCGATGTTGCGGTTACCCGCGATGATCGAGACCGGCACCAGTTCGGGCATGGTCCGGCGGCGCAATAGCCCAAATGTGAAAATCTGCAGGCCCCAGTTGACGGCAAAGGCACCCGCCAGCCAACCTGCCAACTGACCGGGATCGCTGCGCGCCAGCGGGCCAATGGCGGCCATCAGCCCGACCACGACCACCCCCAGAAATATCGCCGCCAGCCCGTCAAGCCGGGTCCGGCCGACCTCGCCCAGGTCGGGCAGCCAGACCCGGCGCAGAAAAAAACCGGCCCCAACCGCCCCAAGAATGACCACGATCAGCCGCTGCGATGCGCCCAGCACCGCGCCGATGCCGCCGATCCCCGGCAGCCCCCAGAGCACCGCCAGGGCGGTGAGCGGAAACAGCACCGTCCCGAGGACCAGAAGCCGCATGGCGGGCGCTGGATCATGGCCCGTCATGATCGCGAAATTGGGCGATCCGGTTATCGACGGCGCTGCCAGAACAAGCACCACCGCCATTGCAAAACCGGCGCCCGAAATCCCCAGAATTGTCACGACCGCCAGCGCCAAAAGCGGCGCAGCCAGTTGCAGGACCACCACCATGCCCAGACTGCGTCGCAGCAGGCCAATCCCGCCAAGGGCGGCGCGCGGCCCAACCCGGATGGCGGTCAGGAAAAGCAGCGCTGCCACCAACTCGCCCAGCCAGGGCTTCAGCGCCGCTGCCACCCCGGGCAGGGCCAGCCCGGCGACCAGTCCCAGCACCAGACACACCCGCCCAAAGCGCGCCGCAAGATGCAACAGCGCCATGGGCGTCAGGTCGGTCGTTGTCGGATGTTTTCAGGCAGCCAGGTCGCCAGTTCCGGGAAGAAGATCAGCACGAAAACCATCACCACCATGATCAGGAACATCGGGAACGCGGCCCGCGCGATATAGTTCATCTCGTGTTCGGTCATGCCTTGCAGCACGAAAAGGTTGAACCCGATCGGCGGCGTGATCTGCGCCATTTCCACGACGACCACGATGAAAATACCAAACCAGATCAGGTCGATACCCGCCTGGCGCACCATCGGCTCGACCACCGCCATGGTCAGAACCACCGAACTGATGCCATCCAGGAACATACCCAGAATGATGTAAAAGACCAACAACACCATCAACAGCTCGAACCGGCTCAGATCCAGGCTCGCGATCAGATCGGCCAGCCCGCGCGGCAGCCCGGTAAAGCCCATGGAAAGCGACAGAAACGACGCCCCCGCCAGGATCAGCGCGATCATGGCGCTGGTCCGCGTGGCGCCCATCAGCGACTCGGTGAATGTCGACCAGTTCAGCGATCCTTGGCCCGCGGCCAGCACCAGCCCGCCGATCACCCCGAATGCCGCGGCCTCGGTGGCGGTGGCATAGCCCAGATACATCGATCCGATCACCACGGCGATCAGCAGAAAAACCGGGATCAGAAACCGCGAATTGGCGATCATCTTTGCCAGGCTCATCGACGGCTCGGGGCGCGGGTTCCAACTTTTGGAAAGCCGCGAGGTGATTGCGACGTAAGCCATGAACATCGCTGCCAGAAACAGCCCCGGTAGAATGCCGGCAAAGAAAAGCTTCGAGATGCTTTCGTTTATGGTCACCCCATAAACGATCAGCGTCAGCGACGGCGGGATCATCAGCCCCAACGTGGCCGCCCCCGCCAGCGTGCCGATGATCATCGTCTCGGGGTATTCGCGCCTGCGAAGTTCCGGGATCGACATTTTGCCCACCGTGGTCAGGGTCGCCGCCGACGAGCCCGAAACCGCGGCGAAAACAGTGCAGCCGACGATATTGGTGTGCACCAATCCGCCGGGCAGCCAGGCCATCCACGGCGCCAGCCCCTTGAACATGTCCTGACTAAGCCGGGTGCGAAACAGGATCTCGCCCATCCAGATGAACAGCGGCAGCGCGGTCAGCGTCCAGCTTGACGAGGACGTCCAGATCGTTGTCAACATTCTGGGTCCGGGTCCGGTCGCTCCGGGCGCAAAAAGCTCCATGCCGACCCAGGCGACGCCCATCAGCGCCAGACCGACCCAGACCCCGGTGCCCAAAAGCAGGAACAGCACGAAGAGAAAAAGGGTGATGACCGAGAGGTCTTCCATGGTGCTATTCCCCGAAACTCTGATCGACCAGATCGCGCTTGATCCGGTGCTGGCCCGAGACAATGACGTGAATCAGGTTATCGGTCAGCGCCACCGCCATGATCACCGCGCCGAAAAGCATGAAAGACTGCGGTATCCACAGCGGCGTCCGGTCCTGGCCCTGGCTGATGTCGTGAAGCCTGATCGACGTTTGCACAAAGTCCCAGCCCCAATAGACGAAGACCCACATCATCAACGCGCCGACCGAAAAGCACCAGATCTCGAGGATCCGCCGTGGCAGCGGCCCAACCGCGTTGATCAGAATCGACACGCGGATATGGCTGCCACGGTTCAGCGCATTGGCGAATGCCAGAAACGAGGCGGAGGCCATGAAATAGCCCGCGTATTCCGGCACGCCGGGAAACATTTCGCCAGTCCAGCGGGCCAGCATCTGCAGGACGATCAGAGTCAGAATGGCGATCAGGCAAAGTGCGGCCATGATGCCCGAGACCAGATAAAGAAGATCGAGACCAGAGCGAAGAGATTTGAGCGCTTTCATGGTGTTCCCCGAAGTTGTCGGTCTTTTCGCGGCCCCGGACTTGATCCGGGGCCTCAACCAGCCGGACGCAGAGGTCCCGGATCAAGTCTGGGACTGCAACTCTCAAAGGGCGGGCAGCCCGCGAAAGGCCGCCCGCGCATCGCGTTACTGCATGGCCCGGAAAGCCTCGACGATTGCAGCACCTTCGGCGCCAGCCGCATCAAGCCATTCGCCGGTCATGGTGACCCCGATCGCCTTCAGCTCGTCGACCATCTGATCCGACGCCGGACCCACGGTCATGCCACCATCACGCAGACCCTGCAGCGTGAAACCGGTGTATTCTTTCGACCGCCAGTTGCCGGTGTATTCGGCCAGTTGTGCACAGCCGCGGATCACATTCTGGTTTGCGGCCGATGTGCCGCCCCAGACGTCCGAGTTGACCATGACATAGTTGCGCGGCAGCCAAGCATCGACTTCGTAGAAATAGCTCAGGCTTTCCCAGACCTTGCGGTCATAACCCGTCGATCCCGACGACACCATGCTCTCGGCTACGCCGGTTGCAAAAGCCTGGCTGATTTCGGCAGCCTCGATGGTCACCGGCAACATACCCGTTAGTTCGGCCAGCCGCGAAGTGGCGTTGTTATAGCTGCGGAACTTGATGCCTTTCATGTCGGCGACCGAATTGACCGCGTCCTTGAAATACAAGCCCTGCGGCGGCCATGGCACCGCGTAAAGCAGTGTCAGGTTCTGGCTCGCCAAAAGCTCGGTCATCGGGCCCCGGGCCGCTTCCCACAATTTGGCGCTGTCATCAAATGACGTGGCCAGGAAGGGGATCGAATCGAACCCGAACAGCGCGTTTTCGTTCTGGTGACCACTCAGCAGACGCTCGCCAATCGGCACCTGTCCGGTCTGGATCGCGCGTTTGATCTGCGCTCCGGGGAACAGTGACCCCGACGGGTGTGTCACGATCTCGATGTCACCGCCGGTTCCGGTGGTCACACAAGATGCAAATTCCGCGCCAACCGCCGAATGGAAGTTCGACGCCGAATAGGCCATCGGCATGTCCCATTTTTCGGCTGCGGCAGGGGCCGCAAAGCCGACAGCCAGCGACAGCACCGCTGTGGTGGCTGTAAGAGTTTTATGCAGTGTCTTCATTTTCTTCTCCTTGTTGATCTCATGAAATTACGGTGCTCTTGTTATTGGCGCCTAGTGACTGAACCGCCCTGGCGCATAGGGTGAAAGGTCCATGTTTGTGGGTCGTCTGGTGACAAGACCCGCCACCAATCGCCCGGTTTTTGGTCCGCCTGTCAGACCGATGTGATGGTGCCCGAAGGCCGCGAAAACGCCGGTTTTTCCGACCTCGCCAATCAATGGAAGGCTGTCGGTTGTCGCCGGTCGGTGGCCCATCCAGGGCTCTTCTCCGATAAATTCCAGCGCCGGAAAAACCTCGCGAACCCGCTTTCTCAAAAGCTCAAGCGGGGCCGGTGAGGGTCCGGCCTCAAGCCCCCCAAATTCAACAATACCTGCACAGCGTAGCCCCGCCGCCATCGGCGTTGCAACGAATTTTCCCGCCGCGATCATCGTGGGTGCCTTCGGACCGCCGGTCGCATCCTTGAAAACGATGTGATAACCGCGCTCGGACTCCAGCGGCACCCTGATCCCCAGCTTCTTCATCAACGGCCCCGACCAGACGCCCGCTGCCAGCACCGCGTTCTCACAATCTATCGGACCGTCGCCGGTCAGAACCTGGCTGATGCGTCCGCCCTCAAGGGTCACGTCCGTGACCTCGCTCTGCCGGATGTTCCCGCCAAGGGCCTGAAAATCCTCGGCCAGGGCGGTGACATAGCCGCCCGGATCAACGACAAAGCCGTGGTCGCGCATCTTCGCCAAAAGGCGAATCGCGGGGCCGAACGCCGGGTCATAGTCCTGCACCGCGCCGCCTTCGATCACCTCGGGGATGAAACCGGCGGCCGCGCGCATATCCCACACGTATTTGTCGGCTTCAAAGGCGGCGCGATCCGCATAGGCGAAATTGTAATCGCCAAGCGTGATGAAGTCGCGCGACGCCAGGCCGTCGGTCAAAGCCAGATGCTGATCGACCGTATCGCTGACGATACCGGTCAGCCCGCGCGCGATGCGCCGCGTGGCGTTTTCGTTGGTGTTGGCAAGATATTTCACCAGCCACGGCAATAATCTGGGCAGATACGACCAGCGCAGGAACAGCGGAAAATCGCGGTCCAAAAGCATCCCCGGCGCTTTCAGCATCAGCCCCGGCGTGGTCACCGGTACCATCGAACAGGCGGCCAGCACGCCGGCGTTGCCAAACGACGTGCCCGACCCCGGCGCGCCCTTGTCGACGATCGTCACTTGCGCCCCCATCCGGCGCAGCCAGATGCCCGCCGATACCCCGACGATGCCGGCGCCGATGACAACGACATGGCCGGTCATGCCGCGTGCCTGATCTGGCCGTCGTGCAAAACCGCCGGATCGGGGACCGCTCCAAGGCCGGGGGTGTCGGGCACGATGACGTGTCCGTTCTCGACCGGAAACCGGGTGGCGAGAATATCGCGGGTCAGGAAATAGCTGGCCTGATAGAACTCGCAACCCAGCGTGATCTCGGGCGTGGCGGCGATCATATGGGTGCCCGCCAGATGCGCCAACCCGGTCTCGAACATGTCACCGCCATAGGCTGACATCCCCGCCGCATGCGCCATACGCGCCACAGTCTGGGCGCGGCTCAGCCCGCCCGCCTTCATGATCTTGACCGACACGCCATCGGCCAGCCCCATGTCAATCGCGCTCAGCATATCCTCGGGCCCAAAGACGCTCTCGTCGGCCAACAGCGGCACATCGGTCGCGTCGCGCAGACGCCGCATCAGACCGCGCATATGTGCGGGCACCGGTTGTTCGATGAAATCGGGCGCAAAGCCCGCCACATCGCGCAGGCGCGCCTCGGCGTTATCGGGCTGCAGCCCCTGATTGTAATCGACCCGAATGGCAAACTCGGGAAAATCTTTGCGCAGCCGCTCCAGCCGGGTGATGTCGAATGCATGGCTCTTGAACCCGGTTTTCAGCTTGATGATGCGCACGCCATCGTCGCGCAGCCGCTCCATCAGCGCCAGGTCCTTGTCGAAATCGGGATCGGCGATCGAACACGACAGCGGAATGGTATCGCGGCACTTGCCGCCGATCAGCGCGTGAACCGGCAGCCCCGCGATGCGCCCGGTCAGATCCAGCAGCGCGCTTTCCAGCGCCGCCTTGGCCTCGGTGCAATGGGCAATTGCCCTGCCTGCCTGCGCCATAATCGCCGCGCGGTCCGACAGACGCGCCCCGACAACGCAGGGCCGGATATACCGATCGAGCGCCGCAAAACTGGCCTCGGCCGATCCGGTGAACACCGACCAGGGCGACGCCTCGCCCCAGCCCTGCGTTCCATCCTCGGCGGTCAGGCGCAGCACCACGATGTCAACCGAATGCTCAACCGACCCGATGCCGTGGTCGCGCCGTGCGTTGACCGGCACGACCAAGTGCCAAACATCCATGGCGCGGATGGTCTGTGACAGCAAAATCTTGGTCCCCCGGGGTCGGTCAACAGGTCCAGACTGCCAATACAGCAATATCATTTCCAATATTCATTTTTCGCAAGTCCATAAGAAAAAGTGATATTTTACCCCATGTCAATCCGATTCCGCCAGCTTCAGGCCTTCCATTCGATCATTGAGACCGGCACCGTCACCGGGGCCGCCGATCAGCTCGGCGTCTCGCAACCCGCCGTGTCGAACCTGCTGGCCCAGCTCGAGGCGCAGACCCGCGTCAAACTATTCGCCCGCGAAAAAGGGCGGCTGGTTCCGACGCCCGAGGCCCGGCTGCTTTATGCTGAGGTCGACACAGTGGTGCGCGGCCTTGACCATGTAACGCAGGCCGTCGACGATTTGCGCAACAAACAGGCCGGCCAGCTCCAGGTCGCGTCGCAGCACTCGATGTCGTTCGGATTCATGCCCAAGCTGATCGCGCGTTTCGCCGAAGGCCGCCCGGATATGTCGATCAGCTTTCAGTCGCAGTATTCGGCGAAAATTCAGGAATGGGTGCTGGCCGGCCTGTTCGAGATCGGCGTCTGCGAAATGCCGATGTTCCACCAAGGCCTGAACGCGCAACGGTTCGAGATCGAATTTCTTCTGGCACTGCCCCAAGACCACCGGTTGGCCGGACACGAGGTTCTGACGCCCGAATTTTTGCAGGGCGAGCCGTTTATCGTGATGGGCCCCGAGCATATGTCGCACCGCCGCACTCGCGAGGCCTTTCACCAACGCGGCGTGCCCTGGCGCATCCGCATCCACACGCATCTGTTCAAGAATATCCTCGGTTTCGTGAAAGAGGGCATGGGCGTCGCCATCCTCGACCCATTCGCGCTCAACTTCGACCTCGAGGGCGGCTTTGTCGCCCGAAAATTCGCCCCGCGCCTGCTGATGGACATGGCAGTGATCACCTCACGCGCCCGCCCCATCTCGGCTTTGGGTCAGGAATTTCTCGACCTGCTGTTGGCCGAGATCCGGCCCTACACGGTGGATGGGTTTGATGGGGGTTAGGGGGGGGTTTGCGGACCTCGCAAAGAAGCCGGAGGGCGGCTTCGAGCCCAAAGTGCTGGTTTTCTGCGCAGCAGCTAATGTCGGTTTTGCGGAAGTTGCCATGAAGGTTGCTGTGCTTGCGGGCATATACTCGAGGACGTTAGAAGCGGAGCCCAATGCATTCTCAATGCAAGGATTTCAACGGGGAATGTTTTATGGAAGACGTCATTTTTTTTGCTAAGCAAGAAGAATATAGCGATTGGCTAGAAGAAAACCATGCGAGTGTCGGTGAGCTTTGGGTGGGCTATTTCAGAAAAAGTTCAGGACGTCCAAGCCTCACTTGGTCTGAATCAGTAGATGTCGCCCTTTGTTTTGGCTGGATCGACGGTGTTCGAAAGACCATTGATGAGAGGTGGTCGCAGGAATTCGGACCAGTATTTAAGGTGGATCGACTTATGAGAAAGACGATCCAATATGAAGACACGAAAGAACCATTCGCCCGATTTCAAAGCCAGGGTTGCGCTTGAAGCGATCCGCGAGGAAATGAC
>JAKZRT010000144.1:0-8700 GCA_047518005.1 Brevirhabdus sp.
ACGAACCAGTAACCGCCCAACGGCAAGAAGAAAGCACTACCGCAAGCGACGACAATAGCACACAGCATCAGCCACCCGCCATAGACCCAACGCCCGCGCTCGAAAGCATCGAGGCCGCGATCCGCGACCTCATAGCCGAGGAAGACAAGATAGAGCGTGAGAGGCATCAAGATCGCGAGAGACGCGATCTTGATGCCCAAGTGGGTATGGCCCTTTGGGCAAAACGCATGTTTTTCGCAACTTTGGCTACTGTTGTCCTCACGTTCATTGCTCTCTTCGCTATTATAAAAACTCCTAAGCACACGCGGCGGGCCGCTGACTCCGCTATGATTATGGCCGTGGAGACTGGTAGGGCGACTAAGGCCGCGCGTGCCGCCGTCGCCGTTACCCGTGAAATTGGCGAGATTCAAACTCGCGCTTATGTCGGTGTCGCGAGGTGCAAGTTCATCCTCGAATGTTATGAAGCAGAAATCCTTTCCGAGTTCACCAACACGGGCAACACACCAGCAACAGGATTGCGAATTGTTTCCAGTCTCAGCCACGAGAGTGGTGCAGAGCGTCGATACATTCTGGCACAAGCCAACATTGGCTCCGGCCCGCCACCGGGTTCTGTCGTTGTTCTTGGTTCTGGGGGAACCGCTAAGCCCAGTGCCGAAAAGACGCTGACCGATGAAGAAATTAAAGAGTTTGAATCTGGTCGGGCCAGAATGGTGTTCACTGGAACACTGACCTATACGGATGTATTTGAGCGCAAATGGGCACAGGATTTTCAGTGGGCTATTGGCAAAGATTATGGAGGATTCACTCGCGATGGGCCTATGATGATTTCCAAGTTCAACGGACCCGAGCGTGAGATAACCAATGAGTAGCAGCGCATTAATCACCAGCCTGCTCCGGGCTTGGTGCGTTTCCTACATAAAGCCGAAAATATCCCGGGGAGAGCGCGAGAGGGGCTGGCCCCTCTCGCCCCCGCGCGACGCGCGTCAGCGCGGCGCAATACTGTGCCGCTCAATCGGTCGTGTGCGTCAGCTGCGGCACGTCCTTGGCGCCCGCCGATCCACGTCCCGAAAGCGACGGGTTTTCCATGAAAAACCGGTGGCAACTGAAGGCGAAAGTGTCTTCGGGGATATCGGGGCGCAGCGAGGTGCCATCGGCGCACAACAGCCAGCTTTGCGCGGTATCGGCCATGTTGGCGGCCATGATCTGATCGACCAGTTGCGCCTTGACGGTGGGGTTATCGATCTCGACCAGGGTTTCGACCCGGCGGCTCAGATTGCGGCCCATCCAGTCGGCCGACGAGATAAAGACCCGCGCCTTTTTCGACGGCAGGGCCGCGCCGTTGCCAAAACAGATGATCCGCGAATGTTCCAGAAACCGTCCGATGATCGATTTGATGCGGATGTTGTCGGAAAGCCCTGCAATGCCGGGCCGCAGCCCGCAGATGCCGCGCACCACCAGGCTGATCTTCACACCGGCCTGACTGGCCCGGTAAAGCGCGTCGATCACGTCTTCCTCGATCAGCGAATTCAGCTTGGCCCAGATCGCCGCCGGCCGCCCGGCGGATTTGTGGGAAATTTCGGCCTCGATATGATCCAGAAGCGCGGTTTTCAGGGTCAGCGGCGAGATCGACAGGTTTTCCAGCACCTCGGGCTGGGCATAGCCGCTGAGATAATTGAAGACCTTGTTGGCATCGCGCCCGAGCGCTGCATCACAGGTGAAAAACGAAAGATCGGTATAAATCTTGGCGGTGTCGGGGTGGTAATTGCCAGTGCCAAAGTGAGTATAGGTCACCAGCCGCTTGCCTTCGCGGCGCACCACGGTGGTGATCTTGGCGTGGGTTTTATAATTGATGAACCCGTAAACCACATGCGCGCCGGCGCGTTCCAGCCGCCGCGACTGGCGGATGTTGGCGGCCTCGTCAAAGCGGGCTTTCAGCTCGATCAGGGCGGTGACCGATTTCCCGGCCTCGGCGGCCTCGCAAAGGGCCGCCACAATCGGACTGTCGCGCGAGGTGCGATAGAGCGTCTGTTTGATCGCCAGAACGTCCGGGTCGCGCGCCGCCTGGTTCAGGAACCGCACCACCATATCAAAGGTCTCGTAGGGGTGGTGAAGCAGCATGTCCTTCTGGCGGATCGCGTCGAACATGTCGCCATCGTGGTCCTGCACGCGTTCGGGCACGCGCGGCGTGAAGCTGGGCCACATAAGGTCGGGCCGGTTGTCGACGATCAGCTCTTTCAGGTCGCTCATGCCAATCAGCCCGTCGATCTCGACCGTTTCGGCCTCGGTCACGCGAAGCTCGCCGGTGATCATGGCGCGCAGTTCGGGCGGCGCCCCGGCCGAGATTTTGAGATGCATGGCCTTGCCTCTGCGGCGACGCTTCAGCGCTACTTCGAATTCGCGCACCAGGTCCTCGGCTTCTTCCTCGACCTCCAGGTCGCTGTCGCGCAGCACCAGGAACGTGCACGACCCTTTGGGGGCATAGCCGGGAAAGAGGCTGTCGAGGTGCATCAAAAGCACGTCTTCAAGCGGCAGGAACCTTTGCGCGCCGCGTCCCGGCAGCCGGATGAAGCGGTCGATCTGATGCGGGATCGGCAACAGCGCCCTGAGCCGCCGTCCGTCTGACTTGCGCTTCAGTTGCAGGGCCAGCGAAAAGCCTTCGTTGCGGATGAACGGAAACGGATGCGCCGGGTCGATGGCCAGCGGCGTCAGCACCGGGAAGACGTCGGAAAGGAAGAAGTTGCTGAGAAAGGCGCAATCGGCCTCGCCCAGATCGTCCGGGTGCGCGATGGTGATCCCGGCGGTGTCCAGTTCGCCCCGCACCTTGGCCCAGACCGCCTGTTGCAGCGTCATCAGCGCCCGCGCGTCGGCGTCGATGGCGGTCAGTTGTTCGGCAGGCGTCAGCCCGTCGAGCGCCGGAGTGGTGTTTCCGGCATTGGCCAGCTCGCGCAGGCCGGCGACGCGGACAGTATAAAATTCGTCGAGGTTCGCCGCTGCGATCGACAAGAACCGTACCCGCTCCAAAAGCGGCACGCGGGGGCTCGAGGCCTCGTCGATGACGCGGCGGTTGAACGCCAACCAGCTGAGTTCGCGGTTGAAAAACCGGCCCTTGCCTTTGATATCGAAGTCATCGGCGGGGGTCGCCTGAGGATAGGATGATTTCAAGAAATCGACGACCGTCATGGGGCCCTTTCGCGAAGTTGCTTGATTCGGAAAGGCGTTATGCGCCCTTCGCGGCCTGGTTGTCCAGCACGTCCGCGGCAAGCGCGCGCGATATGTTGCGCCTTTCCGACAGCGATGCCGCGTCAAGTGCTGCAACCAGCCGCGCTGCTTCGGCCAGCGAGCGTTCCATCCGGGTCACCAGATACGGGATCAGATTTGGCGGTGGCGTCAGCTGTCGATCGGCAAACTGCTTGGCCAGCACCGCCGCCAAAAGCCCGTCGTCGGGCGGTTCCAGACGGGCCAAGGGGACCGCTGACAAACGGCTGGCCAAGTCTGGCAGGCCAAGGCGCCAGCGCGCGGGCGGTTGGCGCGCGGTCATCAAAAAGGCCTGATTGCGTTCGGCCATCAGGTTGTGCAGATGAAAGAGACTGGTCTCGTCGGCCACCCGGTCCGCCCCATCCAACGCCAGCGGACCATGCGCCAGATCGGGCAGACCGCCGGGCGACAACGCGCCCGCGTCCACAACGCGTCCCTGCGACAGCGCCGCAAAAACATGCGCCAGATGGGACTTGCCCGCGCCCGCATCGCCAACCAGCATCAGCCTGCCCTGCGGCCAGTCCGCAAAACTTTCCACCGCCCCCAGCGCGTCGGCATTGGCGGGCGAGACAAAAAAGTCGTCGCGCCCCAGGGCCGCGCGCGCGGGAAGATCAAATGTCAGCTGGCGGGCCATTTATTCGTCGCGGCGTCCGGCCTGGCCCTTGTAAAGCAGGCTTTCCAGGTACTCGGATATGCCGAAGCGGGCCAGCACCCCAATGGATGCCGCCAGCGGCACGGCCACCAGCAAGCCGACAAAGCCGAAAAGTGTGCCAAACACCGACAGCGCGAAAATCAGCCAGACCGGGTGCAGACCGACGCTTGAACCGACCAGGTTTGGGGTCAGTATATTTCCCTCGAGCATCTGGCCGGCAAAGAATATTGCGGCGATGATGCCGATCATCCACCATTCGCCCCAGAACTGGAAAAGCGCCAGCCCGATGGCCAGAGCTCCGCCCACCAGCGCGCCGACGTAAGGGATGAACGAAATCAGCCCGGCGACAAATCCGACCACCAGCCCGAACTGCAATCCGGCGAGCATCAGAGCGACCGCATAATAGGTGCCCAAAATCAGGCAAACCGTGCCCTGCCCGCGGATGAACGAGGCCAGCGTCGCGTCGATGTCACGGGCGATGGTGCGGATCTTGGGCGCATGATCGAGCGGCAAAAGGTCGTTGATTTTGCCGACCATCCGGTCCCAGTCCAAAAGCAGATAAAACGTCACCACCGGGGTCAGAACCACAATCACCACCACATTGACCAGACCAAGCGCCGAGGTGAAAATCTGGTTCAGCACCGCGCCGCCCTTTTCCTGCAGACTGGCGCCGATCTGATCCAGCGACTGACGCAGCGCCGAGCCTTCGTCAACGATATCGGGGAAGCGTTCAGCCAGCCATCCCAGCAGGTTTCGCGCGATCTCGGGCGCGCTCTCAAAAAGCGCGGTGGCTTGGTTGGTCAGCGTCGGCAGAACCAAAAGGGCTGCAAGAACAAGGACGACAACAGCCGCAAAGGTGATGACAATCACCGACATCAGACGCCCCAGCCCCAGCCGTTGCAGGCGGTCGGCGATCGGGTCCAGAAGATAGGCCAGCGCCCCGCCCAACACGAACGGAAGGATCACGTCGCCCAGAAACCACAGCGCCAGCACCAGGACGGCAATGACAATGCTCCAGTATCGCAGCTGATCTTTGACCGGTAATGCCATGCGACCATACCTAGACCAAGAAGACCCCATATTAAACCGCTCAGTTGTGCCCGCTGGCCGCGCCAACGGGTGCGTTGGCGCGCGGCGCACAGCGGCCCTGCGGGCAAGTGTGAACCGCCCATTGGCGGGGCCCTCGGACACGACCCACCGGGGCGCAACCCACTGGCGCCGAGCGGCTCAACATGGGGTCTTCTTGGTCTGGTAGAGCAGGTTCAGAACGAGAAGCGATACCACCAGGAAAAGCATCGTCATTATGCCGCCCGAGCCGACAAAATTTATGACCCGGCAACCCGCCGGATTGCCGCCAGCGGCCACCGCTATCGACACCGCAAGCGGAACCGGCAGAACCGTCGCGCCAACGTTCGACATCACCAGAGAAAACGCCGTGGCGACTATCGCCACCCCGGCTTGCAGCGACCAGATCGCTTTCCGCTGGAACGATGACCTCGAAATCATCCGCCTTGAGGCCGTAAACCCGCCTGAGATACTCCTGCGTTCCCTGGCCCGTCCCTGGCCGGTCCCAGTGCTGTCCGACGCGCCACCCGACGGCAGCGCCCAACGCCCCAAGAGCAGAAAATCGAGAAATCCGGTGGCGATCAGAGCCACCCCGATCGGGGTGACCGAGACCAGACCAAAAGGCCCCACTTTCTGACCGTCAGGAAGGCCGGTATTGGCCGTCGCAATCAGATCGATGCGGATGATTTCCGAGACGAGCAGGAAAACGGTGAAGGCCAGCGCGGCCATAACGATGCCCATCTCGAAGGCAAACGAAATCGTTTCCACTGTCGTTCCCCCTGACTGCTGTCCGGTGTCCTGCCCCACTACGAGTGATTCCCCGAAGTTGTCACCAATCAATTCCGGCTTTTGCAGGTATCTGGGCAATTGCGGCGGAGCATCGGTGGATTTTTGGGGACCCGGAAAGCGTCGCGCGCTCTTGTTTGCTCAACAGCAAACCCATAGACCCGGCCCGAAGCTACGCACCCCAAGGAGCGCAGATGCGCCTGTCCCGCTATTTTCTGCCGGTTCTCAAGGAAACCCCGTCCGAGGCGCAGATCGTCAGCCACCGCCTGATGCTGCGCGCTGGCATGATCAAACAGGCCGCCGCCGGTATCTATTCTTGGCTGCCGCTGGGCTTTCGGGTGCTGCGCAACATCGAACGTATCGTCCACGAGGAACAGATGCGCGCCGGGCATATCCCGTTGTTGATGCCGACCCTGCAATCGGCCGATCTGTGGCGCGAAAGCGGGCGCTATGACGCCTACGGCCCTGAAATGCTGCGCGTGCGTGACCGCCACGACCGCGATATGCTCTATGGTCCGACCAACGAAGAACTGATCACCGACATTTTCCGCGCCCATGTCACCAGCTACAAGGACCTGCCGCTGACGCTTTACCACATCCAGTGGAAGTTCCGCGACGAGATCAGGCCGCGGTTCGGGGTCATGCGGGGCCGCGAGTTCTACATGAAGGACGGTTACAACTTCGACCTGACCAAGGAAGACGCGTTGCACGCGTATAACCGGCATCTGGTCAGCCATCTCAGGACCTACGAACGGATGGGCCTGCAGGCGATCCCGATGCGGGCGGATTCTGGGCCGATAGGCGGCGACAACACGCATGAATTTCTGGTGCTGGCCGCGACCGGCGAATCCGAGGTTTTCTATGACAGCGCGGTGACGGACCTCTGGTTCGGTGACCGGGCGATTGACTATGACGACCATGATCAGTGCCGCGCGGTGCTCGAGGAATTTACCTCGGGCTATGCCCGCACCGACGAGACCCACGAGCCCGAGGTATTTGCGCAAATCCCCGAGGATCGTCGGCGCGTCGCCCGTGGCATCGAGGTGGGTCAGATTTTCTATTTCGGCACCAAATATTCCGATGCCATGGGGGCAACAGTTAACGACGCCGAGGGCAACAAGGTGCCGGTTCACATGGGCTCGCACGGGATCGGCGTCAGCCGCCTGGTGGGCGCGATCATCGAGGCCAGCCATGACGACGCGGGCATCATTTGGCCCGAAGGAGTGACCCCGTTCCCGGTCGGGATCGTCAATCTGCGCCAGGGCGACGGGGCCTGTGACGCGGCCTGTGCGGGGCTCTACAAGGCGCTGACGGCCCGCGGGCTCGAGCCGCTCTACGACGACCGCGAGGAACGCGCCGGTGCCAAGTTCGCCACGATGGACCTGATCGGCTTGCCGTGGCGCATCACGGCCGGGCCGCGGGGGGTGAAAAACGGTGTTGTCGAATTGACCAGCCGCCGCACAGGGGAGGCCGAAGAGATGTCGGTCAAGGCAGCGGTTGCGCGCGTGGCCGAGATTTTTGCAGGCCTGTAAGCCAGTCTGTTCATTCGGGCGCCTGGGCTATGATAAAAATCGCCTTGGCCGGACCTGGCCGCCAATCATGCCTGATGTTAAACCCCGCCACCTGCAACTTTGACAAAAGCGCCTTGCCCGTCAGTGGGGCGACCTTGGGGATAAGACCTGTCCAGCCAACAAGCGGCAGTAGGCTGGCGACCAAAGGGTTTCCGTCGCCAATGCAGACGGTTGACGAGATGAACCAGCCGCCGGGTGCCAGGCAGGCGCGAACGTGTTCAAGCGTCGCGGCAAGATCGGCCACCAGATGCAGAATTGAATGCGCCATGATCATGTCGTAGCGACCATCTTCAGCCGGCACCGGCCAATCTTCGAAGGCGGCCACTTCGAAGTTGACGTTGCCAACCCCGCTCGACAGGGCCTTTTCGCGGGCGATAGCGATCATCGCAGAAGAAAAATCGATTGCGTCGATCTGCGCCACGCTAGGAGCGTGGGTCAATGCGGTCGTGCCGGTGCCGCAGCCAAACTCCAGAACGCGCATTGCGGGGCGCAGCAGTTTTGCAGTTTCATCCAGCTTGTATTGATAGGCCACCGGGTCCCCGACCGGGCTTTTTGCGTATCGTCGCGCGAATCGGTTCCAAAGACGGGTTTCGGGGCGGGGTTGGTCAGTCATGGGATGGGTCATAGTGTCCTCACGTGGTTGCGGGCAAGTAGGGCAGTGCAGAACGGGTTTTTGGCCGGCGCCTGATGATCCATTCCGCAACCGCAAGATTGAGAAACCAACCACCAACCTGGAACAGGTCGTCGACGGTCTGCCCCGGTTCGCCGTAAATGGCCAAAAACGGCAGGTAGAAAAACGGTATCGTGCCCGCGTTGATCGCAATGGCATAAGCGCGGATCATAAAGGCGCGGTGCCGTGCGATTTGGCGCATCAGGATCGCGCGCACCGCCAGCAGGATGAACACGGCCCAGAGGCTGCTGAATATCAGGCGACCGTAGAACAGAAATGGGCCGGAAATGTCGGGGTGGTTGAGCGTCATCCAGACGCCGGTCATCGCACCGCCGATCCCGGACAGCGCCACGATGCGGCCCGACTTGCGGTGCCAGCGCGGGTGCCTGCCGCGAAACCGTGGCAGCAACTGGAACGCGCCGAGAACGATGAAAGTGACCGCAAAGATCACGTGTATGAACAGCGGCAGGTTGTCGACATGGGTCGCTGCATAGTCCAGCGCCCAGTCCCATTTCAATAGCAGGTCGCCAGCGCGGTAAACTCCGGCGCCTCCCGGAACTAGGCAGGCGAGGCCCAGGAAAATCGGCAAAACTCGGGTGTTCACGGAATTGCGGTCCATGTCAGTCTCCCTTAGTAGGGTTGGAAACGTTGTCGGTTCAGCGGCCCGATCCGGGCCGGTCAGGTGTCGAATTCGATCGTAA
>JAKZRT010000145.1:0-12617 GCA_047518005.1 Brevirhabdus sp.
GGCGGACGAGTTTCACTTTGAGCGCGGCCACGACCAGATCACCGATTTTGCCGCCTGCACCGACACCCTGGGCTTTGATCCAGGCCTCTGGGGCGGCGCGCCCTGGGGCCTGGCCGAGATCCTGGCCACCGCCAGCCCCGGCGCCCAGGGCCTGACCTTCACCTTCGACGCCGCCAACACCCTGCGCCTGAGCGACATCGCCTCCACATCCGAAATTGAAAACGATATCTTTATTCTTTGAGGGTCACCCTTTGGGCAACGCAACCGGGCCAAGCCCAAATTGCCGGTCGGATCGAGCCCAATGAAAATTCTCTGGCGCGCCTATCTTCGGTACCGCGCGCGCCATTTGCGCACCGAACGCGGGCCGCAGCCCTTGGTGGACGCGAACGGCGCGCGGCTGGGGTTCGTTGATCGTGCGGTTTGCGCGGGCGGCGCTTTGTCGATCGAAGGCTGGACGATTGCCGACGCGGTGACGGTGCGAACACCGGGGGCGCAGACCCGGGCCGAGAACCGGCTGCCACGTCGGGACGTCGATGATGCCGCGGTCGGCGGCCAGGCCTGGGGATTTTCGGTTCACCACCCAATTGCCAAAGGGTGGTCGACCCTGGTGCGCCTGCGCTTGCATCTGGAGCGCGGGGAAATTCACGTGCCGCTGGTGCGCCCTCGCAAAAGTCAGCGGGCCCGCGGCGAGCTTCGGCTTTGGCGCGATCTGATCGTTGACTTGTGGCGTGGCGGACCGGCGATCGTGCGATGGATGCGGCAGCCCACGCTTTTGCATCGCTCGGCGGTGGTGCGCGCGCTGCGGCTGGACCCGTTGGTCCGGCCCGCACGCGCCTTTGACGAGGGCATTTTTTCGCCGCACCAGGGCGTGGCGCGGGTTCACCGGAACATCACCATCGTTCTTCCGGTCTATAACGCCCCGGCGGTGCTGGGCGAAACGCTTGCCAGGGTTGCCAAGAACACCGATCTTGGCTGGCATATCGTGATCATCGACGATGCCTCGCCGGACCCGGCGATTGCGCCGCTTTTGTCGGCCTGGGCCGGTGATCATCCGGGTCAGGTGACGTTGATTTCAAATCCATCGAACGCAGGTTTCGTCGAATGCGCCAATAATGGGCTGGACCGGGCGCGGGCGCGCGCCCCGGATGACCCTGTGGTTCTGCTCAACAGCGATGCCTGGGTCCCCGTAGGCTGGGCCAGCCGGTTGATCGAACCGATGGCCGACCCGAACGTGGCCAGCGTGACGCCGCTGTCCAATAACGCCGAGATACTGTCGGTGCCCGGTGCCTGTCGCGCACGCGACCTGGTCGCTGGCGCCGCCGACCAAATTGACGAAACCGCGCGCCGGCTGGCACCGGGCCACTATCAAGCAATTCCCACCGGGGTCGGGTTCTGCATGGCGCTGTCACCACAGTGGCTGCGCCGTCTGGGCAGCTTCGATCCGGCATTTGGGCGCGGTTACGGCGAAGAGGTCGATTGGTGCCAGCGCGCCCGCGCGCTGGGCGCGCGAAATGTGGCCCAGCACCGGCTTTTCGTCGAACATGTGGGTCACGCCAGCTTTGGCAGCGGTGCCCGCGCCGCCCGCGTTGCGGCGGCTGGCAAGATAATTGCCGGGCGCTATCCCAACTATGACGCCGACGTGCAGGAGTTTCTCGCCGACGACCCGCTTGGGTCGGCCCGATTGGCGCTTGGCCTGGCCTGGGCGGGGGCCGTCGCCCGCGCCCCGGTCAGCATTTTCCTTGGCCACACCCTGGGTGGTGGTGCCGAAAAGGTTCTGGGCGGCGAGATCAGACGCGCGGTGGCCGAGGCTGGTGTGGCGGTGGTTTTGCGGGTTGGCGGGGCGCGGCGGTGGCGGGTCGAACTGGTGGCGCCCGACATCCTCAGCTTTGGCGAGACCGACGACTTGGGGTGCGTTTTGCAGCTGCTGCGCCCGGTGCGCGATCGCCGGGTGGTCTATTCCTGCGGATTTGGCGACCGCGATCCGGTTGAACTGCCCAACGTGTTGGTGACGCTGAGCGCCGGTGGGCGGCTGGAATTTCGGTTGCACGATTACTTCGCCATCTCGCCGTCGCCGTTTCTGCTGGACGGTGACAATGTCTATCGCGGTCTGCCGCCGGAAAACACCCAAGACAAGGCGCATCGAACGCGCCGTCCCTGCGGCACGGCCGTCGATCTGACCAAATGGCGCGCGGCCTGGGGCGAAGCGATGGATCGCGCCGACGAAGTGACCGCCTTTTCCGCCGACAGCGCGGCAATGATCGCGCGGGCTTTCCCGCGGGTGATCGGCAAAGTCGCCCTGCGCCCGCATCGGCTTGGGACCTCGGTCGCGCCGCTGATACGCCCCGGCGGCGGACCCCGCGTTGTCGGGGTGCTTGGAAACCTGGGCGCGCCAAAGGGTGCGGCCGAGCTTTGCGCGCTGGCCCGCATGGCGGCGCGCGAGGCCGACGTTTCCTTTGTTCTGCTGGGGCAAATGGACCCGATATTTTCACCGCCGCCGCGCCTCAGCGTCCATGGTCCCTATACGCTTGACGATCTGGCGGCGCTGGCCACGCGGTACCGCATCGGAGCCTGGCTGATGCCCTCGGTGTGCCCCGAGACGTTTTCGTTCACCACCCACGAAGCGCTGGCGACCGGCTTGCCGGTGGTCGGCTTTGACCTAGGCGCCCAGGGTGAAGCGTTGCGGGCGCATCCCCAGGGGCGAACCATTCCCCTGACCATCAGCGGCGCCGATCTTGAAGGTACGTTGGAGGAATTGCGAAGCCTCTGGGACAGCCGCGGCGCGGCCCGGCAAGGTGCAGCGGCCCCGGTCCGCGCGGCCTGAGTTCCTGACCGGGTCGGGTCTGCACCGGGTTTCGTCAGCTTGCCGGCAGCAGCCGCAATTCACCATGGGTGCCGGTCGAGGCGTCCAGTCGAAGGTCCGACCGAATTTCGGCGGCAACCGTCCGGGCCAGCTCGTCCAGATTGGTCTGCCCGTCAAAGAACCAGCTGACTTTGGCTTGCCCGCGCCAGCCCGCTTGCGGTTCGCGCGACCAGCGCCGGGCCATCAAAGCCAGTTGATCGGCAACAGCGCCTGCATCGAAAACACCAAAACTTTCGATATTTTCGTGCAGCGCCGCGCTGTCACGCGCCCCAAACCGGTTCGTCAAAACGCGCACCCCCGCTGCCGCCATTTCCAGCGGCGGATATGAGGGATGCGGCGAGACCATCAGCGATACGGCCAACGCTGCCCTTGACGCCAGTTCGGCGTAATCTGCGATATCGAGCCGCCCAAGCACCTCGACGCTGCTGTCGCGCGACATCAGGTGCGGCGCGAAATCTTCGCCGATGGCCAGAAACCGCCAGTCCTGCCAGAGCGCCGGGTCGGACCGCCGGGCCTGGGCCACCGCCATGTCGAGGAATTCCAGACAATTGCGCGCCGCGTGCGGGCGCGCATAGAGCAAGACCAACCGTTCCTTGCGCCGTTCACGGTCCAGCGCGGCGGCAAATTCGCGGTTGATCGCCGGGTAAAGCACATGGCCGTCTTCGAAATACCCGCCCGCCCGAAAGTCGTCGAACAGGATCGGCGTGTTGAAGATGGGTATAGTGGCGGCAGGGTCGCGATAGGTCGCGTCGGCCAGCGACCATTCGGTCGACCAGGCTTGAAAGCCATTCTCGAAGTCCTGAATAAGATAGACCCATCGCGCCGGGGCGGCCCCAAACAGCTCGGCCTGCCGCTGCATCAGCATACGGGTCTGATGGGCGGTCCACCAGGCGGTTGCGACAAAGATGTCCTGGCGCCGCAGTGTCACGGCCAGGTGATCGCGGTCGGTCCCGGCAACCAGGGTGTCGCGCCCGCTTTGGTCTGCGGCGTCAAGACCGCTCAGCGCGCAGCCCGGCAACGGTTCCAGATGCGGCTGCGGGGCCACGTCTGTGGCGATAATCCGGGCATCGGCATCGCCGCCAAGTGCTGTGCGCAGGGCGCCAAAAACATCAAGCGCGGTCGAGACGCCACCATAGGCGCGGCCCCTGTCCGCGGTCGGGACCAGAAGATTTATCCGCGGCCGGTCAATTGGTGACGGCACCCCGAGATAGCCTGCAGCATGGCGAAAATGGGCCGCCGCCGGGCCGCCGTCGCGCCGGACCGGGGTCAGCCGGTTCGCATGACGCCACATCTGATCAGCGGTCAGGGTTTCCTGTGCGGTTTCGCTGGCCACGCCGGTCACATGCGCGAAACCGGCCACCGCAACCACGCCAAGAAACAGCCGTTCGATCGCGTGCGCAAGGGTGCCGTCTGCCTGGCCGGCCTCGGCCTCGAAATGCTCGAACCGCAGGTTGCAATCCAAAAGCGGGTCCAGCGCTCGCGCCCGGAACCAGAACATCGAGCCCGACGGAAACTCGAGCCGCGCCTCGCGATTCAGGGTCTCGCCCATCATTTCCATAAGGGCCTTGGCGCAGTCAAAATTGCCGCCCCACTGGATCAGGTCGCGGACCGCGTCAAAGTGATCGGGGCAATAGGCCCCGATGCCGGGTGCCGCCAGAATGTCAAGGATATTGCCGACCAGATCGGCGGATCCCAGGTTTTGGTCCAGCAGGCAAGCCCGCCAACGGTCGAGCCCGCCAGCATAGTGCGCAGACTTTTTCGAGTGAATATGGAGGCCAAAGTCGACCTCGCGCAGGCGGTCGGCAAACCCGACAATGAAGGGCGCGATATCACGACCACGGTTGGGCAACACCCGAATTTCGAACGGATGCATCGCGCTGGCCTGGCACAGGTCTTCCAGCGCTTGCGCCTTGCCAACCGAATCGGTCGAGATGAACAATCGGGTCCGGTCGGCTGGCGCATTATTGGCCGCCAATATCATCTCGTCCGCGCAATCCAGGTGATAGATGTGCGCGAATATCCCCACCTCACCCGTCGCGCGCAAGCCCGACAAAAGCCGCCCGGTCCGTGGCACTGAAATCACGCGCCGCAACGGCGAGGGCGCGCGAAGTCGGCGGTCCGGGGTCTCGATCGGGCGGAGCGCCGCGCCTGCAGCCGCGCCAGCGGTCAAATAGGTCTCGAGCGCGGTCGAATCGTTTTGGGGCGCGGATTGCAGCGAACGCGGATCGATCAGCGCATGAAATTTGCGTCCTTCACGGTCGCCGGCGCGAACGTAGTGCTCGAGCGCGTCAACGCCAGCGGCAAGCACGTCGGGCGCGCCCTCAAAATAGACCCGTTTCGAGAAAAACGGATTGGGATCGATCATCGCCGTTGGCCCAAGGCCCAAGTATTCAACCAAGGGTGGTCCGTCGCCTTGACGGCGCCGCTGGCCCAAATAAAAAGCGGTGTCGAAAAGCGGATGCGGATCGGGCAGATCGCCGTGACCCTGGGACGTCAGATAATGCGCCAAGGCTGATCCTTCGCAGCCAATCCCACGCGCTTTCAGGCCACGCAGATAGGCCCGCGCGTCGAACAATGGGTGCGCGGATATTGCCGGGTCATCCCGTGACATCGCAATAAAATGCGCCAGGGGGTTTTGGACACCCGGCAGATGCCCCAGGTGGCATTCGGCGAAATACGCAGGATCAAACAGCGGGCAAGGCGACGCGCCGGCCTGCCAGCCCTCGGTCAGATAATGCGTCAGCGGATCGCCCCGCGCCCCCGCCATCTGGGTTTTCCGGTACCAGTCAGACCAGAAAAGCGGGTGCGGCCGGATATCCTTTTCCTTGTTTGCCTCGATAAACCGGACCAGCGGATGTTTGGATTTTTGGCCTGCCTTGCCGAGCGTGGCCCGAACCCAGGCCGCATCGAATATCGGGTTGGGGTTGCGCCCCTCGGCGCTGCCCCATTTCACGAAATGGTCATATGGCGCGATACCTTCGGCCTGCACATCGTCGTAGAATTCACCATACCATCGGGCATCAAACAACGGCCCCGGCGACAGCCCGGCATGGCGACCGGTTTTATCAAAATGGCGGCGCAATTCGAGCTTGTCACCGCGCGCACCTGATTGCCGGGCATAAAAAAAAGGTTCAAACAGCAAATCGGTTAAACGCTCGGCCATTATGTTCGGGCTTTCCAGGAAAACGATTTTTCCAAACTCCGCCGAAAATCTTTCGAATTCGTTGATGATTGGCGGCTAGCGTCGGTTTCAAATCAGCCGGGGTTTGATTTGGAACGACCTGTCATTTTCATGCATATCGCCAAGACCGCAGGGTCCTATCTGAACGCCGTGTTCACACGGGCCCTGGGGCCCGATGCGGTTGTCGAACATGCCGAAGTGAAGGTGCAGGATGCGGCGGCGATGAGCCAGGCGCTGGCGCGCGGCGTGCGGTTTTTTTCGGGGCACATCTATCTGGGAAACTGGGAGCGAATGCTGAAAGATTTCGCCGAGCATCCGCTGATGTTCACGGTGTTGCGCGAACCGATCGACCATCTGGCATCGCACATTCTGTGGCTCGACCACTATAATGCGCCGGCCTATCGGGGCGAATACCGGCAGTTGGGCGAAGAAACCCAAAGGCTTGTCGATCTGATCGGCGCGACCGATCTGAACAATATCGGGGCGCTGGACCATCTGCTGACTTTCCTGCCTCCGGCGGGCGTGCAGCTTTTGGACAATTGCCAGGCACGGTATTTTCTCGGCGGCGGTCAAAGTCCGGTCCAACGGCACGATCCGCTGACGCTGGCGCACTCTTCGGTCTTGCAGACCCAGGCCGACCGGTTCGATCTGATCCTGCGGCAGGATGCGCT
Organism: Brevirhabdus sp.; assembly: GCA_047518005.1. Taxonomy (GTDB): domain Bacteria; phylum Pseudomonadota; class Alphaproteobacteria; order Rhodobacterales; family Rhodobacteraceae; genus JAKZRT01. The sequence continues at coordinate 6,713 of JAKZRT010000145.1, forward strand.
GGACGACGGTATCGCGCGGGCGGCAGCGATGACCGGACTTGACCTTGCGCCGCTGGGCAAAAGGGTCAATCCGGCCCGATCCACGCGCCAGATTGACACCCAAAGCCCGATGGTTCGGGCGGTTCTGGGAAGGCGAACGCTGGTCGATCAGTGGCTTTGGCGCCATATTCGCAGCCGCTCGACCCTAGAGGCGGCCCAAAGCCGCAGCCCCCAGAACGCATAGCCCCCCGGCCAGGGTCTGACGGTACGCGCCGCTTCGAAAAATAGCCGGCGCGCGGGCCACCGGCGGCGACGCCAAAGCTGCGCAAAACCGGTCGAGGCAGCGGCAGTTTTCCGGCGTCAGCAGGCCCCGGTTCCGATCGAGCGCCTCGGCGTTTTGCCGAAGCCAGCGCCCGTAATCGGTCCCCAATACGTCCCCCAACCGGGCCAGCGTTGCCCCAAGACCGTCGTGCGCACCGATCATGTTACCGGCGTGCTGGCGGTAGAATACGGTTGGCTGGTCATCGAGCAAAACCTGCGCTCCGGCGCCGGTCAAAAGCGCGTAAAGCCACCAGTCGTGAAACGGCACCCCGGCCTTTGGCTGTACCGCGCGCGCCGCGATCCGTTGCGCGGCGGGGTTCAGAACCATGGTGTTTCCGGCCAGCACATTCTGCAACAGCGCATTGCGAAATCCCGGTGTCCGGCCGTGCCGGCGCGACGGGCGTGGGGCCGCGCCATCGTGATCGACCAGCCAGGTCCGGCTGGCATAGACGCGGGGCTGCGGGTGGTCTTCGGGCCCAAGAAACCGGGCCGCGCGTGCCAATCGGTCGGGGCACCAGATATCATCCTGATCGCACAATGCAAAATGACCCGACCCGGCGTCTGCCGCCGCGATCAGCGACATGAAATTGCGCGACGCCCCGGTCGCCGGTCCCTGCAAAATTTCGACCGATCCGGTCGGTTGCGACCGTTGAAACCGGTCGAGGATCTCGCTTGTCGCGTCGGTCGAACCGTCGTCGGATACCTTCAGGCACCAGGTCACGCCCAGTTGCTGGGCGACCGACGCCAATTGCCCCGGCAGGTACCGCGCCCCGTTGAATGTGGCCATCGCAACCTGAAACCGCGCGCCCATCACGCGGCCTCGATCAGGTTGCGATGATAGCGCCTGAGAAATATCAGCCCGAACACGGTCAGCACCATCGGCAGGCCAAAGATGTATATGGCCGAGACATAGTCACCGGCATAATTGGGATAAAACGCCCGCCGCGACTGGCCGACGACATGCACCACCGGGTTCCACCAAAGAAAGGCCTGAAACCGCTCGGGGATGGATTCGAATGTGAAAAATATGCAGGAAACAATAAAAAGCGGGCGGTTGAGAATCGCCCAGACCCGCTGCCACATCGGAAAATGGGTCAACAGAAAACAGTTCAGCGTGCCAACCCCCATCCCCAGCGCGCCGATCATCGCAAAGCTCAGTCCAAGGGCGGCCAGATCGGGCCAGGCGCCACGGGTCTGGGTGGCCAGTATGCCGAACAACAACAGATAGGCGACGGCGAGTTGCACAAGAAAATTGATCGCGAATCGGGCGATCAGGGCGTCGACGAATGTCACCGAGGGATAGGCCAACAGCGGCCGCGAAAAATTGATCGATTGGGCGACCTTGGTGGAAATTTCATTGTAGAACAGAAACGGCACCAGCCCCGTGGCATAGAAAAGCGCAAAGCTCGACCCCAGGGGCGGCGCGTGAAACGCCACCGACAGAACCACGGTCAAAAGCGCGATGCCTGCCAATGGCTCGAGCACCGCCCAGGCATAACCGCCGGGGGACCGGCCATAACTGGTCGCCATTTCCCGAAGGATCAATGCCATCACGGCGCGCCCGGTCTGGACCATCGGCATTTACCCTTCGTTATTCGTGTTTCGCTAGGCCTGCAGGCGCGGCTGACCCTTTGCTGCCAAAGCGATGATGGGCGAAATTGATGGCTGAAGTATTGACGCAACCGCGCCCCAGGCCCGTGGCGCAACCGGCCCCGGGGCCCGCGGTGCCGGCCACAGGCCCAAAAGCGGCGGCGGCGCGTCAACCGCCCCCGGCCTTCGCGGCCCCGCCACCGGTTGCACCTGCGTCAATGACCAGGTTGCACTGGGCGGTGCTTTTGTCGCTGGCGCTTGGCGTGATCCTTCCTGCACTTGTGACGGCCGGTTATCTGTGGACCCGTGCCGCCGATCAGTTCGCCAGCCGCGTGGGGTTTTCAATACGGCAATCCAGCGTGTCCCAGGGCGGTCTTCTGGGCGGCATCGCGGGCCTTGCCGGTATGTCGCGCCTGTCCGGCAACACCGCCGACGACGCGGCGATCCTCGATGAATACCTGCGCAGCCACGATCTGGTCGCCACCATCGACGCCGATCTTGATCTGCGCGCCCTCTGGACACCCCCCGGTTCGCAGGTTGATCCGGTGTTTGCCTTCACGGGATCAGACGCTATCGAAGACCTGCAGCGTTATTGGGAACGCATGGTACGGGTGCGCCGCGATGGCGGCACCGGGCTGATCTCGGTGCAGGCGCGGGCTTTTGATCCGCACGACGCGCGGGCCATTGCCCGCGCGATCTTCAAGACCGGCAGCGACGAGATCAACCGGCTGTCGGCGATCGCGCAGGGCGATACGATCCGTCTTGCGCAGTTGGACCTCGACGAGGCCGAGGCGCGGCTGGTGACCGCCCATGCAGCGCTCACCGAATTTCGCAACCGCAATCAGATCATCGATCCGGCGCTGGGTCTGCAGGGGCAGATGGGGCTGTTGAGCACCCTGCAGGAACAACTGGCGCGGGCGCTGATCAACCATGATTTATTGGCCGGTACCACCCGGGCGGATGACCCGAGGCTGACCCGCCTCGGCCGCGAGGTCGAGGTGATCAAGGCGCGCATCGACAGCGAAAAGGCCAAGCTTGGTCTCGGTGGCACCGGCGATGCGGCGGATGTCTATGCCACTCTGGTCGGCGGGTACGAGCGCCTGTCGATCGAACGAAACTTTGCCGAACAGGCCTATCTCGCCGCGCGCACGGCATTCGACCGGGCCCGCGGCGAGGCCCGGCGGCAAAGCCGCTATCTGGCCGCACATGTGCCGCCGACGCTGCCCGAAACGGCAGAATATCCGCGCCGGGTGCGGATTTTGATCCTGGTCGCGGGGTTTCTTTTTCTGGGCTGGTCGCTGGCAGTGCTGACATGGATCAGCCTCAGGGACCGGCGGTAGGGCGCATGATCACCCTGCACAATCTATCGAAAAACTATCGCGCCAACGGCAGCACAAAATGCGTCGCGGACGATCTGAATGTGACCTTTGCAACGGGCCGCTGCGTTGCTCTTCTGGGGCGCAACGGGGCTGGAAAGTCGACGCTGCTGAAGATGATCGCGGGCACGGTCAACCCCGATCGCGGGCGCGTTGTCCGGCATGGCAGCGTGTCGTGGCCGGTCGGGTTCGCGGGGTCGTTCCACCCCGAGCTGACAGGGGCCCAGAACACCCGGTTTGTGGCCCGCCTGCAGGGTGTCAGCCGCACCGAACTGATTGAATTTGTAAAGGAATTCGCCGAACTCGGACCGCATTTCCACATGCCGTTCAGAACCTATTCTTCGGGCATGCGCGCCCGGCTGGCGTTTGGCGTGTCCATGGGCATCGCCTTTGACACCTATCTGGTCGACGAGGTCACCGCCGTCGGCGACGCCGCCTTCCGCGACAAATCCACAGCGCTTTTCCAGGCCCGGTTGGCGCAGGCCGGGGCGATTGTGGTCAGCCATTCGATGGCGATGATCCGCCAGGTCTGCACCGCCGGGGCGGTTTTGGAGGACGGCCAACTGAGGCTCTATGAGGACATTGACGCAGCGATCTTTCAACACGAGGCCAACATGGCCCGCCCCGCCTGAGCGCCGCGCGAGCGCTCAAAGAATAACGCGATTATCACCTTGAAACACGTGCATCGAACACCTATATCTAGGGTATAGGAGGTTCCGATGACATCTTTTTACCAGTTTCAGCGCCAGTTTCCCGACGATGAGGCCTGTTTGCGGCAGATCATGATCTCGCGTTACGGCGGACTTGAGCTTGACTGCCCATCGTGCGGCGCACACAGCAAATTCTATCGCATGGCGCGTGACCGCGCCTATGAGTGTCAGCATTGTAGACACCATCTTTTCCCGTGTGTGGGAACTCCGATGCACCGGACGCACCTGCCTTTGCACAAGTGGTTCTATGCAATGCACCTGTTCTCTGTTTCCAGGCACGGTGTGGCCGCAAAGGAGCTGGAGCGCCAGTTGGACATCCCCTACAAGACGGCATGGCGCATGGCGCATGAAATCCGCAAGTACATGGCTGAAGTGGACGGCGAACATCCTCTTGATGGCGAGGTAGAGGCCGACGAAACCTATGTTGGTGGCAAGAGGTCTGGCGGGAAGCGCGGGCGCGGAGCCCCGAACAAGACGGTCGTGTTTGGGATGGTGGAGCGGGGCGGCGATGTAATGGCTAACGTTGTCCCGAACGTTCGCAAGAAAACACTTCAACCAATCATCGAAGAAAACGTTGGGGCAGGAAGCACGGTTCATACCGACGAATTGAAATCCTACAGCGGTCTGTCCAAGGCCGGTTTCGAGCATGAGACGGTGAACCATGGGGCGGGCGAATATGTTGATGGCGATTGCCACGTTAACGGGATTGAGGGGTTTTGGTCGCGGCTGAAGCTGTCGATCCGTGGGACGCACGTTCACGTTTCGGCGAAGCACCTTCAGAAGTACGTGAAGGAGTTTGAGTATCGCTACAACCGCCGGAAGCGGCCTGCTTCGATTTTCGGCGATCTGGTGACGAGCCTCTGACAACCATCGCATCGAACAATGCCCAGAAGCGCCGCTGCGCAATCTCGGGTGGGTAGCAGTCCTTTGGATCAAGCGCCATGTGTCTGTCCCTACGGGCATCTTCAAGCGAAAGATATTTCGCTCGGGACATCAGAAAGTCTCCTGCGCAATAGGCCAACGCCACGTAGTGCGTGTTTCTTGAGGCCAGCACAGGAGAACCTGGGCGGGGTCCACTTTCAAGTTGTAATAGGTTTGGCCCCCGTCTGATCCGTGGGTATGCATTCTTTCCTTCAGCTCATTCTGGCTTGCCCCATAGGCCACTGATGGCCTGAATGTATTATTTTCCCAGAAGCCATTGCTAATTTTATTCATCGGCCCACTGCCCATATCAGGGTTGAGTATTGTTCCGAAGATTTGCAAATTCCCCAGCGATGCTTGTTCTATGATGGCGGTTCTCGCCGCTACCTCTGGGTTCCTCATGTCCTCGTTGCAGCACATTTCATCGAACAGTCGCCCATAGACCTCCGCTAACGATTGTTTCGGCTCCGGTTTCGCACGATGCGTGGCGACCTCTTTGTGGACCGTGTAGAAAGCCAAAAATTGCGCCACGACAACCGCGCCAAGGGCGAGAGAATACCAAACCCATGAAGGGATTGGCCAATCGATCACCTCCATATCTTTTCCCACCCCGACGACGCCGCAGCCAATCCCGATGAAGACTTGCCACCAAAGCCGCACCAGTAGTCGCAGATATTCGCGGAACGCCGCTCGCATCGGTCATCCTTGTTCAGACCGGATGGGGGCTCAAATGTAGAGCCTTTTCCACGTGTGTCAAGGTAATAATCGCGAAGAATAAAGATATCGTTTTCGATTTCGGATGTGGAGGCGATGTCGGTCAGGCGCAGGGTGTTGGCGGCGTCGAAGGTGAAGGTCAGGCCCTGGGCACCGGGGCTGGCGGTGGCCAGGATCTCGGCCAGGCCCCAGGGCGCGCCGCCCCAGAGGCCTGGATCAAAGCCCAGGGTGTCGGTGCAGGCGGCAAAATCGGTGATCTGGTCGTGGCCGCGCTCAAAGTGAAACTCGTCCGCC
>JAKZRT010000146.1:0-12173 GCA_047518005.1 Brevirhabdus sp.
ATGACCGAGTGGCCTTCCAAGCGCGGGCCGATTACCAAAATCATGCCATCGGATGGCTGCATAGGGGATACAGTTCCCTTGGCGGTGGGAAAGTGGTACGAATTCCACGAATTTGGATGGTATATGGGGAATGTCGGTTTATTAATCTCTACGGGCGTGCCGCTTATTCCGATCCTGATTTCAATTCTAACCGGTACGTTGGACCACAAAGTTTGGATGCAGTCGATTTGTATCTATCTTTTTTGGTCGCTGCCTCTTCAACCCTAAAGGCGTTTCGTTATTTGGCGCTCGTTGGCGGTGCGGTAGCGGCCCTTATCTATGGCATGCTTGAAGGCGCGGTTCCAGGCGTTTCTGCGAACAAAGATGCATGGCTCTTGGGATTTCAGATATTCGCAGGCGCGGTAACCTTCTCCAATATCTATATGGCTTGGAAAAAACACATCTTCGACGGAAAAGCGCTGCTCGGGAGTGTTGACTGATGCCTGATCAGATAATTAAAGAGATTTTCGATATTCTGCGGAGCGAGAATTTTCCCGTCATAGTGGGCTTAGTTTCGGGCGTTTTGGCTATTGGACTCATATCCGTCGCATCATTGCCTAAGAAGTTGTTTAATCTTGGTTGGCCGGCGAGGAGGAAATTGTATGAGGCTCCAATGCATAATATGTCTGGAGCCGTTCTTTCGGTGGAGGATTTTGTTCGTATCCGTCGAGAACTAGCTTCCGACCTAGAAATGAATCTCACCCAAGCAACTGAAAAAGAGAAGCTTTCTCTCAAGGCTAGGATATCCGAGTTAGAACACCAGATAGCCAACCCCGACGCAGCAATGGCCGACGCCGAAGTGCGGATCACTGACCTCGAGGCCCGGCTCGAGCGCATGGGCAACGATATCGGTGGAGAACGTCTGGTCAAAGTTCGCAAAGGCTTGGAAAGTCGCGATTATTCGGTCGCCGATGAAATCTTTGCCAAGTCCCGCGCAGCCCTTGAACGCCTCGACTACACGGTCGCCGACGAAATTTTCGCCGAAGTCGAAGAGCACCAGAAACTCCAAGTGCAACAAGCCGCCCGCGCCGCTTACGGGCGCGGCGAAGTGGCCGAGGCCGAAGTCCGCTGGAACGACGCCGCCGACCACTACGCCCGCGCCGCCCGTCTGGACCCAAGCTACGACGCCCTGAACAGGGCGCAGCAACTTCTGTGGCGCGCCGGCCGCCACCCTGAAGCCCGCCGGCACGCCGAAGAACTGGTCACGCTTTCAACGGCAACGAATGGACCGGACGCTGCTGAAACTGCCACAGCGCTGAACAACCTTGGCACAATTCTCAACGCGATGGGCGAATTTGGTGCGGCCGAGCCGCTTTTCCGGCAGGCCCTCCGGATCGGCGCGAAGACGCTGGGCGAGGATCATCCCGCCTATGCGACCCGTCTCAACAACCTCGCAGGGCTGTTTCAGGACACCGGTCGGTTTGACGAGGCCGAGCCGTTTTTCCGGCAGGCTATGGAGATTGGTGCCAAGACGCTGGGCGAAGAGCATCCGGGCTATGCGACCGACCTCAACAATCTCGCGGGGCTGCTCGAGGCCACCGGGCGGTTGGACGAGGCCGAGCCGCTGTACCGGCAGGCCATGGAGATCGACCGCAAGGCGCTGGGCGAGGATCATCCGGACTATGCTATCGACCTCAACAACCTCGCGGAGCTGCTCCGGGCCACCGGGCGGATGGGCGAGGCCGAGCCGCTGTACCGGCAGGCCATCAAGATCGGTGCCAAGACGCTGGGCGAGGATCATCCCGACTATGCGACCCGTCTCAACAACCTCGCGGGGCTGCTTCAGGCCACCGGGCGGATTGGCGAGGCGGGGCCGCTTTACGCCCAGGCCGTCGCAATCCTCAACGCCGCCTTCGGCCCCGACCACCCCACAACCGTTACGGTGCGTGAGAACTTCGAGGCGTTCCAGGCCGACCACGGCTGACGCCAATTTTCGCGTTATCAGGTTTTACCAGCAAAATCATAGCCTTAAAAAGCGTTTCAACCTTGAAACCTTGCCCGACCGCCCGGAATTTCATCGCTTCGCACTGGCAGGGCCGCCCCGGCGATGCTAGGCCTGCCCGAAAGGCTCAGGAGGGCGGCAATCGATGATCCCGGTCCGGGGATACAAGGGCCGAAAGGTCGGCATTCTGGGCCTCGGCCGGTCCGGACTTTCCGCCGCCCGCGCCCTCATCGCTGGCGGCGCCGAGGTCACCGCCTGGGACGATGATCAGGTCCCCCGCGCCGCCGCCAAAGCCGAGGGGCTGACGCTTGGCGACCTCTCGCGGACCGGCACGCTGGAAGGCCTCGCCGCCCTGATCGTCTCCCCCGGCATCCCGCATCTCTACCCGGCCCCGCACCCGGCCATCACCGCCGCACTGGCCGCCGGCGTGCCGGTCGACAACGATATCGGCCTCTTCTTCGCCTCGCTCGCAAACGACGACTGGGACCAGTTCGACAGCCCGCCGCGCACCATCGCCATCACCGGCTCGAACGGCAAATCGACCACGGCGGCGCTGATCCATCACATCCTGACCCACGCGGGCCGTGCGGCGCAGCTGGGCGGCAACATCGGGCGCGGGGTGCTGGACCTGGACCCCCCCGGCGACGGCGAGGTCATGGTGATCGAACTCAGCTCGTACCAGACCGAACTCGCCCGCGCCCTGACCCCCGATATCGCGGTCCTCACCAACCTCACCCCCGATCATCTGGACCGCCACGGCGGGCGGGGCGGCTATTTCGCCGCCAAACGGCGGCTCTTTGCCGAGGGCGGCCCGGACCGCGCGGTGATCGGGCTCGACCAGCCCGAGGGACGGATGCTGGCCGGCCAGCTCGGCCAGGGCCCCGGCGACGACCGGGTGATCGGCGTCTCGGCGGTACGCAAGCTGGAGGGGCCGGGATGGAGAATAACGGCGCGCAAGGGGTTCCTGGCCGAGCGTCGCAAGGGTCGGCAGGTGGCCGCGATTGACCTGCGCGGCTGCCGCGGCCTGCCCGGCGCCCACAACCATGCAAACGCCTGCGCGGCCTACGGCGCGGTGCGCGCCCTGGGGATTGCGCCGAAAGTCATCGCGGCGGCATTTCAAAGTTTCGAAGGCCTGCCGCACCGTGCCCAATTCGTGGCCGAAGTTGGCGGCGTAGTCTACGTGAACGACAGCAAGGCCACTAACGCCGAAGCCGCGGCCCATGCGCTGGCGGCGTTTTCGCGGGTGCGCTGGATTGCTGGCGGGCAAGCCAAAGCGGGCGGGCTCGACGGGCTTGGGGCGGCGCTTGGCACCGTCCAGAAAGCCTATCTGATCGGCGAGGCCGCCAGGGAATTTTCCGCAGCCCTCGGGCAAACACCGTCCGAGCTTTGCGGCGACCTGGAGACCGCCGTGGCCCGCGCTGCCGCCGAGGCCGGGCCGGGCGAGACGGTGCTTCTGGCCCCCGCTGCCGCCAGCTTCGATCAGTTCGAAGATTTCGAGGCCCGAGGCCAGGCGTTCATCGACGCCGTATCAAAACTTTAAGATGCGCCACTCCCTCTGGCCGCAAGCGGCCGCTTGCCGCCGCGCCCCGGGCCCTGTCAAGGGCGGCTCAAATCGGTGGCCTGGTGCCTTTTTTCTGGTGCTGCGACGGGTCTTGGGCTAGTCTGTTCGCAGACCCGGAAAGCGGGCGACCAGAGGCAGCGACGAGCGGATCCGATGACGGAAATGGTGTACGGCAGATTGCCGCGCCGGCAGGTCGAGCCGGTGCTCCCGCATTGGTGGCGCACGATCGACAAATGGACCCTGGGTGCGGTGCTTTTGTTGGGCGGGATCGGCATATTGCTGGGGCTGGCGGCCTCGCCGCCGCTGGCCGCCAAGAACGGGTTCCAGCCATTTCACTATGTCCAGCGGCAGGCTGTGTTTGGCGGGATCGCGCTGGTAGTCATGGTCCTCACATCGATGCTGTCGCCCAAGGCCGTGCGGCGGCTTGGGGTGCTCGGTTTTGGCGCGGCCTTCATCGCGCTTGTGTTGCTGCCGGTTTTCGGGACCGATTTCGGCAAGGGCGCGACGCGCTGGTATTCGCTTGGGTTCGCGGCCTTTCAGCCCTCGGAGTTTCTGAAGCCGGGCTTCATTATCGTCTCGGCCTGGGCGCTCTCGGCGGCCACCGAGATCAATGGGCCGCCGGGGCGGTCATGGTCATTTGCACTGGCGATGATCATTGTCGCGTTTCTGGCGCTGCAGCCCGATTTTGGTCAGGCCTGCGTGATTCTTTTTACCTGGGGTGTCATGTATTTTGTCGCCGGCGCGCCGATGGCTCTGTTGCTGGTCATTGCCGGGATCGTCTGCCTGGGCGGCATCGCCGCTTATCAGAACTCGGAACATTTCGCGCGCCGGATCGACGGCTATCTCAACCCCCAGATCGACCCCACGACCCAATTGGGATACGCCACCAACGCAATCCGCGAGGGCGGATTTTTTGGGGTTGGCGTCGGCGAGGGCGAGGTGAAATGGTCGCTGCCCGATGCGCATACCGATTTCGTTATCGCCGTCGCCGCCGAGGAATACGGGCTGGTGATGGTTCTCTTCATCATCCTTCTTTTTGTTGTCATCACGGTGCGTTCGCTTTTCCGGCTGGTGCGTCAGCGCGATCCTTTCATCCGGCTGGCGGGCACCGGGCTGGCCTGTGTCTTCGGCGTTCAGGCGCTGGTCAACCTTGGCGTTGCCGCGCGGCTGCTGCCGGCCAAGGGCATGACCCTTCCGTTTGTCAGTTACGGCGGGTCCTCGATGATTGCCGGGGGCATCGCCATCGGCATGCTATTGGTGCTGACGGCCAATCGACCGCAAGGCGAGATCGGCGATTTTCTGGGTCGGCGGGGGCGCTAGGCGTGGCGCCGCTTTTGGTCATAGCCGCAGGCGGGACCGGCGGACACATGTTCCCCGCGCAGGCGCTTGCCGAAGAGATGCTGGCCCGCGGCTGGCGGGTGCGGTTATCGACAGATGCGCGCGGACAGCGCTATGCTGGCGGATTTCCCGACCAGACCACAATCGCACAAGTGACTTCGGCGACATTCGCGCGTGGAGGAGTGCTGGCCAAGGCGCTGGCCCCGTTTCTGATTGTCGCGGGCGTGGTGTCGGCGCTTTGGGCGATGCGCCGCGATCCGCCCGCGGTGGTGGTGGGCTTTGGCGGATATCCGTCAATTCCGGCGTTGGTGGCAGCTTGGGTCCTGCGCTTGCGGCGCATGATCCACGAGCAGAACGGCGTATTGGGACGGGTCAACGCGCTTTTGGCGCGGCGCGTCGATGCGGTGGCCTGCGGCACCTGGCCGACCGCGCTGCCCGAGGGAGTTACCGGCGTACACACCGGCAACCCGGTTCGCGACGGCGTGGCGGCGCGCCTGGGCGCGCCCTATATCCCGCCCGGCGACTATCCGATGTCAGTGCTGGTATTTGGCGGCAGCCAGGGCGCGCGGATCATCTCGGAAATCGTACCCGCCGCGCTCGCCGGGCTGCCCGACCGCATCAAAGCGCGGCTGCGGGTGTCGCATCAGGCCCGCGATGAAGACGCCGCAATGGTTCGCAAGGCCTATGGCCAGGGCGGTGTGCGGGTCGAGATTGCATCGTTCTTCGACGACCTGCCGACGCGTATGGCCGAAGCCCAATTGGTGGTCTGCCGGTCAGGCGCATCGTCGGTGGCGGACCTCTGCGTGATCGGGCGGCCCTCGATCTTGATTCCGTTCGCGGCCGCGGCCGCCGACCACCAGATGGCCAATGCGCGGGCTCTGGTCGAGGCCGGTGGCGCGGTGCTGATTGCCGAGGCACAGCTTGACGCCGAAGGGTTGACCGCGCAGATAGCGGCGATACTGACCAACCCGAAACGTGCTGTTAAGATGGCTCATGCGGCGCTGGCACTGGCCACGCCGAACGCGGCCAAGGATCTGGCCGAGATGATCGAAAACCTGAACCGGAGACGCGAACCATGATCCGCGCCACCAAATTGCCGACCCAACTGGGCGCGATCCACTTTGTGGGGATCGGCGGGATCGGCATGTCGGGGATCGCCGAGGTGCTGATGAACCTTGGCTACCGTGTGCAGGGCTCGGACCTGAAGGCCACGAAAATCACCGAACGACTGGAGCGGCTGGGCGCGAAGATGTTCGAAGGGCAGCGGCCCGAAAACCTGGAAGACGCCGATGTGGTGGTCATTTCCTCGGCCATCAAGCGCGGCAATCGCGAGCTTGACGAGGCGCGCCATCGGGGGCTGCCGGTGGTGCGTCGGTCCGAGATGCTGGCCGAGCTGATGCGGCTGAAATCCAACGTGGCCGTGGCCGGAACCCACGGCAAGACCACCACCACGACGCTGGTTGCGGCGCTGTTGGAGGCCGGGGGGCTGGACCCCACCGTGATCAACGGCGGCATCATCCACGCCTATGGCTCGAACGCGCGCATGGGGCAGGGCGAATGGATGGTGGTCGAGGCCGACGAGAGCGACGGCACATTCAACCGGCTGCCCGCCACGATCGCCATCGTCACCAACATCGACGCCGAACATATGGAACATTGGGGCGATTTCGACACGCTCAGGCAGGGATTTACCGATTTCGTGTCGAACATTCCGTTTTATGGACTGGCGGTGCTGTGTTCCGATCACCCCGAAGTTCAGGCGCTGGTGGGACGGGTTACCGACCGGCGGGTTTTAACCTTTGGGCTGAACAGTCAGGCCGATGTGCGGGCGGTGAATGTGAAATACGCGGGCGGTCGGGCCAAGTTCGACATCGCCCTGCAGGCCGAGGGACTGATGATCGCGGGCTGTTCATTGCCGATGCCCGGCGAATATAACGTCACCAACGCGCTGGCTGCGGTGACAGTGGCGCGGCATCTGGGCCTGAATCGCGGTGAGATCCGCCAAGCACTGGCCGGATTTGGCGGCGTGAACCGTCGGTTTACCAAGGTGGGCGAGGTTGACGGGGTTACCATCATCGACGATTACGCGCACCATCCGGTCGAGATTGCCGCGGTTCTGAAAGCGGCGCGGCAATCGTCCGAGGGCCGGGTTATCGCGGTGCATCAGCCACACCGGTATTCGCGGCTGAGTTCGCTTTTCGAGGACTTTTGCGCCTGCTTCAACGACGCGGACCTGGTGGCTATTGCCGAAGTCTACGGTGCCGGCGAAGACCCGATCAAGGGGGCCACGCGCGAAGGTCTGGTCGAGGGGCTGAACGCCCATGGGCACCGGGACGCACGCGCGTTGGGTTCCGAGGATGATCTGGCGGCGCTGGTGCGCGCCGAGACCCAACCGGGTGACATTGTCGTGTGTCTGGGGGCGGGCACGATCTCGAACTGGGCCAATGATCTGCCGATGCGACTGGGCGGATCAAGCTGATGTGGCTGGTGGGACTGGCATTATTGTGGGTGCTGGCCGCGACGGTCGTGGCGTTTTTGCCGATGCGCCGCCAATACGCGCCGGGCATTGTGCTGGTGTTGGCAGCACCCGTGCTGATCGGGCTTTTGTTCTGGTATTTTGGGCCGATCTACGGGTTGGCCGGGGTGCTTGCATTTCTGTCGATGTTCCGCAAGCCGCTCGGGTACTTTGCGCGGCGCGCCATTGGCGCACCGACCGACCGGCCTGAAACCAACGGGGACGCGTCATGACTTCGATCCTGATGGCTTGCGTCTGGGCGATTGTGGCCCATGTTATTGCGCTCTTTCCCAGCCGCGACCACCATTGGCGCGCGGCTTACGGGCTGATCGCTATTGGTCTGCCGATCCTGATTTTTGTCTATGTCGAGAACGGCCTGCTGATTGCGCTGGTGGTGTTGTTCGCGGCCGGGTCGGTCCTGCGCTGGCCGGTGATCTATCTTTATCGATGGCTCCGCCGCGTTGTGGGCCGACCGGCCGGTCGGTGAAATGATCGCGCCGGACTTGCCGACCTGGATGCCGCCCGTACGCGGGCATCTGACGGCCGGCCGCGCGATGGCAGACCTGACCTGGCTTCGGGTCGGCGGGGTCGCCGATTGGCTGTTCCAACCGGCTGACGTCGACGATCTGGCACAGTTTCTGAGCCGGTTGCCCGGCGAGGTCCCGGTCTTTCCTCTGGGCGTCGGGTCGAACCTGATCGTGCGCGATGGCGGCCTTCGCGGGGTCGTTGTCCGGCTGGGCCGCGCATTTGCGTCGATTGACGTCGCAGACAAGCGGATACGGGCCGGGGCAGCGGCGCTGGATGCGCAAGTGGCGCGCAAGGCGGCGGATGGCAGCGCTGATCTGAGCTTTCTGCGCACCATACCCGGCGCGATTGGCGGCGCGGTGCGGATGAACGCCGGCTGCTATGGGACATATGTTGCAGATGTGCTGGTTTCGGCACGCGCGGTCACGCGCGACGGCAGCCGGATCGACCTGCAACCGGGTGATCTGAATCTTGCCTATCGGTCATCCGACCTGCCGCCCGATACTCTGATCATCGAGGCCACGTTTGCGGGTCCGAAAGGCGCGCCCGAAGCGCTGCACCAGAAGATGACCGAGCAACTGAATCGGCGCGATGAAACCCAGCCCACCAAGGACCTGACCGCCGGTTCGACATTTCGCAATCCGGCCGGATTTTCGTCAACCGGGCGCCCCGATGACGCCCACGATCTGAAGGCCTGGAAGGTGATCGAAGACGCGGGCTTGCGCGGCGAAACGCGCGGCGGGGCGCAGATGTCGCCCAAACATCCGAACTTTCTGGTCAACACCGGGCAAGCTACCGCCCATGATCTTGAATCGCTTGGCGAGCATGTCCGAAAAAGGGTTTTCGAAACCAGCGGTTTGCGGCTAGAATGGGAAATCATGCGGGTCGGCGAACCAGGGCCGCAGGGGCCGGTAGGCGACGGGCTGACATAAAATACCAACGAACCCGAAAAAGGTTCGAAAAATGAAAGACTGAGGCGGGTATGTCGAGCAGGACAGCCCCCAAAGTGGCGGTACTGATGGGCGGAATCTCGGTCGAGCGCGAGGTTTCCCTGTCGTCGGGGCGCGAATGCGCCAATGCGCTGCGGGGCGAGAATTACCAAGTGGTCGAGGTCGACGCCGGTCGCGACCTCGCGGCACACCTTGCCGAAATTTCCCCGGATGTCGCCTTCAATGCCCTTCACGGTCGCTGGGGCGAGGACGGGTGCGTTCAAGGGCTCATGGAATGGATGGGCATTCCGTACACCCATTCCGGCGTTCTTTCCTCGGCGCTGACGATGGACAAGGAACGTTCGAAGATTGTTTACGCGCAGGTCGGCCTTCCCATAGTTCCAAGCCTGCTGGTCGATGCCGATGAGGTGCGCGCGGCCCATGTCATGGACCCGCCGTATGTTGTCAAACCCAACAACGAAGGGTCGTCGGTCGGCATCTACATCGTCCCCGACATGGCGAATGGCCCGCCGCAACTTGGCCAGGACATGCCGCAAACTGTGATGGTCGAGGCTTACGCGCCGGGGCGCGAGCTGACCACCACCGTGATGGGCGACCGGGCGCTCGGGGTGACCGACATTCTGACCGACGGCTGGTACGACTATGATGCCAAATACAAGCCCGGCGGTTCGCGCCACGTGGTGCCTGCGGATATTCCCGCTGAAATCGAGGCCGCCTGTCTGGACTTTGCGCTGCGCGCCCACGCCGCCCTTGGCTGCCGGGGCGTCAGCCGCACCGATTTCCGTTGGGACGAGACGCGCGGTCTGGAGGGGCTGATCCTGATGGAAACCAACACCCAGCCCGGCATGACGCCCACGTCGCTGGTACCCGAGCAGGCGCAGACCGCCGGCATCGATTTTGGCGCGCTTTGCCGATGGATCGTCGAGGACGCGTCATGCAACCGATGACCGAGCTTCCGCGCGGCCCGGCCCCGTCGCGCACGGCCTATCGGCTGCAGCGTTTGTGGCTGACGCCTCTGGTGCGCATACTCACCCTTCTGGGGCTGCCGATTTTGATTGTCGCTGGTGCCGGGATTTGGGTTGTTCAGGCGACCCAGGTGGCTCCCGCAACCCGCGCTTATATGGCCGAGTTGCGCCGAACCATCGAGGAACGCCCCGAGTTCATGGTCAAGCTGATGGCCATTGACGGCGGCGCGGATGAGGTAGCCGAAGACATTCGCGAGATTCTGCCGATAGATTTTCCCGTCTCCTCGTTTGATCTGGACCTCGAAGAGCTGCGCGCGCGGATCGAGGAACTGGACGCGGTGGCATCGGTCTCGGCGCGCATCCGAACCGGTGGCATCCTGCAGATCGACATTGTCGAGCGGATTCCGGCGGTGGTCTGGCGCGGGCCGCAGGGGATCGAGCTTTTGGATGCCGAAGGCCACCGCGTGGCGTCGCTGGAACGGCGCGCGCGCCGGCCCGACCTGCCGCTGATTGCCGGCGAAGGGGCCGAACGCGCGGTGCCCGAAGGCTTGCGTCTGATTGCCTTGGCCGCACCCTTCGGGCAGCGGCTGCGCGGGTTGATGCGGGTGGGCGAACGCCGGTGGGACCTGATCCTGAACCGCGATCTGCGCATCATGCTGCCCGAAACCGGGGCCGCGTTGGCGCTGGAACAGATCGTGGCGCTGGATCAGGTACACAACTTGCTGGCGCGCGACGTATCGGTGGTGGATTTCAGAATTCCCAACCGGCCAACCCTTCGCGGCACCAAAGACACCATGGATTACCTCAGACAGATCAGTGCCCTGGGCGGTGGAGCGGCGACCAATGAGTGACCTTTACGAAAATCAACGCGCCATGCGCGCCATGCGGCGGGCGGCGTTGACCCGCGGCGTGGCCGCCATTCTGGACATCGGGTCATCGAAAATCGCCTGCCTGATCCTGCGCTTTGACGGGCCGGCAGACAAAGACCACATCGACGGGGTCGGCGCGATGGCCGGTCAGTCGCGGTTTCGGGTCATCGGGGCCGCAACCACCCGGTCGCGCGGGGTGCGGTTTGGCGAAATTGCGGCGATCCGCGAGACCGAGCGCGCCATCAGAACCGCCGTTCAGGCGGCCCAGAAGATGGCCGAGGTGCGCGTCGATCACGTGATCGCCTGTTTTTCCGGCGCCGGTCCGCGGTCGTATGGCCTGGCCGGTGCCGTTGATCTGAACGAGGACGTGGTCAGCAACGCAGACGTGGCCGAAGCGCTGGCGGCCTGCGATGTGCCGGACTATGGCGCGCACCGCGACGTGCTGCACGCGCAGCCGGTCAATTTTGCGCTCGATCACCGGTCGGGTCTGGGCGACCCGCGCGGGCAGATGGGCAACCGGCTGAGCGTTGACATGCACATGTTGACGGTCGAAAGCGCAGTGATCCAGAACATTATCTATTGCGTCAAACGCTGCGATCTTGAACTGGCGGGGCTGGCCTCGTCGGCCTATGCGGCAGGGATTTCCAGCCTGGTCGAGGACGAACAGGAGCTGGGTGCCGCGTGCATCGAACTTGGCGGCGGCGCGACCGGCGTGTCGGTCTTTTTCAAGAAATACATGATTTACGCCGATTGCGTTCGAATGGGCGGCGATCACGTAACCGGAGACATCGCCAAGGGGCTGCAGGTCAACGCTGCGGTCGCCGAGCGGTTGAAGACCTTTCACGGCGGCGTGGTTGCGACCGGCATGGACGACCGCGAGCAGATCGGGATCGGTGGCGACACCGGCGATTGGGACCACGACCGCCGCACCGTCAGCCGCGCCGAGTTGATCGGGATCATTCGCCCCCGGATCGAGGAGATATTGGAGGAAGCGCGCCTGCGCCTGGATGCGGCGGGTTTTGACCACCTGCCCAGCCAGCAGATCGTGCTGACCGGCGGCGGCAGCCAGATACCGGGACTGACAGAACTGGCGTCCAAGATATTGGGCCAACAGGTCCGGCTCGGGCGTCCGCTGCGGGTTCAGGGCCTGCCGCAGGCCGCCACAGGTCCGGGGTTTTCGGCCTGCGTCGGCCTGTCGATACTGGCCACCCATCCCCAGGATGAATGGTGGGATTTCGACGCGCTGTCCAGCCGATATTCGGCGCAGTCATTGCGCCGTGCGCTGCGGTGGTTCAAGGAAAACTGGTAAGCCTGATCTGGGAAGAATCAGTGTCGAGAACATTCTGAGTTGACCGGTTTATGTACCATATGAGTTGACCGCTTCTGTTGCGGTTTCTGGCCCTGTGGGGAAGTGGTCGGTCGCGGAGCGGCTGTCCACTTGTCCACAGGGCGCCGGTCGGTCGCGTCGA
>JAKZRT010000147.1:0-11452 GCA_047518005.1 Brevirhabdus sp.
TGGTCGAGTGTTTCTTCAACAAACTCAAACGCTTCCGCCGGATCGCCCTGCGCTGTGAAAAAACGATCGCTTCTTTCAAAGCTTTCGTAGACCTTGCATGCGCAATGATCTGGTTGGCCTAAATGAAGACGCCGCCTAGACGCCGCCCCAGATCGATTCCGCTGTGCGCACCACCAGATCGAGTTTGCGCTTCTGGTCGTCCTCGCTCAGCGCATTGCCCTCTTCGGTCGAGGCGAATCCGCACTGCGGCGCAATCCCCAGTTGGTCGAGATCGGCATGTTTTGCCGCCTCGTCGATTTTTCGCCGCACGTCGTCGAAGTCTTCCAGCGCCCCGGTCTTGGTGGTGATAAACCCCGGCAGCACCCGCTTTTTGCCCCTCGGCAACAGGCGCAGCGGTTCCAGCCCGTCGGCGCGCTCGGTGTCGTATTCCATGAAAAACACATCCACGCCGGTCTTGTTGAAAACCGCATCCGCCGCCGGGTCATAGGCACCCGTCGCGGCATGGGTTGACCGAAAGTTACCGCGGCACAGGTGCATCGCAATCAGCATATCGTCTGGTCGATCTTTTATTGCCTCGTGCATCATCCAGGCATAGCGGTCGATCAGCCAGTCGGGGTCTTGCCCGTCGGCCATTTTGTCGGCCCGGTGTTTGGGATCGCAGAGATAGGCAAAGAAAATGTCGTCGATCTGCAGATACCGGCAGCCGGCCGCGTAAAACGCTGCCACGGCTTTGCGATAGGTGGCCGCGATATCGGAAAACAGCCGGTCGGGGTCGGCGTATTCGTTGGGCGCGATGTCGGCGCGCGCGGTGCGAAAATGACAGGTCGATGGACCGGGGATGGAGATTTTCGGCGTGACCCTGGCATGCCGTGCGACAAAGCGGAAGTGATCCAGCATCGGGTGATCACCCGGAAAATCCAGCAGCCCCGAGATGGTCGGGAAAATCGGCCTGAGTTTGACACCGGCAAACTGCACCCCCTCGTCGCGCTCGACCAGATCAAGCCCGCTCAGTGCGCCGATGAAATCGTAATGCCAGAACGACCGCCGCGCCTCGCCATCGGTGACAGCCTTCAGGCCGACCTCTTGTTGCATCGCGATCAGCGCCGGGATCGCCGCATCCTCAGCCAAGGCAAGCCCTTCGGCGTCAAGCGAACCTTCGTCAAAATGCGCCCGACGGGCGGCAATTACCGGGTCGGGCCGCAGCAGGCTCCCCACATGATCGGCGCGAAACGGCGGCATCTGGTTCATCGTGGTTATCTCCACCGAGGTCAGCACTCTTCCCAACTTAATGCCAATATTCGTTTCGGCAAATACTTCGGGGGCAAACGGACCGGACCGTCGGCTCGGGCCAGAGCGGGCAGCGCCCCAACTCGGCTCATTTACCGGTGTAATCTTCGCCCGACGGTCCGCGGATCTTGGCCGTCAGCTCGTCGGACACCTCTGAGCCGTCATAAAGAAACGGCAAAATACCGCGTCGCCGCGACCGGGATTTGCCGGTCGATATTTTCGCCTCGGACATGGTGACCCGCTGCGACATGCGCAGCCCCCAGGCGCGCAGGCCGTCATAAAGCCGGTCAACCTCGGAGGCATAATCGGCGTTGCCGCCAAGATCATGGAACTCTTCGGGGTCGGTCTGGAGGTCGAAAAGCATCGGTCGAAAGCCGCCCTCGGCGTGCATCATTTTCCAGCGTCCGTCGAAGATCATGAAAAGGCGCGCGTCGCGCGAGGTCACGCCCAGCTCGGCCGCATAGGCGGTCATCGAGTAATCGTATTCGCTGAACACGAAATCGCGCCACTGCGCTGGTGTCTCGCCGCACAGACAGGGCGCCAGCGATCGGCCTTCGATGATATGGTCAAAGTCCTGGCCGCCCGCCGCCTCGACAAAGGTCGCGGCCAGGTCGATGGATTCGACCAGTGCATCACAGGTCTGCCCGCGGGCTGCATCGGCTTGCGGGCGTGGGTCGTAGATGATCATCGGGACTTTGACCGAGGGTTCGTGAAACAGGTCTTTTTCGCCCATCCAATGGTCGCCCAGATAATCGCCGTGATCCGAGGTTAGAACGATCATCGTGTCGGCCATCGCGCCGGTCGCCTGAAGATGATCCAAGAGCCGCCCGAGCTGATCATCACATTGCTTGATAAGCCCCATATAGGCCGGGATCACCTTGGCGCGGACCTCGTCGCGGTGGAAGGCCTGGCTGATTTTCCCACGCGAAAACGCCGCATAGACCGGGTGCTGGTCGACCTGTTCGACCGCGTGGCGTACCGGGGCCGGGACCTGGTTGGCCCCATAGAGCGCGTGATAAGGTGCCGGCACGATATAGGGCCAGTGCGGTTTGATATAACTGACATGAGCGCACCAGGGGCCCTGCGCCTGGTCGATGAACCTGATCGTCTCGCCGGTCAGCCAAGGGGTCTCGCTGTCTTGCTCGCGGATATTGGCTGGTTGGTCGGCGTTCTCGAACATCCAGCCGCTGGCCATCTGGCCGTCTTTGACGCCCGCATTGGCGTTGACCGACCATGGGTTTTCGGCCCGGTACCCCTTTGATTTCAGGTATTCGTTATAGGGCGAGCGGCGTTCGTCGTAAAACCCGTCCGGCCCTTCGCCCCAAAGCCCGTCGTCGCGCAGCCAGATGTCGAACCCGCATTCGGCCTGGCGCGCGCCGATCTTGCTGTCGGGGGTCAGGCCCAGCCGGGCCATACCCTCGGCATCGGCCCGCATGTGGGTCTTGCCGACCAGCCAGCACCCCATCCCCGCCCGGCGCAGGTGGTCGCCAAGCGTCCATTCGCCGACCCGCAGGGGGAAGTTGTTCCACTGCGCGCCGTGGCTCGAGGCATAGCGCCCGGTGTAAAACGACATCCGGCTGGCCCCGCAGACCGGTGACTGACAATAGGCGTTGGTGAACCGAACGCCCATGGCCGCGACCCGGTCGAAATTGGGCGTATCAAGATGCGGATGCCCGGCACAGCTGAGGTAGTCGTGCCTCAGCTGGTCGTACATGATGAAGAGAATGTTCATGGCCCCGCCGCGCCGCGTCCGATCACATTGCCTTTAGCGATCAGCGCCGGGTGACACAATGATTGCGCTGCTTTTGGCCGCACCGCCAGTGTGGTCACAAGCTGCACCTCGTTCACTCCGCAAAAAACATGATCACCAAGTCAATGACCAAACCCAATACGATTGGCCCACCTTTGCGCTCCAGATTACCACATTCCAGCGGCCTTAGAGTGTGAAATTGTTTCGCCGTTCCTGCCCCCGCATTGTGTGAGTATGCGCACGCGCACGCGGCGCCCCGCCCGGCTTTGAGGCCGGTCAGTCCCTGAGCGTGCGGGCGCCGCACCCATTTGCCCATCATCCTTCCACAAATACTCCGGGGAGCGCGAGGGGCAGCGCCCCTCGCCTGGGGCGACGCGCGCCAGCGCGGCGCAAAACCGGCCACTGGATAACCCGCCAAAAGCTTGATGCGTCAGTCCAAACGCCCAGGCGAAGGGGTCGGTTCGACGCATCGCATCGCCGGGAAACTGGCGTCAGAACACCGGCACCGCCTCGGCGGCCGCCACCGAAATCGGGTGTTTTCGAACACTCATTTGTCCCGAATTTCGGGACGGTTGCCAGGGGGGTCGGGCCCCGCGCGTGCCCCCTGACGATCCTTCGGTTTCAGGATCGCGAGACAAATACCCGCGCGAGGCCGGGCTGGAATAGCGCCGCCGACTCAACAACCCGTTAAGCTGGGTCTGGCGCGGTGTCAGGCGTCGGGCGGGGGCGCGTCGTCTTCGTCCTCGATCAGAAACCGTTGCAGCATCATGATCTGGCTCCAGAGAAACACGAAGAGCACGGCGGGAAAGGCGAATGTCTCGATCTTGACCCAGGCGTCGGTCGACATCGTTCGCCAGACCAGTTCGTTGCCAAGCGCCAGCACCGCGAAAAGCGCCGTTAACCGGCGCGTCAAAATCATCCAGCCTTCGTCGCGCAGCGGCAGAAACTCGGACATCACCCAGGCCAGATAGGACCGTCCCTGCAAAAGACCCAGTCCCAATATCCCGGTAAAGACGCCGTAGACAATCGTGGTTTTGACCTTGAAAAACTTTTCGTCGTTGAACCAGACCGTCAGGCCGCCAAAGACCACCACCAGTACCGCCGTGAAAACCTGCATGCGGCTGAGCTTGCCGGTGAGTTTCCACAAAAGCGCGATCGAGGTCAGAAGGATCGGCACAAAGACCGCTGCCGCGACGATAAATCCGCCATATTCGGTGCCGCCAATGGTAAAAGTCTGGTCGCGCAGCCACAGGTAGGCGGCGAAGAACAAGAGCGGCGGCCCAAGCTCTAGCACCTGTTTGACTGCAGGGTTCAGGGGTTTGTCGGTCATCGGTTCCTCTATCCGCCAGCTTCGACAAGCACCGCGCCGAATGCGATCAGGATCATCAGCGCGAACCGGCGCATCCCTACACTTTCGCGCAGAAATATCCAGCCTATTGCGGCGGCGAAAATGACCGAGGTCTCGCGCAGCACCGCGGCCTCGCCCACCTTGTCAAGCCGGGTCGCCAACATGATCGAGCCGAAACTGAATGGCCCGATCAGCCCCCCGGCCATGCCGCGCAGCGCCAGCGGGCCGAAACGCGGCAGGGTGATTTTGCCCTGCCAAACCCAGACCCCGATCAGCGCCGGAAAGGTCAGCCCGTCGATGACGAAAAACCACACGATGAAGGTCAGCGGATCGACAGCAAGCCGGATGCCGAAGGCGTCGTAATTTGTATACGCCGCGACCCAAACCCCTGTCATCGCGGCGAAAAAGAGTGCAGGCACCAGCGTGGTGCGGTCAATGCGGACGTAGCGCAGGTTGAATGCCGCCAAGCCAAGGATGCCACATGTCAGGGTGGCCACGCCCGACCATTGCACCACGGAAAACCGTTCGCCAAAGACAAAACCAGCGACGATCACAGTGGCCAGCGGCCCGGTGCCGCGCACCACCGGATAGACCACCGTATAGGCACCGCGCGAATAGGCCATGGCTTGCAGCACTTTGTAGATGACGTGGATGATCCAGACCCCGGCAAAGATCGGCCAGAGCACCGGTTCGGGCCAGGGCACTGCGAAAAGCGCCAGCGGGATGGCAAATATCAGGTAGGAGGCGTCGATTGCCGCGCGCGAAACCCAAGGGTCGTGGCGGCCCTTTTGAAGCGCGCCAAAGGCCGCGTGCAGCGCCGCCGCGGCGATGGCCAGGATCAGCGCCAGCCGCCGACCGGTCCCGGTGCCTTCGATCGAGACAAGCCAGCCGGAAAGGTCAGCCAGCATCGTCTGCGCCCGCCCCGGTCAGCGCGGCGGCGAATTCTTCGGGGTCAAACGGGGCCAGATCGTCGATGGCTTCACCGACGCCGATGGCGTGGATCGGCAGGCCGAACCGGTCGGCCAGAGCCACCAGAACCCCGCCCCGGGCGGTGCCGTCAAGCTTGGTCATGATCAGCCCGGTTACAGAGGCGAGCTTTTGGAATATCTCGACCTGGCTCAGCGCGTTCTGTCCGGTGGTGGCGTCGAGGACCAACAGAGTATTGTGCGGGGCCTGCGGGTCCTTCTTGCGGATAACCCGCACGATCTTGGCCAGTTCCTCCATCAGATCGGCGCGGTTTTGCAGGCGTCCGGCGGTGTCGATCATCAGGAGGTCCGCCCCTTCAGCCTCGGCCCGGGTCATGGCGTCGAAGGCCAGGCTCGCGGGGTCGGACCCCTGCGGCGCGGTTATCACCGGAACCCCGGCCCGGTCGCCCCATATCTGAAGCTGTTCGACGGCCGCGGCGCGAAAGGTATCACCCGCCGCGATGACCACTGATTTGCCCGCGGCCCGAAACTGGCTGGCCAGTTTTCCGATGGTCGTGGTCTTGCCCGACCCGTTGACGCCGACGACCAGCACCACTTGCGGCCGCTTTGAGTATATCGGCATGGGCCGGGCGACCGGCTCGATAATCTGCGCCACTTCGCGCGCCAGTAGATGTTTGATTTCACGAACGGAAATGCGGCGGCCAATGCGACCCTCGGCCAGCCGGGCGGTTACTTTGAGGGCAGTTTCAACGCCCATGTCGGAAGCGATCAGCAGCTCTTCGAGGTTTTCCAGCATCGCGTCGTCCAGCACGCGGCGTTTTTCGCCTGGCGCGGTGCGGCCCAAAAGGCGGCCCAACACGCCGGGGCGCGTCGTAGCAGGGTCGGGAACAGGCCCGGAATTGGGCGCGGTCGACGCAGCCGGCCGGGCGGATTCGCGTACCGGTGGACGCGCTGCCTTGGGGTCAGGCTCGGGCGCGCCAGTCGGTTCAGCAGCGGCGGTCTCGCTGGCCTGTGGCGCGCGAGATTCGCCAGGGTCTTCCCCTGCGTCATTCACACCACCATCCTCGAAAATCGCTTCGAGACCATCTTCCAGCCTCGAGGAAGATCTAAAAAGTCGGTCCCGAAGTTTCTGAAATATCGCCATATTGCGCGACTGCCCCGTTGATGTTGCGCCTGATTACAGCGACCCGCTGGACATGAAAAGCCCCGGCTCTGGCGCGAGAGGGCGATCTTTGCGATCTTGCGGATATGGGTGGGATGGCTTTCAAATTTCATTGGGCACTGGTATTGGTCTTGGTCGCACCGACCATGGCCCAGGCCGATGCGCCGATGACCGCGGCAGAATTTCAGGCCTATACCACAGGCAAGACATTGACCTACGCATCGACCGGCGACCCCTACGGGGCCGAGGAGTATCTCAATGACCGTCGGGTCCTGTGGACTTACTTCGACGGCGAATGCTTTCACGGGCGCTGGTTCGCCCAGGGATCCAAGATCTGTTTCGTTTACGAAACCTGGACAGCGCCGCAGTGCTGGCATTTTTTCGAAAGCAGCGTGGGACTGACCGCGACATACGTGGGCGAGGAACCCTCGGCGCCGATCTACGAGCTGAAGGCCGCACCGGAACCCCTGAACTGCCCAGGGCCATTGGTCGGGTCGTAAGCGCCCGAAAACTGTTTTTCACGGAGCGTACAGGACCGGAATTCACATTTGCGGAAAATTGGTTAGGGTCAGCCCCGGAGGCCGCGTATGGGGATCAGATTCTTTTCCGACAAGAACCGCCCCGTGCATATGGGCCCCTATCCGCTGGAGCGGTTGCGGCGCGGGCCGATGCCCGATTTGACTGCCGTACCGCTATTCCGCCCGCTGGACTTTCGCAGGCCCGAGACGCCGGCATCGATTGTCAACGCAATGGACGACTATCAGGCGATGATGGACGCGATCCGCGACGGGTTCGTTAACAAGGCCAAAGGCGCGGTGCCGGTCGATCCCAAGGTGCGGGCCGATCATTTGAAGGCATTCGGGTATTTCTCGGACGCCTCGCAGGTCGGGGTTTGTGCGTTGCCGGATGTCGCGCGGCTGGCCACACCTTACCGCAACCCGGGCATCGACCGCCTTGCCGACGCGCTGAGAACGCGCCAGACCAAAACGCTGGCCTCGGGCATCGACACGATCATGGCCGATCTTCGCGACGCGATGGAGGCACCCCCCGAAAGCATCGACGCGCACAGCCACGCAGTGATCTTTCTCTACGAACATCACCGACCGCCGCGACCGGGCGAACCCGGCTGCGACTGGATCATGGACGCCCAGGCGCACCGCGCGGCGCTGCGGGCATCCGAGACCGCCGTCGTTCTGGCCAACTACATCCGGCTTTTGGGGTTTCAGGCCAAGGCCCATACCGGTACCAGCGCCGACGTTGATTTGAACCGGCTGACCGTGGCGGCGGGGTTGGCGAGCCTGGAAGATGGCCGATTGATCAACCCCTATTTGGGGCTGGGTTTTGGCGTGGCGGTGCTGACCACATCGCTGACGCTTGCCCCGGATGCGCCGTTGGTGCCAGCGTCGGATCAGCCCCGATTCACCACACACGGTCCGGCGTGGTGGCTGGGCAAATCTTCGGCAAAGGGCGCGCTGAACCGCGATCCCTATGCGCGGCGCGACTATGCAATGGGTGCGCATCCCTTCGAAAAACTCAAGCGTGTCGAGGCACCAACGACCTTCATCGACGAACCCCGCGTGCCACGCGTGCCCAAGCGCGCGGACATGTTCGCCCGCGCCCAGTTCGGCGACATGGGACCGGCCTGCCAGTCGGCGGCAAAGGGCGGATATTACGTTCGCAAATCAGCACCTTCGATGGCGCAGCGTCGAATGCTGGGGGCCTTTGTGTTGTTGCAAGACGGCGATCCTGACCCCAAAGGAGTGCGCCCCGATGACGCTTCCGAAAACGCCGATCTGATCAAGGCGGCCTCGTATTGGCTGGGCATCGACGCGGTTGGCATCAGCCGCTGCCCGGACTGGACCTGGTATTCGCACGATGCGACGGGGGATCCGATTGACCCACCCCATGATCAGGCGATTTCGATGATTGTCGATCAGGGATACGAGACGATGGAGGGCGCCAGCGGCGACGATTGGATCAGTGTCGCACAATCCATGCGTGCCTATCTGCGGTTTTCGCTGCTGGGCGGGGTGATCGCCCGACAGATCCGAAACCTCGGCTATGCAGCCAAGGCGCACACAGTTATGGACGGCGAAGTGCTGCAGCCGCCGCTTTTGCTGCTTTCCGGCCTGGGCGAGGTCAGCCGCATCGGCGAAGTGATCCTGAACCCGTTTCTTGGGCCCCGCCTGAAATCGGGCGTGGTGACCACCGACATGCCGATGACCCACGACCGGCCCATAGATTTCGGGCTGCAAAGTTTTTGCGAGTCCTGCAACAAATGCGCCCGCGAATGCCCGTCGGGCGCGATCACCGCCGGGCCGAAGCTGATGTTCAACGGCTATGAGATCTGGAAATCCGACAGCCAGAAATGTGCGACCTACCGGGTCACGACGAAAGGCGGGGCGATGTGCGGGCGCTGCATGAAAACCTGCCCGTGGAACCTTGAAGGGCTGATGGCCGAACGCCCGTTCAGATGGGCGGCGATGAACGTGCCGAAATTGGCCCCGGCATTGGCGAAGCTCGATGATATGGTCGGCAACGGCGGGCTGAACCCGGTCAAAAAATGGTGGTGGGACATCGAGCTGGATCAATCCGGCGCGTACGGCCCGGCGCAGGCCGAAGTGAACGCGCGCGACCTGCAGCTTGATCTGGACCTGAAATACGAGGACCAGACGCTGGCCGTTTATCCCGCCCATCTGGCCCCGCATCCCTGGCCATATCCGTTTGCGATGGACCGCGAAGCCGGGATCGCGGCCTACGCGGCGCTGTTGACCCCCGCCGAACACAAAGCCCGCCTGGCGCGGGGCGAGACGGCGGGGCTGGCGCACGAGTACACCAGCGATGGCGACAGCCCGGTGTTGCGGGTTGATGTCTCGCGCGCCGAAGCGATGACCGCCGAGGTCACCAAGTACGAATTTTCCCTGCCCGGCGGCGCGCCTTTGCCCGAATGGACCGCGGGCGCACATTTGGACGTGGTGGTCGCGCCCGAGTTTCTGCGCCAGTTTTCAATGTCGGGCGATCCTGCCGATACCTCGAAGTATCAGATCGGCGTCCTGCGCGAAGACGCCGGGCGCGGTGGCTCGGCGCTGGTGCATCGGATATTCCGCGAGGGGCGCAAGGTGTTCATCTCGCCGCCCATCAACCATTTCGCGCTGGACGAGACCGCCACCCGCACATTTCTGTTGGGCGGAGGGATCGGGATCACCCCGATGATCGCCATGGCGCACCGGCTGCATGACCTGGGCGCGGTGTTTGACTTGCATTACTCGATCTCGTCGCGGGCAGCGGGCGGGTTTTTGGACGATCTGGCGCAAGCGCCGTGGGCCGACCGCGTGCATCTGCACGTCTCGGACGAAGACACACGGGCAAATCTGGGCGAAATCCTAAAGGGTTACCGGGGCGGCTGGCATGTCTATACCTGTGGTCCCGATCGGTACATGTCGGCTGTGATCGAGGCGGCAACCGGGGCCGGTTATCCCGATGAGGCGCGGCATCTGGAATATTTTTCGGTCCCCGATGTGCCGAAATACGTTAACCACGATTTTACCCTGCGGCTGGCCAAAAGCGGACGCGACCTGCTGGTCCCGGCAAACAAATCCGTGACCGATGTGCTGACCGAGAACGGTGTTCACGTAGACGTCAAATGCTCGGACGGCATCTGCGGGACATGCAAATGCGGGCTGATCTCGGGCGAGGTGGAACACCGCGATTTCGTTTTGTCCAACGCGCAGCGAACGAGCGCGATTATCCTCTGTCAGAGCCGTGCTGCCAAAGCGGGCGGTGTGATCGAAGTCGATCTGTGAGGGAACGCTGTCGCAGAGCGACGAGCGGCCCGGCGCTGCAACATCGCTTTGCGCTTTTTGACCACATCGCGCGCTGCCCGAGACATTTTTCCGAGCCGTAGAAATGTTTTCAGCGGGTCTTGCGCCGCTCGCCGGTCTGTCCGAAGAGCACGTCATGCGAGGCCCGTTTCCGGCCGGTTTCCTGCTTGCGGTCGCGCAAATCAGCGCCCACCGCGCGCCCACGCTGAACCCCGGGGCGGGACGCGACCCGGTCGAGCCAATCGCGCATGTTGGGCTTTTCGTCAAGCGACTGTTGCTGGCCCTCCCACAGGCTGGCCCAGGGCCAGATTGCCATATCTGCGATCGAGAAAAATTCGCCGGCCACAAACGCGCGGTCTTTCAGGCGAGTATCGAGCACCCGGTAAAGCCGCGCGGTTTCGTCGCGATACCTATTCTGGGCGTAGGGCAACACCTGCGGCGGCTCCATCGACGGGGCGTATTTCAAAAAGTGATGCGCCTGTCCGGCCATCGGACCCAGACCGCCGACCTGCCAGAACACCCACTGATCGATGATAATTTGGTCGCGTTCCGTCGCCCCGTAAAGCCGCCCGGTCTTGCGGGCGAGGTATTGCAGGATCGCGCCGCTTTCGAAGATCGAGACCGGTGCGCCGTCCGGCCCGTCCGGATCGGTGATCACCGGCATCCGGTTGTTGGGGCCGATCTTCAGAAATTCGGGGTCGAACTGGTCGCCCTTGCCGATGTCGATCCAGTGGATGTTGTAAGGCAAACCGAGTTCTTCCAGCGCGATGGTGATTTTCCAGCCGTTCGGGGTGGGCCAGTAGAAAAGGTCAATTGGCGCGGCCATGTCTGATGTTCCCGGTGTGAGGACGTGTACCGGCCTAAACTGGCACCGTTTTTGCCGGATGCAAGAGCTGGCGTCGCATTGCCGGATGAAGCCGGTCGCCCAACGTGGACTGCGGCCCTTCCAGCACCGCTGGTGGGGGCGCCTGCGGGTGGCGCGGCAGGTCGGCACCAAACCCAAAATCGCCGGGTGCAAGATAATACCAACGGCCCTAGTCGTTGACCGTTTTGGCCCATTGTCTGGTAGTGATTGACGTGATTGCGGTTTTGTCGTTTGCAAAGAAGTTCCATGCTTCGCAACACCTGTCGACGATCTGCTCATAATTGTCGAAGACG
>JAKZRT010000148.1:0-17672 GCA_047518005.1 Brevirhabdus sp.
GACGCGACCGACCGGCGCCCTGTGGACAAGTGGACAGCCGCTCCGCGACCGACCACTTCCCCACAGGGCCAGAAACCGCAACAGAAGCGGTCAACTCATATGGTACATAAACCGGTCAACTCAGAATGTTCTCGACACCCGGCCAATTCCAGCTTGCGCTCGGGACCCAGCAGTTTCATCGCGGCGACAACCGCGCCCAGCCCGCTGCTGTCAAGAAATTCAACCCGCCCAAGGTCCAGCAATATTCGCGCGCCGCCGTCCTGGACCGCCTCGCGAAACTTGTCCTTGAACTGGATGGCGCTCGATGCGTCGATACGCGCGGCCCCGACACAAAGATATGTGGTGTCGCCCCTTGCTTCGCCTGTCAGTTCCATCTCATTCTCCTGGCAATTGCTGGGGGGCGAAACTAGCGGCGAAATCTTACCAATAGGTGAGCGGGCAGGCGCAGATGTGTAGCCGCATGGAGGGTCGGGGCAATGAGAGAAGTTGTAATCGCCGGTGCCGCGCGCACCGCCATCGGCGGGTTTCAGGGCGTGTTTTCCGGCGTCGATGCCGCCACCTTGGGCGGCGCTGCGATCGCAGCGGCGCTGAAAAACTCTGGCACCGACGCCGCGCAGGTGGACGAACTGCTGATGGGCTGCGTATTGCCCGCCGGACAAGGCCAGGCGCCCGCCCGCCAGGCCGGTTTTGCCGCCGGGCTGGGCGAAGCGGTTCCGGCCACGACCGTCAACAAAATGTGCGGCTCGGGCATGAAAACGGTGATGGACGCCCACGACCGCGTGGCGCTTGGCGGCGCACGGGTCGTGGTTGCGGGCGGCATGGAAAGCATGACGGGGGCGCCATATCTGTTGCCCAAGATGCGCGGCGGCGCGCGGATCGGGCACGCGGGCGTCGTGGACAGCATGTTTCTCGATGGCCTCGAGGACGCCTACGACAAAGGCCGCCTGATGGGCAGCTTTGCCGAAGATTGCGCCGAGGCTTTCCAGTTTACCCGGGCTGCGCAGGACGATTACGCGCTGACCTCGCTGTCGCGGGCGCAAGCTGCACAAACCAGCGGTGCCTTTGACGCCGAGATCGCGCCGGTCACCGTGACGTCGCGGCGTGAAACCTCCGAAATCGTCACAGACGAACAGCCCGGCAACGCGCGGCCCGACAAAATCCCGCATCTGAAACCTGCATTTCGCAAGAACGGGACCGTGACCGCCGCCAACGCCTCGTCGATCTCGGACGGGGCGGCGGCGCTGGTGATCACGACGCGAGCGGTGGCCGAGGCGCGCGGGCTGAGCATCCGCGCGAACGTGATCGGCCACGCCAGCCACGCGCAGGCACCGGCCTGGTTCACCACCGCCCCAGTGCCGGCCACGCAAAAGCTTTTGGATCGCATCGGCTGGACCGTCGACGATGTCGAGCTTTGGGAGGTGAACGAGGCCTTTGCCGTGGTCCCAATGGCGTTCATGCACGAACTGGGCGTGGCCCACGACCGGCTGAACGTCAACGGCGGTGCCTGCGCGCTGGGCCATCCGATCGGGGCGTCGGGCGCGCGGATCATCGTCACGCTTTTGAATGCGATGGAACAACGCCACGTCAAACGCGGCATCGCGGCGATCTGCATCGGCGGCGGCGAGGGCACGGCCATTGCCATCGAACGGCCATGATATTCATCGTTTTTGAAAGACTTCCGGGGGGTTCGGGGGGCAGGCGGCCCCCCGCCCCGGCGCTGCGCGCGAAGGCATGACGGTCGATTACGCGGCGCTTGCGCGCACAATCGCGGCGCTGAGCGAGGGCGAAACCGACGAAGTTGCGCTGATGGCCACAATGGTCTGCGATGTGCACCACTCTGACGACCGCTTTGACTGGACCGGGTTTTACCGCGTCACCGGCCCCGAGATGCTGAAGATCGGCCCGTTTCAGGGCGGGCACGGGTGCTTGAGGATCCCGTTTTCGCGCGGCGTCTGCGGGGCCGCGGCGCGCACCGGCGAGGCGCAGATTGTCGATGATGTCGAGGCTTTCCCCGAACACATCGCCTGCGCCGCCTCGACCCGGTCCGAACTGGTTCTGCCAGTTTGGAATGCGCAGGGCACACTGATCGGCGTTTTCGACATCGACAGCGACAGACCGGCGGCGTTTTCCCGGCGAGACGCTGATGAGCTTGATGCCATTCTTCGGGCAACATTTTCGTGCTAAAGCGGATTGCACCCGATGCGCATCACGCCCCGTCCCGGGCTTGAACCGGGACCTCGGTTGCAAAAAGCGAGGCCCCGGATCAGATCCGGGGCGCGAACGGCGCGGATGAAACGCAAACCGATTTAGGTGGTGGTGTGGGCAGTTGTCGTTCGGCAATTGACCATAGTTGGCTTTTGGCCGATAGTGTTGAAAAAGTCCGATTTTCCGAATTTTGAGGATATTTTCCACCGCACAAGCAGGATCGATATTTTCGGCCGATGAGTCGGCCAATTTGCAGTAGCCTCGCTCTGGCAAGCGCTCAGACAGCCTACGGAGCACTCGACTTCAGAAATCCGTTCTTTTGCCATTTCGCGAAAAATCGGAGGTTACAATAATCCGACTTTTTCAACACAATCGGCCAAGATTCAGTTAACCGTAGTTTAATTGATTACGTCACCTTCGCAGATCGCACTGGAGATGTGACTTCACGGTATTTGAACTCATCGCGTTGGCATTATTGATTGCGATCATTCTCGCATGCTTTATCATTATTGGACTGACTCTGCGCTTTGGTCGCTCTCCGCCAACGCCACCGTGGGTAGACGAGCTCGTTGATCTTGCGGATACGATTGAGGAGATCCAAAAACAGGGAGAGTTGGGCGCGCAAGACCGTGCGAATCTCCGACGAAGATTGGATGCCGCAAAGCGCGCAGGAATTCCAGAAATTGTCGGGAGAAAATTGGGTGAAGTCATTGACGGTTTGTGTGGCTAAAGCGGATTGCACCCAATGCGCGTCACCCCCCGTCCCGGGCTTGACCCGGGATCTCTTGCGAAAACGCGAGGCCCCGGATCAGGTCCGGGGCGCGAATGGCGCGGATGAAACGCAAACCGATTTGGAACTCCAGTAGCCGCCATGAAAAAAGGCTTGAAAATTTCACGGACCTCAGGCACCGTGAAATCTGAAGCGATATTTTCACGGACCAGCGCGTGCAGCACTATATCCCAGCCAAAGCCGAAACTCTGGGCGCTGATCTGCGCGCCATCCGCAAGTCACGCGGGCTGACGCTGAGCGACCTTGCCGCAGGGCTGGGCCGGTCGGTCGGCTGGCTGAGCCAGGTCGAGCGCGACATGTCAGAACCCTCGATCAGTGATCTGCGCCATATCGCCAAAGTTCTGGGCGTCCCGATTTCGGCCTTTTTCGGGCCAAGCGCGACGCCAGCCGACGAGCAGGGATTTGTGGTGCGCAAGGGCGCGCGCCGGGCCATCGGGTCGGGTGCCGGCGGGTTGATCGAGGAACTTTTGTCGCCCGATCTGACCGATGATTTCGAGATCGTTCACTGCACGTTTGCACCGCGATCCGAGCCCGGTGAGACCATCCATCGTGACACCCAAGAGGTCGGCTATGTCATCTCGGGCCGACTGGACCTCGAGATCGGAGGCCGGCGTTTCACCGTGGCTCCGGGCGACAGCTTTCGCATTCGCGGCGAGGCGCACCGGTGGCTGAACCCTTACGGCGACCCCGCAGTGGCGATCTGGGTCATCGCCCCGCCGATTTACTGAGGCGGGTATGGGCTGGGAGGCATGGATCATTTTCGCGGGCTTCTGGGCGGTTTTCGTGACCACGCCGGGGCCGAATGCGCTGAACTGCATCACCAACGGCTTCGAGCTGGGATTTGCGCGGGCCCTGCCCGGGGTTGCGGCGATCCTTGTGCAGGCCACGCTGTTCCTGTCGGCCTCGGCCGCCGGGGTGGCTGCGTTGATCCTGGCCGCACCGGGGCTGTTGAGCACGCTCAAGATCCTCGGCGCAGGCGTGCTGATCTGGCTCGGCCTGCGCGCCTGGGTCGCAGCAAGACAGCCGCTCAGGGCTGGCGCGCGGGCGCCTGGCGGCATCTTCTGGCGTGCCTTCCTGATCGCCACGATCAACGCCAAAAGCCTGGCCGGGTATCTGGCCGCCTTCACCCAGTTCGTGCGCGTCGATGTGCCGATTTGGGATCAGATGATCGTCATCTATCCGACCGCTCTCACCCTTACGGCGCTTGCTTATCTGAGCTATACCGCCACAGGCGCGGGACTGGGCCGCGCGGCGCTTGGGGCCGTATTCAGCCTTTGGTTTCGCCGCCTGCTTGGGGCCGCCTTGGTGATCTATGGCGCGGCACTGGGCGCCAGCGCAATTGGCGGGAGGGCATGAAAATGCAGGGGTCGTGTGAATGTGGGGCGGTGGCCTTTGAAAGCGCCGGCCCCTGGGGCGATGTCATTGCCTGCCATTGCGCCACCTGCCGCAAGACCAGCGGCCATTTCTGGGCCGCCGCATCGGTGCGCACCGACAGCCTGAAATTCAGTCGCGACGACGGGCTGGCCTGGTACGAGTCCACCGACCAGGTGCGCCGCGGATTTTGCGAGCGATGCGGGTCGAGCCTGTTTTTCGAATTCAAGGACCAGGCGCTTGTCGGCGTCGCGACCGGCAGTCTGGATGGGGCGACCGGGCTGCGGCTTGGGACCCATATTTTCACGTCGGAAAAGGGCGACTATTACACTTTGTCCAAGGCCCTGCCGAGGTTTGCCGGCGACACTGACCGAGGCTACGCTAATGACTAAGACGCTCGGAAGTTGCGATTGTGGCGGTGTGGTTTTCGAGATCACCGGCCGCCCCGGACCGGTCATCGCCTGCCACTGCGATCAATGCCGAAAATCGTCCGGTCATTTTTGGGCCAGCGCCGCGGTCGCGCACGCCAATTTCGCGATCAAGAGCGACGCGACGCTGCGATGGTTCCAATCGACCGACGTTGTGAGAAAAGGATTTTGCCGCGGTTGCGGGGCGACGTTGTTTTGGCAGCTTGACGGGATGGACAGGATCGCGGTGGCGGCAGGCGCGCTGGAAATGCCTACGGGTACCGAGCTGGATAAACACATCTTCGTCGCTGAAAAGAGCGATTATTACGTGATCGACGACGGGCTGCCGCAAGCCGCGCAGTTTGATCTCGACGCCGGCGAGCCTGCCAAATGATCCGCGATCGGGGCACCTTTGGTCTGGCCTTGCGGGCCGCAGGGCTGGCGCGGTCATGAGCGGGCTGGCTGTCAAAGGCGGCTGCCTCTGCGGCGCGGTGCGGTTCGAGGCGGCAGACGCGCGCCCGACGGTTACATTCTGCCATTGCAGCCAGTGCCGCCGCACCAGCGGCCACCACTGGGCCGCTACGCGCGCGCCTTTGGCAAGGTTTCGCCTGACCAAAGACGAAGGTCTGAAATGGTTCCGGTCGTCTGACTGGGCGCAGCGCGGGTTCTGCGGACACTGCGGGTCGAGCCTGTTCTATCGGCCCGATGCGGGCGATGGGATCGGCATTGCGGCGGGCTCGATCGACGAACCGACCGGGTTGGCACCCGGTAGGCACATTTTCACCGCCTCGAAGGGCGATTACTACGACATCGCGGATGGTCTTCCGCAGGTGCCGGATTAACAAACGGGGGCGCGACTTATGGCAGAATTTCCCAACACGGCACGGGTTGTCATCATCGGCGGCGGCGCTGTCGGCACGTCGTCGCTTTACCATCTGGCCAAGGCCGGGTGGACCGATTGCGTGCTTTTGGAAAAGAACGAGTTGACCGCCGGGTCAACCTGGCACGCGGCCGGAAACGCTCCGACGTTTTCGACCAGCTGGTCGCTCATGAACCTGCAGCGCTATTCGGCCGAGCTTTACCGGGATCTGGGCGATGCGGTCGATTATCCGGTGAACTACCACGTCACCGGGTCGATCCGGCTGGCGCATTCGCGCGAGCGGATGCAGGAGTTCCAGCGCGCCCGCGGCATGGGGCTTTACCAGGGGATGAACCTTGAAATTCTCAGCCCCAATGAAATCACCGCGAAATACCCGTTTTTGGAAACCCACGACCTTGCCGGTGCGCTGTATGACCCCGCCGACGGCGATATTGACCCCGCACAACTGACCCAGGCCCTGGCCAAGGGCGCGCGCGACATGGGGGCACGTATTCTGCGCCACACGCCGGCATCCGGGGTCAGCCGCGAAAACGGCGAATGGATCGTGCATACCGAAAAGGGCGATATTGCTTGCGACTTCGTGGTCAACGCCGCGGGGTACTACGCGCAGCGGGTCGGCGAATGGTTCAAACCTTACGGCGGGCGCACCGTTCCGATGATGGTGATGAGCCATCAGTATATTCTGTTTGAAGAACACGAAAAGGTGCGCGATCTGTCGGCCCAAACAGGCCGCAAGCTGCCGCTGCTTCGCGATGTCGACACATCGTATTATCTGCGGCAGGAAAAAAACGGCTTTAACCTGGGGCCCTACGAACGCGGTTGCCGCGCCCACTGGGCGATGCCCGACGACCCGATGCCCGACGACTTTTCGTTCCAGCTTTATCCCGACGATCTGGACCGGCTGGAGGTCTACATCGAAGACGCCATGGCGCGGGTGCCGATATTGGCCGAGGCCGGGGTTTCCAAGGTCATCAACGGGCCGATCCCCTATACGCCCGACGGCAATGCGCTGATCGGGCCGATGCCGGGGGTTCCGAATGCGTTCGAGGCTTGCGTTTTCACATTCGGCATCGCCCAGGCCGGTGGTGCGGGCAAGGTGCTGGCCGAATGGGTGACCGCAGGCGAGACCGAATGGGACATGTGGTCGTGCGACCCGCGCCGGTACACCGATTACACCGATCACGACTATTGCGTGGCCAAGGGTAAAGAGATTTACGGCCACGAATACGCGATGCATTTTCCCTGGCACCGCTGGCCCGCCGGGGCGGACAAAAAACTTTCGGCGGTGCACGGCAAGGTGGTCGGTCTTGGCGGCCAGATGGGGGACTATAACGGCTGGGAACGGGCCAATTGGTTTGCCGGGCCGGGCGACGATACGTCAGAGGAGGCGACCCAGACCTGGGACCGCGCCGGCCCGTGGGAGCCGCGCATCCGCGAAGAATGCGAAGCCGTGCGCGACGGCGTCGGGGTGCTGGACCTGCCCGGTTTTTCGCGGTTCAACCTTTGGGGCGAAGGGTCGGCCGAATGGCTGCGCGGGATGATCACCGGCGGATTGCCCAAGGCGGGCCGGATGAATCTCGGCTATTTTTCCGACAGCCGGGGCCGCATCCTGACCGAGATGAGCGTCATGCGCCACGATGACGACCATTTTACGCTGATCACCGCCGGGGCCGCGCAGTGGCACGATCTGGAGCTTTTGCGCAAGGCCTTGCCCGAAGGGTTGGAGCTGAACGATCACACCCGCGAGTTTGCGACGATGATCGTGACCGGCCCAAAGTCGCGCGACCTGATGGCCGAAGTTTCGGACGCCGATCTGACCCTGCGGTGGCTCAGTCTTCAGGCCGCCAATGTGCGCGGACGGCCTGCCGCGCTGGCGCGGGTGTCCTATGCCGGAGAGCTGGGGTGGGAAATTCATTGCGCGAACGAATATCACGCAGCCATCTACGGCGCGCTGATCGACGGCGGGGCCAAGCCTTTCGGCATGTGGGCGCTGAACAGCTTGCGTCTGGAAAAAGGCTATCGCGCCTGGAAGGGCGACCTCAGCACCGATTATTCGGTTTTGGAGGGCGGGCTGGACCGGTTCGTCAAGCTGGATAAACCGCAGGATTTTCCCGGCAAGGCGGCGATCATGAACGAACGCCAGCAGGGCGTGAAAAAGCGTTTTGTCACGCTTCTGGTCGATGCGGGCGCGGCGGATGCGCCTTATATGTCAACGCTTTGGGCCGGTGGCGAGGTTGTGGGCGAGACCACATCGGGTGGCTGGGGATACCGGGTGAATGCCTCAATCGCGCTTGGCATGCTGCGCACCGATCTGACCCAGCCGGGGACCGAGATCGAGGTCGAAATATACGGCGAACGCCGCCGCGCGGTGGTGCAGGAAGACCGGCCCTTGTGGGACCCGGAAAACGCAAGGTTGCGGGCATGACCTTTACCTGGCCCGAATTTCTAAAACGCTCGGGGTTGTTTTGCCTGTTCTCTGCGCTTGTCTATTTCCCGGTCTTTCAAGCATTTTGGTGGCGCGATGCAGTGGGTGCTTTCTATTTTGGCTTGCCCGTTTTCGGGCTGGCGCAAGGGGTGCTGGCCTATCGAATATTGGGGCCGGTTTTGCGACTTGTCTGGTGGCGCGTTTTTGTGGTTGCCGTTGTCCTCACGCCCGCAACCGGATTGGTTTTTGCATATGTCGGCCTGGAAAGCGGGGCTTGCCTGTTCATGGGGATGCCATTGATCGCACCGGCGCAATTGGCGGGGATTTTTCTGGCGAGATGGCGTGGCCGAAACTCGGGGCAGTTGAACGCAAGCCTTTTAGTACTGGTTCTGTTGGCGCCCCAGGTGGACATGGCGATGCCGTACCCCAAGCGCGAACAAATTGTACGCACCGAGGTCAGAATTGACGCGACACCTGCCGTCGTTTGGCAGAACACGCTAACGATACCTGAAATTGGTCCGGACGAGCGGGTCTGGACCTTTAGCCACAATATCATGGGTGTCCCGCAGCCGGTGAGCGCCGAGTTCCGCGCGGGCACGCGGTACCTGCGTTGGACAGAAGGCGTGAGTCTGCACGAAATCGTCACCGTGCTTGAACCCGCGCGACGCATTGCGTGGGAATTTGACTTTCAAGATCAGGCGGCGTTGCGCGCGGTAGACCCGCATATTTCACCGAACAGTCAGTTTACGCGGTTTCGTCAGGGCGAATACTTGCTCGAACCGCTTGCGGACGGCGGTACGCTTTTGGTGCTTCAAACCACGTTAGATATCGCGACCCCACTGAACATATATTTTGGCGCATGGGCCGAACGCATTTTGCAAGATTTTCACAAGTCGGTTCTGCGCGTGATTCAGACCAGGTCGGAGGCTGAAACATTATGAGCGCAAGGATTCCCCAAACGATGTCTGGCGTTCAGTTGACCGGCCACGGCGGGCCGGAAAAGTTGGTCTGGAACGACGCCATCCCGGTGCCACAGCCGGGTCCAGGCGAGGTGCTGGTTCGGGTTGCGGCTGCGGGGGTCAATAATACGGATATCAACACGCGGATCGGCTGGTATTCCTCGGACGTGACCGGCGCAACCGACCAGGTCCAGGACGACGCGGATATCGAGACCGGAGGTTGGGGCGGTGCATTGGATTTCCCGCGCATTCAGGGCGGTGATATATGCGGGTACGTGGTTGCCAATGGCCAGGGCACAGATCGCTTTGCCCTGAATTCACGCGTCACCTGCCCGATCAATCTGCCAAGACCAACCGTTGACAACCCGGTTGGCTGTTTCGTGCTGGGCTCAGAAGTTGACGGCGCTTTCGCCGAATTTTGTGTGGTCGATGCTGGCGACCTGTTTGATGTCAGCGCGTCGCCGCTGTCGGACATCGAAATCGGTGCCATGCCCTGCGCGCACGGCACCGCCTGGAATATGGTGACGCGGGCCGGGGTCAAGGCGGGCGAGAATGTGTTGATCAGCGGTGCCTCGGGCGGCGTCGGGATCGCGGCGGTTGCCCTGGCCAGCCATCTGGGTGCCCGGGTGACCGCGCAGTGCAGTCAACCCAAAGCTGACGCCGTGCGCGCGGCCGGAGCGTCGCACGTGATCGACCGGGGTGCGGTGCCGGAACCGCGCGCATTCGACGCCTGGATCGACATCGTGGGTGGCCCTGGGTGGCCCGCCGGATTGTTGGCGCTGAAACCCGGTGGCCGGCTGGCGATTTCGGGCGCGATTGCTGGTCCGATCGTCGCTGCCGACCTGCGCGACATATATCTGCGCGACATCACGATTTACGGTGCAACTTTCCAAAGCCTGGACACCTTTGCTGGTCTGGTTGACTTGATTAACCAAGGGGCAATTCGCCCCTTGGTGTCAAAGACATATCCGTTGAAGGACATCGCCCGCGCCCAGCAGGATTTCGCCTCGAAACATTATCCCGGAAAGCTGGTGCTGATCCCATGAGCGGCAATGTTACCCTTCTCGACGGCGGTATGGGCCAGGAACTGATCGCGCGGTCGGGCCATCAGCCGAGCGGGCTTTGGGCGACCGAAATGATGATGAAATTTCCCGGCCTGGTGCGCGAGGTTCACACCGCCTATTTCGCCGCCGGGGCGCAGATAGCGACCACCAACACCTATGCCATCCACCGCGACCGGATGGAGCATTTCGGCTTGCCCGAGAAGTTCGAGGACCTGCATGCGCTGGCGCTGGCCGAGGCGGTTGCCGCGCGCAACGGTCATGGCTCGGGGCGCGTGGCCGGGTCACTGGGGCCATTGGGGTGGTCATACCGGCCCGACATGGCGCCGCCTGGCGCCGAAGCGGCGCGGCTTTACGCCGAGATCGTGGCCCTGCACGACCGCCACGTCGATATTTTTATCCTCGAGACGATGAGCGGGGTTGATCAGGCGCGGGGGGCATTGATGGGGTGCGCCGAGACCGACAAACCGGTCTGGCTGTCGCTGAGCGTCGATGATTTTGACGGCACCCGCCTGCGGTCGGGTGAGGCACTGGAAGACGCGCTTTCGCTGGTTGATGACTTCCCGGTCGCAGCCCTTCTGGTCAATTGCTCGCGCCCCGAAGCGGTCAGTCAGGCCATGCCGATCATCGCCCGTGCCGGGGTGCC
Source organism: Brevirhabdus sp. (assembly GCA_047518005.1). Classification (GTDB taxonomy): domain Bacteria; phylum Pseudomonadota; class Alphaproteobacteria; order Rhodobacterales; family Rhodobacteraceae; genus JAKZRT01. Next base: position 10,745 of record JAKZRT010000148.1, read on the forward strand.
ATTTGGCGGCTATGCCAACGGGTTCACATCGATCACGGCTGCGTTTCGCGAGACGGCGGCCCAGACCGACCACTTGACCGCGCGCAAGGACCTGGGCCCGGCGGCCTATGCCAAATTCGTCGATGCCTGGATCGACGCGGGCGCCAGCATCGTCGGCGGCTGCTGCGAAACCGGGCCCGCCCATATCGCCGAAATTGCCCGAAGGCTTGGAGCCCGATCATGAAAATCCCTGCATCCGTGCAAGACCTGATCGCCAAGTTCTCGCTTGGCTTCGTGGCCACCGTTAGCCCCGGGGGGCGCCCTTGTGTGTCACCCAAGGGCACGTTTCTGGTGCTGGATGATGAAACCATTGCATTCGGGGAAATCCGGTCGCCCGGCACCATCTCCAATTTGACCCATTCGCCCGAGCTGGAAGTCAATTTCATCGACGTCTTCAAGCGCAAGGGTGCGCGGCTGCGGGGGCAGGCGGTCATGCTGCGGCGCGGGTCGCGGGAATTTGGCGCGCTGCTGCCGCGCTATCACGCGGTCTGGGGCGATCTGGCCGACCGGATAAACATCATCGTCAAAGTGCCGATTGACGATGTCAAGGCGGTCACCACGCCGCCCTATGATGATGGCGCCACCGAGGACGACATGATCGCGCTTTACAAGACGAAATTTGCGGAGATTTACCCATGAGCCCGCCCACCAACCTGCCCACCCGGGCCCGCGCCCTGATCATCGGCGGCGGGGTGATCGGATGTTCGGTCGCCTATCATCTGGCCAAACTGGGCTGGTCGGATGTCGTGCTTTTGGAGCGCAAGCGCCTGACCTGCGGCACCACCTGGCACGCGGCGGGGTTGATCGCGCAGCTGCGGGCGACGGCCAACATGACGCGGCTCGCCAAATACAGCCAAGAGCTTTACGGCAATCTGGAAGCCGAGACCGGCGTTGCGACCGGATTTCGTCAGGTTGGGTCGATCACCGTGGCGCTGACGCGCGAGCGGCGCGAAGAGATTTACCGGCAGGCCGCGATGGCGCGGGCCTTTGGCGTGGACGTCGAGGAAATATCGCCGCAGATTGTTCAGGAGAAATATCCGCACCTGAATATCGAGGGCGTCGCCGGGGCGGTGTTCGTCCCCAAAGACGGGCAGGGCGACCCGGCCAATATCGCTCTGGCGCTGGCCAAAGGCGCGCGCCAGGCCGGTGCGCGTGTTGTCGAAGGCGTGCGCGTCACTGGAATGACGCGGGTCGCGCGCCGCATCACCGGCGTCAACTGGACCGATAGCAAGGGTGAGTCTGGCCATATGACCTGCGACATGATCGTCAATTGCGCCGGCATGTGGGGGCACGAGGTTGGCCGCATGTCGGGGGTCAACGTGCCGCTGCACGCCTGCGAGCATTTCTATATCGTGACCGAGCCGATCGCGGGACTTTCAGCCCTTCCCGTACTGCGGGTTCCCGACGAATGCGCGTATTATAAGGAAGATGCGGGCAAGATGTTGCTGGGCGCGTTCGAGCCGCAGTCCAAGCCCTGGGGGATGGGCGGCATTCCGCCCGATTTCGAGTTTGACCAGCTGCCCGAGGACTTCGACCATTTCGAGCCGATCCTGGAGGCCGCGGTCAACCGGATGCCGATGCTGGCAAGCGCAGGAATTCACACGTTTTTCAACGGGCCAGAAAGTTTTACGCCCGATGACGCCTATCACCTGGGTCTGGCCCCTGAGATGGACAATGTCTGGATCGCGGCCGGGTTCAATTCGATCGGCATCCAGTCGGCGGGCGGGGTCGGTATGGCGCTGAGCCAGTGGATGGACGCCGGCGAAAAACCCTTCGATCTGGGCGATGTCGATATCGCCCGGATGCAGCCCTTTCAGGGCAACAGGAGGTATCTGTTTGAGCGCTCGAAGGAAACCCTTGGCCTGCTTTACGCCGATCACTTCCCGTACCTGCAAAAGACCACAGCGCGCGGGGTTCGTCGCACGCCGTTTCACACCCACCTGGCAGCCGAGGGCGCGGTCTTCGGCGAAATCGCGGGGTGGGAGCGCGCCAACTGGTTTGCCCGCGACGGGCAAAAGCGGGAATATGAATATAGCTGGGGCCGCCAGAACTGGTTCGAAAACTGGGCCGAGGAACACCGCGCAGTGCGCGACAATGTCGGCATGTACGACATGTCGTCGTTCGGCAAGCTGAGCGTCGAGGGCCCGGATGCCGAGGCGTTTCTGAACCACGTCTGCGGGGCTGATATGTCAGTGCCCGTCGGCAAGATTGTTTATACTCAGTTTCTGAATGCGCGCGCCGGGATCGAGGCCGATGTGACCGTCACTCGGGTTGCCGAGACCGCTTATCTGGTGGTTACCCCCGCCGCCACCCGGCCGGCCGACCAGACCTGGCTGCGGCGGCATCTGGGGGATTATCGCGCCGTGATAACCGATGTGACGCCGGGCGAGGGGGTTCTGGCGGTCATGGGGCCGAAGGCGCGCCAGCTTTTGCAAGCCGTTTCACCCGGCAATTTTTCCAACGACGCCAATCCCTTTGGCACGGCGGTCGAGATCGAACTTGGCATGGGGCTGGCGCGCGCGCACCGGGTGTCTTACGTGGGCGAGCTGGGGTGGGAGCTTTACGTGACCGCCGATATGGCCGGACACGCGTTCGAGACGCTTCGAGAGGCAGGTCAGGACTTTGGGCTAAGGCTGTGCGGTATGCACATGATGGACAGCTGCCGGATCGAAAAGGCGTTCCGCCACTTTGGCCATGACATCACCTGCGAGGATCATGTGCTTGAAGCGGGGCTGGGGTTCGCGGTCAAGACCACCAAGCCGGATTTCATCGGGCGCGACGCGGTGTTGCGCAAGAAAGACCAGGGGCTGGCGCGGCGAATGGTCCAGTTTCGGCTGACCGATCCTGAACCAATGCTCTATCACAACGAACCGATTGTGCGCGATGGCGGGATTGTCGGTTATCTGAGTTCGGGCAGCTACGGTCACACACTGGGCGGTGCCATCGGCATGGGATATGTGCCCTGCAAGGGCGAAAGCGCCGACGTTTTGCTGGCCTCAGATTACGAAATCGACGTTGCCGGGGCGCGGTTTAAGGCCGAGGCATCGCTGCGTCCGATGTACGATCCGAAATCGGACCGCGTACGCGCCTGAACAGGGCAAGATGGCGCTGCCCGCCTCTTGCCCCGGATCAGGTCCGGGGCAATTCACCACCCGAAGGACTTGTGAATGAGTGAAATTGCCATGATCGGACCCGACGAAAACTATCACCCGCCCGACGATCCGCTTGAGATCCTGCACAACGATCATCAGGTTTTGGTAGTGGCCAAGCCGTCGGGGCTGTTGTCGGTGCCGGGGCGCGGGCCGCATCTGGCCGATTGCCTGCTGGCGCGGGTTCAGGCGGTGTTCCCCGAGGCGCTGCTGGTTCACCGTCTGGACCGCGACACGTCCGGGGTGATGATTTTCGCGCTGAGCCCGCACGCGCAGCGCCATCTGGGCCTGCAGTTTGAAAAGCGGCAGGTGAAGAAGACCTATGTTGCCCGGGTCTGGGGCAGCATGGCCGAGGACGCTGGAACGGTCGATTTGCCGCTGATCGTCGACTGGCCGAACCGACCGCGCCAGAAAGTAGACCATGAACAGGGCCGCGAGGCCATTACCCACTGGCGCGTCCTGCGCACCGATGCCACCACCAGCCGCGTCCGCCTCACCCCCCAAACCGGCCGCTCCCACCAACTCCGCGTCCACATGCGCGAAATCGGCCACCCGATCCTTGGCGACGCATTCTACGCCACCGGCAAGGCCCTGAACGCCCCCCGCCTCATGCTCCACGCCGAAAGCCTGCGCTTGCGGCACCCGGATGGCGGTAAGGGGTTGAGTTTTAAGGCGAAATGTGGGTTCTGACCATATTTCACAGCTTTTTCCTAAAAAGGCGCCGGAACGAATATTTGTGGTAGAGATAGTCTATCTGCATCTGATGTCTGTCAGAGCGAATATGGCGAACTGATGTTAGCTGATTAAGATCAAGTGCCCGTTGCGAATATTTTGCAGTATTCTTTTCTCTTCGAAACTCGCCGTAGATGCCATTGCGAAATGGGTAATGGTCAAATGAAGTGTCCGCCCGCATCGTAACCAGACCGGATTCCTTTTTCATGATACGATAAAAAAAGTCCCAATGTTCCCGCAACTTCAGTTCTGGGTTCCAAGCGTTTTCCCGAAGAAATTCCGTGCGTGACATGATAATATTGTGACAAAAATCGAAGACCGGATATCCCTTTTGCGTGCCTTTGGACTTCTCCATGTTAAGCAATAACGTGGTTCCGTCGCTGCCAAATGAACCATGGAACATCACTTCATCGTGGCCATAATTAATCATGCGGCTACCAGCAACACAGAACCCGCTATTTTGTAACGGCTTGAGCAGCAGATCCAAACGGGAAGCAGGTGTAAAAACAAAGTCATCATCGGCGATGAACGTGAACTCGGTTTTCGATAAATCGACACCCCGATTTCTGCCCTCCGAAAGCCCGATATCATATTCGGTGTGCACATACGTCGTGTTGTCGTCGCACCAGGCTGCATCCAGTGGTTCGCGGCTGTCATCGATCACGATCACCGGAACAAACGGATAAAACAGGCGCAACGACTCCATCAGCATTCGGACGCTTTTTGCCCGCTCGAACGTCTTGATAACGATCGTGACGTTATCCAGATGCCTGCTCACAGAGCCTTCAGTGATAGTTGAAGGCTTCATAGTCTGGTGCATACAGATCCTCGATCTTTTTGCGTTGTTGCGGGCCCATAGTGAAATCGGATTTCTTGGTGCGGTTGTGTTGTCCAAATCCTGGATGATCCGTCAAATATTTGGTTGCCCCAGCTAATACAAATGCCTTGCGCAAGTCGTCATCAAAGTTTTCCACTCGTCCGACAAAATCGTAGTTTACGTGGCCCAGACCGATATTCAACGTTTGCAAGCGGAAATGCTGGTCAGTGAGTTGCAAGTCAATCTCGAAATTCGCACCCAGATAATCTAAGAATATTTCGAAATTTTTGACAACTTGGTTGTCAATATCAAAGCCGAAATGTTTCATCTCTGCGATGTGAATCGCTGCCGCTGGGTTCTTACGTTCCACAAAAAAGTCTTTGAATGCAGATAATACCCTTGATTCCGGGTGCCTGACAAATGTGAATTTCATACAGTTAGGGTTGTTCAGCGCGATTAAGTTTTCTCGAAAATGTTCTATGCCTTGCCGGAAATTTTTTCGCTCGCGATGAATAATTCCACTGAGAAATTTGCCTTTTGAGTAATGGTAAATTACGTTAGCGACTGTTGTACAACCTGCTTTTGAATTTTTTACAAAAACAAGTTTTCCGTCATCTGATTGCATAGTCACAAACAAAATCGAGCGCATCGGTTCAGGGATTTTGGAAATGCCTACCCGTGCACGATATCTTTCCACGAAAGGGGCAAATAGTCTCGTTTTTATGGTAACTGTATTTTGTTGCAAACGAACTTGTTTCATGAGTTAGCCATTTCTACCGAAGCGCTGTTGCAACAAACAATTTCAGTTAGTTTTCGGGTCGCGCCTAGCACAAATTTCGACCGGCGCTAACTTGTTTCTTGCCCGCCCGCGCCGAAAATTGATCTGGTATCGAAGATTGCGAACAAACCGGGCAAGAATATCGGCGGGTTTGGCCATACTCCTGTCGTGTGCAAGAGCACTCACAGACGCCGCACCTTTCATTTCCGCCACCATTGCGGGCAATGCCGTGAAAATGGGGACCGTGTGTTCCCAGAGGTGTTTCAGATCATTATCAATCGGGCGAAAGAACCTACTGTTGCTGACAAGCAGGCTTATCGCGGCGTCACGGCCTAGAATATACCCAGTTGTTCTCGGGCCAATGATATCATTGGCAACCAAACAGAATTTGCCCGCCTCACAGCGCGACCGCACCACCCCTCGCGTCCTGGACGCGTCGATTTTGACTATCACGCGCCGCAGATCCAGCTTATTCATCTCGTCAAAAAATTCGCGGGGGTCGAATTGAAAATCAAAATCGTCTTCAAGAATTAGGGCAGTTTCATCTTGCCGGGCAACGATTTCAGTCCAGACGCCGATATGGCTAAGATAGCATCCGATCTCGGGTTTGCTGAGCGGCCGCTTGCCAAGTTTTTGATTTAGCGCGGCATCATAATATTGCCCGATCTGTGCAACGTTAAGTGCCCGGCCATCAACGGCATTAAAGAATTCGTATCGATCCGTGTATTTAGATATATTCTGTTCGGCGTGCGCGCGCTTATCCTCGGCGCGCTCCAAGTTGATAATATATGTTGTAGGAAAACCGAGGCTCATCCAGGGCGCCTTATTCGAGTATCGGTGCGCAAAAGCGGGACCCGGTCTATCGACCGGGTCCCTGAAATTTAGACGTCTTCCTTCGCAACCTCTTCACCCGTCACCTGATCGACCATCTTCATGGCCAGGCGGACCTTGCCGCGATCGTCAAAGCCCAGGAGTTTGACCCAGACCTCCTGACCTTCCTTCAGAACGTCCGAGGGGTGGTTCAGGCGGCGGTTCTCGATCTGGCTGACGTGGACCAGCCCGTCGCGCTTGCCGAAGAAGTTCACGAAAGCGCCGAAATCGACGATCTTCACCACCGTGCCTTTGTAGATCACGCCTTCCTCGGGTTCGGCCACGATCGCGTGGATCATGTCATAGGCTTTCTTGATCGCTTCACCGTTGGGCGATGCGATCTTGATCACGCCGTCGTCGTTGATGTCGACCTTGGCGCCCGAAACCTCGACGATCTCGCGGATGACCTTGCCGCCCGAGCCGATGACCTCGCGGATCTTGTCGGTGGGCACCTGCATCGTCTCGATGCGCGGCGCGTGGATCGAAAATTCGGAGGTTTCGGCCAGCGCCTTGTTCATTTCGCCAAGGATGTGCAGGCGGGCG
>JAKZRT010000149.1:0-19789 GCA_047518005.1 Brevirhabdus sp.
GTTTTTGCGGCCAACCTGCGGCATCTGCCCGACCACCTGAAACCCAAGGTGTTGGTGAAACGCCAAGGCACCCGGGTTGGCGCCGCCGATCCCGGCGATCAGGCTGTGAACGCCCGCCGCACGCGCCTGTGCCTCGAGCGCCGCCATCAGGGTCCGGCCAAGCCCCTGCCGCCGCGCCGCTTCGTCCAGGTGAATCGTATGCTCCATCGTATGGGCATACCCCGGCCCGGACCGGAACTGTTTGTAATACGCAAATCCGGCCACGTGACCGGCGCTGTCAAGCGCCACCAGATAGCCGTGCCCGCGCGCCTGCACCTCGGCAATTTCGCGGGCCACGCCGGCGGGCGTCAAGACCATGGTGGTGAAGGTGATCCAGGGATCGGCAACGATGGCGGCCCTGATATCGGCAATGGCGACCGCGTCGCCTTTTGTCGCTGCACGGACGGTCATTCGATCACCCGTTCACCGCCCGGCGTTATGATGCCCGCCCGCAGGCGCGGCACCTCTGTGCGGATGATCCGGATGCGCGGATCATCGAGCGCTGCAAGCACGCCGCGCAGCGCCTCGGCCTTAGGGTGTCCAACTTCAAGCCAGGCGAGCCTGCATCCCATGTCGGGCAGGCGCGGGGCCGGGTGCGGCCCGTCCCAGGCAATCAGCGCCGGGTGCCCGCCGTCAAAGGGCAACCGCCCGTCATCCGGCACCGCCATGCGCCAGCGCAGATCGCCGCGGGTCAGAGCTATTGGCCGACCCGCCCCCGCCGGTGCCTGCGCCAGCGCCGCTGCCAGATCATCGGTCCGGCATATCCAATGGGTCAGGCGCGGCGCGCCCACAAAGTGATCGAGCGCGAACCACCGCGCCCGGTCCGGGTCGGGCGCGGCCGGGTCGCGAGCGATCACCTCGAGGTATTCGTCCGGTCCGAGCGACAACAGCCGATTGTGCGTGCCCATGATCGGGTGGGCGCCCCCGGGCGCCAGCGGCACATCAAGGACGGCCTCGATGCTGGCCACCCCTTCCACCAGGCTCAATGCGGAAATAGCGATGTGATCGAAGATCAGAACTCAATTCCCCCTGCGCATGAGCCATCATTGCACCATCCTAGGGCCAACGCGGCAAAGATTGTATAGCGGGAATTTACTATGGGAAATTGAACTTTCACCAGCCGCTCGCTGCGCGCTTGCGCTCCGCAATTCGCGGTGCCAATTGCCTAAATCTCGAGGTTCAGAAACAGCGTGGCCGCCGCTGCGCCGTGCATGTCGCGGTCGTGAATCGTCCCCTGAACCTGGGGCCTCGGCAGGCTGAATTTGACCACCCGAAGATCGGCGATATCAAAGCGTTTGATAGCCTCGGGCGGCGTCTTCAACAGATCGCCGACGGCGGCGGTCGAAAGGCCTTCCGAGACCGTTGCAAATGCTTCGGTCGTGCCGCAGAAAATATCCACGGTCAGCCAGAACGGCCCGGCGTTCTTGCTGCGCACCTTCTGGACCAGATCGCCAAGCCTAGCCATCGCTGACCTCGATCACCTCCAGCCGGAACGCATCCATCGGGTCGTCCAACGTCAGCACATGGTTCAGGGCGAACTGGTAAACCTGCCCTCTTGGCATTTCGGGTGGCGAAAAGGCGAAGGCGAAGGTCGGCTGTTCCTCGGCCTGGGTCAGCGGGTGGTGCAGCAGATAGGGGTTCAGCAATTTGGCGATTTCGCCCGACAGCGCATCGGTCGCGGCGGTGACAATGCCCATGACGCCGATCTCGCTGGCGTTGGTGGTTGCGGTTTCAAGGTCACCAAGCGTCGCGTTGTCGCCGATCAGTCGCAGCTCGATCGAAAATTCCGCCTGACCAAGATCGAGGCGGTCAGCAACTTTGGCGCAGGCGCGCGCCTCGACGTCGCCGCACCAGTGCCGCGCGTGGGCCACGTACCGCGGGTCGCGCAAAAGCGCGATCAGCACGGTCTGAAAGCCGACCGGCCGCGCCCCCTCCAGCTTGACCGTATAACGGTCCGACGGCACCCATTTCGCGCCAGCGACCCGAACCGATTTTTCATCAACTGCGGTATATTTCGCGGCGGTCACATCCAGATGCCCACCAGGCTCAAAAAGGATGAAAGGGTCGGAATTTTCATAAAGCATATGCGCCGAAACCGTCTGCGGCGTGGCGCGCGAAGTGGCGGCCATGGGCGTGATGGTGAAGCCCTCGGTGTCGAAATCGACCGTTATGACGCCTGACTGCGGATTGGTCGCGCACAGCGCGCCGCATTCGCCCACCTTGGCGCCGTGCCAGGCCGCCCCGGCATGGCACCCGCGCGCCAGCGGCAGCGCCGCGATGATCGCGGTGTCGGTGGTGCGCCCTGCGATCACGATATCCGCCCCCGTGGCCAGGGCCGCGTTGATCTGCTCGGCCCCGGCAAGCGCCACGATATTGGTGCAATCCTCCAAGACACTGCCGTCAATCTCGGGGGCCGGATCAAGCGGTGCGATGCGGTCCTGACGCAGAGCCGCTTGCATCGCCGCGCCGCTTTGCCCGCTTTTCAGAACCGCAACCCGCAGGCGCTCGCCGCGTTCCACGGCGATCTCGCGGGTGATATCGACCAGCCAGTCGACGGCGCTGTCGGCCCCGCAGGTGCCCGCCGTCCCGATCACCAGCGGCGCGCCCGCCCGTTCCCGCGCCGCGATCAGCCCGGCCCATTCAACCTTGGTCGAGGCGCGCGAATATTTTGACGTGCCGGTGCCCAGATAATACGGCCCCGAATCGGTCGACCCGCCGTCGACGGCGATGATGTCGGGCTTGGCGGCGATGCCGCGCGCCAGCGCATCGTGGTCATAGCCCAGCCCCAACGCGCCGGAGGGGATCAGCACCCGTGTCACCCGATCAATCCGAAACCCTTTGCGGTTTCCTCAGCAGATTGCGCAGGAACATCGGGGCCACGAAGCCCAGAACCGCCACGACCCAAAGGCCGATGGCGATCGGCGACGAGAAGAGAAAGGTCCAGTCGCCGCCCGAAAGGACCATGGCGCGGCGCAGGCTGTCCTCCATATGGCCGCCCAGCAGGATGCCCAGGATGATCGGCACCGTCGGCACGTCGAGCTTGCGCAACACGTATCCCAGCGCCCCGAAAGCCACCATCAAGAGCAGGTCGAAATAGCTGCCCGAGAGCGAATATATACCCACAAACGACACCATCGTCACACCGGGCAACAGCACCCAGGGCGGAACCTGCAGAATTTTCACGAAGACCTTCACCATCGGCACGTTCATCGCCAAGAGGACAAAATTCGCAATCAAAAGCGATGCGATCAGCCCCCAGACCACCTCGGGCCGTTCGGCAAACAGCGTCGGGCCTGGTGTGATGTTCAGCGTCATCAGAAGCGCCAGCAGCACCGCGGTGGTCCCCGACCCCGGCACCCCAAGCGTCAGCATCGGCACCAGCGCCCCGCCCGCAGCGGCGTTGTTGCCGGCCTCCGGCGCGGCCACGCCCTTGGGCACCCCGGTCCCGAAACCGCCTTTTTCCCCGGCAATTGCTTTCTCGGTCGTATAGGCCAGAAACGAGCCCAGCGACGCCCCGGCCCCCGGCAGGACGCCGGCGAAAAATCCCACCACCGACGACCGCAGCATAGTCCAGCGCGTATCATAGATATCTTTGAACGGGATCGTGACCTTCTCCAGCTTCACGCCGATCGAGGTGTTCTTGCCGTGACTTTCGATAAAGAAAAACACCTCGGCGATGGCGAAAAGCCCGACAATAGCGACCAGAAAGTTGACCCCGTCGTAAAGGTGCAGATTGCCCCCCGTCAGACGCGGCAGGCCGGAATTGTTGTCGACCCCAATCATCGCGATGCCGAGACCGATGCAGGACGCAATCGCGGCCTTGGCCTGGTTGTTCGAGGCAAGGCCGCCCAGCGTGGCAAAGGCCAGCAGGTAAAGCGCGAAATATTCCGCCGGCCCGAACAGAAACGCGACGCGCGCCAGCACGGGTGCCAGCAGCATCAGGCCGATAGTGGCCAGAAACGCGCCGACAAACGACGCCACGCCCGATAGCACCAGCGCATCACCGGCACGCCCGGCCTTGGCCATCGGATATCCGTCCAGCGTGGTCATCAGCGCCGGTTCATCACCGGGTATGTTCAAAAGAATCGAGCTGATCCGCCCGCCGTACATGGCCCCGTAATAGACCGACGTCATCAGGACCAGCGCGCTGGTGGCATCCAGGCCCATGGTGAACGTGATCGGGATCAGGATCGCCACACCGTTTGACGGGCCAAGACCCGGCAGCGCGCCGATGATGGTGCCGATAAAACAGCCAATGACCGCCAGCATCAGCGTAAAGGGCGACAGCGCGATGGAAAACCCGATCGCAAGGTTGGAAAACAGCTCCATCAGCCGGCCCTCATCCGATCAGACCCCTGGGAAGGGCAAAGAGCCCAAGCCCGAGGATGTATTTGAAAAGCACGAACAGACCGCCCGACAGCCCGACGCCCGCCATCGCTGCCTTGGCCGGTTGCGGTGAGATCTGATAGCTCAAAAGTCCCGCCGCCAACGCGGTCGGGACCAGAAAACCAAGCGGTTTCAGCGCATAGGCATATCCAACCAGCACGATGATCGAAAACCCAAGCGCGCCCAATGCGCGTATACCCGGCCACTCGGGCTCTGGGTCGGGGCGCACCAACAGAAAAAATCCGCAAATTCCGGCCACACCGGTAATCAGATAGGGAAACATGCGGGGGCCGACAGGATCGACCAAAAAGCTGGTTTGAATCTGCGTGGCGCTCGCCCCGTAGGCGAGCGCCACCATCAGAACGACCAGACCAAAGATCCGGTCTGAGGCCACTATTGGATGACCCCAATGTCTTTCGACATCTGGTTGATGTCAGCGATCAGGCCGTCGATATAGCCCTGAAAGTCGTTGCCAACCAAGGTGAACGGGGCCAGGCCGTTGGCGGCCATGGCTTCGGCCCAGGCGTCGCTCTCGGCGACCATCTGCAACTTGCCAGCCCATTCGTCGAACTTTTCGTCCGAGATACCGCGCGGCACATAAAGCCCGCGCCAGTTGCCCGCGACCACGTCATAGCCCTGTTCCTTGGCGGTCGGGATGTCCTCAAAACCCGGTACGCGTTCTTCGGTCAGAACCGCCAGCGCCCGAACATCGCCCGATTTCAAAAAGCCAACGATCTCGGAAATGTCGCCGGTCATGGCTTGGGTAAAGCCACCGATGGTCTGGGTAATGGCGTCAGCGCCACCGTCCAGGCCGATGTATTTGATCGTGGTGATGTCTTCCAGGCCGGCGGCCTTGAGGATCATCAGCGGCTTGAGGTGGTCAAACCCGCCCACAGCCGAACCACCGGCAAAGGCAACCGATGAAGGATCGGCCAGCGCGGCGTCAACCAGGTCTTTCAGCGTCATGAACGGGCTGTTGACGCCCACAGCAATCACGCCAGGGTCGATGCCGATGGCCCCGACAAAACGCACCTGATCGGCGGTCATGCCGGCATAGGCGTTCTGGGCCAGCCGCGTGGCCGTGGCCGACGAGGCCGCAATGATCAGATCGGAATCGTCATTACGCTCGGAAACAATGTGGTTGAACGCCAGACCGCCACCGCCACCGGCCATGTTGGTGACCTGAATCGGGCTATCGACAGCACCGATGTCGTACATGATCTTGCCGATCTGACGGCAGGTGAAATCCCAGCCGCCGCCGGGGTTTGCGGGCGCGATGCATTCGGCCGCGGATGCGGCGCCTGCAAGGCCAAGCCCAAAGACGGCGCTGGTGACCAGCCCCGCGAAGGTACGGTTTGTCATGGTTCCCTCCCATTTGACATGCGGATTTGCTCCGCTCATGGTTTTGATGAAACCTGCCTAACCTGACACCAACCTGTCACGACTGGAAATTCGCGCGTATGCGGTTCATGCTGATCGAAGACAATCTGAAGCTCGCCCAGGCCGTGGTTGAACGGCTCCAGCTTGACGGTCATGTCGTTGACCACGCCGGCACGCTGGACGCTGCGCGCCATTGTATCGGGCTGGCTGATTACGATCTGATCTTGCTGGATATCATGCTTCCCGACGGCGATGGCCGGACCTTTCTGCACGAGCACCGCAAGGCCGAAAAGCGCACTCCGGTGATTGTGATCACGGCGCGGTCCGAGGTCTCGGACAGGGTCGGCTTGTTGGACCTTGGGGCCGATGATTACATCACCAAACCCTTCGATTTTTCCGAGCTCGAGGCCCGCTGCCGGGCGGTTCTGCGGCGTCAGGGCGGGTCGGCCGCAAACACCAAGACATTCGCCGATGTCACGCTTGATGCGACCTCGGGCGAGCTAACAATTGGCGGCACCAGCGAAACCCTGCGAAACCGCGAGCTGCGGCTTTTGGAGGTATTTTTTGCAGCCCCCGGCCAGGTTTTCTCGAAATCGCACCTGATGGACCGGCTGTTTTCGTTTTCCGACGAGGTCTCGGAGAACGCCATCGAGGTGTATGTGGGCCGTCTGCGCAAGCACCTTGACCGGTCGCAAGCGCGGATCGACACCGTGCGCGGGCTCGGCTACCGCATGGTGGTGCGGCCGTGACCGGCCCGATCCCAAAAGGCTCGATCCGGTGCCGGCTGTTCTTGCAGCTCTCGGCGATTGCAGCGCTTCTGTCGCTGACGTTTTTTCTGGTTGTGCGCGGCGTGGCCGAAGGTGCGGCCGAGGACACCCAAGACGACATTCTGGCGGCCTCGGCCACCTCGATTGCGGATTCGCTGAGGTCCGATGGGGCAGCGGTGACGCTTGAACTGCCCTATTCGGCGCTGTCGATGCTGGGCACGATCAACCAAGACCGGGTGTTTTACCACGTCGCGGTCGACGGCGAGACTTTGACCGGATATGCCGATCTGCCGCGCCCGTCACACGACCCCGCGCAGGGTGTGACCGAATTTGCAACTTTCGACTATCGCGGTGACGAGGTTCGATCGGTCTCGGTCACCCGCCTTGTGGGAAGCGGCAGCCAGCCGGCCACCGTTCTGGTGACCGTGGCCCAGACGCGGTTGGGGATGGAGGCGATATCGTCGCGCATCACGTCCACCGCGACCGCCATCGGCGTCGGGTTCTTTCTGGTCGCCACCGCGCTCAGCCTTCTGGCCGCGCGAACCGCACTTTTGCCCCTGCACCGCATGACCAGTGCGGTGACCCGGCGCGGACCCCAGGACCTGCGCCCGGTTCAAACCGATACCCCTGCCGAACTGGTGCCGTTTGTCGACGCGCTGAACAGTTTCATGGCCCGCCTGCGCGCTTCGCTTTTGCGGTCCGAGGATTTTATTGTCGAGGCCGCGCATCGGGTGCGCACGCCGCTGGCCACGGTGCGCGCCCAGGCCGAGCTGACGCACCGCAAGCTCGATGACCCCGACCAAAAGCAGGCTTTGCGCGAAATGATCCGCGCCATCGACGAAAGCTCGCGCTCGGCCGGGCAGATGCTGGATCATGCCATGGTCACGTTCCGCACTGATGCCCTGGCCGGCGACGACCTGAACCTCGCCGAGATCATGGCCGAGACCTGCGACCGGCTGACCCCCACGGCCGACCTGAAAGACATCGAAATTCGCCGGTCGATCGCCGGTGGCCCGCATTTCGCCAAGGGCGACGGTATTCTGCTGCAAAGCGCGCTGGCCAATATTCTGGACAACGCCATCAAATATTCGCCCGAAGACAGCGTGATCGACGCCCGACTGGTCGCAGGCGACGAGATCGAGATGTCGTTCACCGATCAGGGCCGCGGTTTCGGCGACACCGATCTTGACGGGCTGACCACCCGCTTTGCACGCGGCTCGAACGTCGGCGACATCGTCGGATCGGGCCTGGGTCTGACCATCGCCGACGAGGTCGTCCGCGCCCACGGCGGGCGGCTGGAGATTGCCAAAAACAAGGAAGGAAAAGGCGCATGCGTGTCGCTGATCTTGCCGGGGTCCTAATCGTCTCTCTCTGGGCGGCTGTCGCACAGGCCTTTGAGATCGAAGAGCAAATTTTCTATCCCGCCACGCCCGAAACCGCCGTACTGCGGATCATTTCAACCGCCGATCGCGTCGCGTTCGAACCGGTGATCCACGCCTTTCAGGCCGAAAACCCAGGGCTTAGCATCGATTACATCATCACCGGTACGACCGATCTGATGCGCGCCCTCTACGACGAAGGCGCGGTCTTTGATCTGGCGATATCCTCGGCCATGGACCTGCAGACCAAACTGGCCAACGACGGTCTGGTGCAGACCTATTCGTCCGGCGCAACCCAGGCGCTTCCCGATTGGGCGGGCTGGCGCAACCAACTTTTCGCCTTCACCCAGGAACCGGCAATTATGGTGCTGTCGACGCGCGAATTCACGCCCCAGAACGCGCCGCGCACCCGCGACGCGCTGGTCGCCATGCTGCGCGAAAACCCCGAGCGGTTCAAAGGCCGCATCGGCACCTATGACGTGCGCACTTCGGGGTTCGGTTATCTGATGGCCACGCAGGATTCGCGCCAAGGCGAAACATTCTGGCAACTGATGGAGGTGATGGGCCGTCTGGATGCGCGGCTTTATTGTTGTTCGGGCGACATGATCCGCGATGTGGCCGAAGGGCGGCTGGCGCTGGCCTATAACGTGCTGGGGTCCTATGCCGCGTCCGAGCGGGCCACAACGGACGGATTTTTTATCGTCGAGTTCGAGGATTACGTGAACGTCATGCTGCGCACGGTTCTGATCCCGGCGGGCGCCGAAAACCAGGCGGACGCGCGCCGCATGGTCGATTTCCTTGCCACAATGAGCGAACGCCCCGACCTGGTCGCCCAGTCCGGTCTGCCGGCAATCAACGATGCGGCGCTGCGGGCCAACAACGCGCTCAGGCCGATCCGTTTCGGTCCCGGGCTGCTGGTGTTTCTCGACCGGCTCAAGCGGCAGAAATTCGTGGAGAGCTGGGAGAGTTCGATGGAACAGGAATGAGGTTTTGCGCCGCGCTTCGCGCGTCGCCCGCACAGCGAGGGGCCAGCCCCTCGCGCTCCCCGAAGTATTTGTTGAAACAATGAATATTATCTTTCATCGTCTCGAGAGGTACTTGCGCCGCATTCGGCGTCGTTCAATGTGGGACCGGTCTCAGCAGGTGTAGTTCAGCCCCAGCCGCCCGCCGTCAACATAGATCGTCTGGCCAGTGATATAGCTGGCCTTTTTCGAGGCCAGAAACGCCACCACGGCGCCGACTTCGCGCGGCTCTCCGACCCGTTTCAGGGGCGTGCGCGACAGGATCACATCCATCGCCCCCGGATTGGCGTTCACGCCCGCCATCATCGCGGTATCGATTGACCCCGGACCGACCGCGTTCACCCGGATGTTGTGCGGTGCCAGCGCCAGCGCCGCGGCCTTGGTCAATTGCATCACCCCGCCTTTCGAGGCGCAATAGGCCGGGATCGCCGGAATGGCGACCTGGGCGTTGACCGAGGACATGTTGACGATCGCCCCCTCGATGCCCTTGTCGACCATGGTCTGCGCGGCCCTTTGGGTGGCCAGAAACGTGCCGGTCAGGTTGACGTCGATGACCTTTTGAAAATCCTCAGCCGAATAGGTCAGAAAATCGCCGGGCCGGGCGATGCCCGCGTTGTTGACCAGAATTTCAACCGGTCCGTGCTCGGCCTCGATCGCGTCGAACATAGCGGCGATCTGGGCGGCGTCGGACATGTCGCAGACCAGACCGACCGCACCGCCACCCAGCTTTGCCGCCGCCGCCGTCACGCCGTCAGCATTGATGTCGGCCAAAATCACCCGCGCGCCGTCCTCGGCCAGCGCGCGTCCGCAGGCAAGGCCGATGCCCTGCGCACCGCCGGTGATCAGGGCCAGGGGGGATGTGGTCATGTCGCTCTCCATCAGTCGCTCAGCCCGTAAAGGTCGCGGGCGTCACTTGCAGAAATATAACCGGCGCGCAGATCGGCGCGCACCGCGTCGCGGGGCCGGGTCTTCGGGTCGCCATACCCACCGCCGCCGGGTAACGAAAGCCGCAAGCGCTGACCGGCCGCGATTTTCTGGCGGCCCTTGGTCTTGAGGCGCGTGCCGTCGGCAAGTTCTACGCGCCCCGCCGCGCCCGCGCCGCCGCCCATCCGGCCGCGCGCCGGGTGGTCGACGCGGTCGAACATCGCGTTGAAATGAAAATCAAAACCGGCGCGCGCCTCGATCTCGATCACCTGACCCAGGCCGCCGCGCGTCGCCCCGGCGCCGCCCGAGCCGGGTGCCAGGTCTTTGCGCCAGACGATGATCGGACCCACATGTTCGGTGGCCTCGACGCTCATCGTCGACACACCCGACGGAAAGGCGGTGGCCGAGAGCCCGTCGAGACCCGGCCGCGCCCCGGTGCCGCCGGAATTGAACATCAGCACCTCGGCCCCCGGCTGCCCCGCGCGCGGGTCAAGCGGGCGGGCCGAGATCTGGATGTTCCACAGCGCCGAAGATCCTTCCGCCGGAACCAGACCCGGCATCGCCTGGTGCAGCGCGCCTAGCACCACGTCGGGGACCAGATGCCCGATGACGTGACGCACCGACACCGGCGCCGGGCGGGCGGCGGCCAGAATGCAGCCTTCGGGCGCGGAAATGCGGAACGGGGTCAGCGACCCGGTGTTGTTGGGCACCTCGGGCGCGATGGCGCATTTCAGGGCAAAGCAGGCATAGGCGCGAGTATAGACCTCGGGGCAGTTTACGCCGTAAGCGCTGGCCGGCGACGTGCCCGCGAAATCGGCGCTGATCGCGTTTCCCTCGACGTTCAGGCGCACCGCCATCGTCACCGGCGCATCATAGCCATCAACCTGCATGGTGTTGGTGAACGTGCCGTCAGGAACCGCCGCAATCGCCGTCTGGGTCGCCGACTGGCTGGCCGCGATAATGAAATCCGCCAGGGCATCGATATCGTCGATCCCGAATTCGTCCAGCATCCCCATCAACCGCCGGTCACCCGCCGCGTTGCAGGCGGCCAGCGAATACATGTCGCCGACGGTCTGGTCCGGCGTGCGCACGTTGGCGCGCACCAGCGCCAGCAAAACCTCCGAGACCTGGCCGCGTTCGGCGAACTTCATGATCGGGATCAGCAACCCCTCCTCAAAGACCTCGTTCGCATCGGGCCCGAACCCGCGTCCGCCGACATCGACAACATGCGCGGTGCAGGCAAAGTAGCCAATCAGCGCGCCGTTGCGGAATATCGGCGAGACCACGGTGATGTCGTGCAGATGCCCGGTGCCCATCCAGGGGTCGTTGGTGATGAAAACATCCCCCTCAAAGGTGTTCTGCGGGCCAATAGTGCGGGTGAAATGCCCGACGCTCTCGGCCATCGCATTCACATGCCCCGGCGTGCCGGTCACGGCCTGGGCAATCATCCGCGCGGACCGGTCGAAAAGCCCCGCCGACAGGTCACCGGCTTCGCGAACGCTGGTGGAAAACGCGGTGCGGACCAGGGTCGTGGCCTGTTCTTCGACGACCGCGATCAGGCGGTTCCACATGATCTGATGGTCAATCCCCGAAAGCGTCATGGCGCGGGCTCCTTCCTGAGCAACAGCAGGCTGCCGTCGCTTTGCCCCACGGCGCGGAAGGCGGTGGTGACGATGGTCGAGGTTTCGGCCTCGACGATCACCGCCGGGCCCTCGACCGTTGTTCCGGGTGTCATGCGGTCGCGCCCGACCTCGGTGGCGGTCACCGGCGCGCGCAACGCGGCGTCGAAAAACTCGCGGGTTTGCCCTGTCTCGGGCCCGGTCCCGCCCTCCAGGGGCGCGACCGGGTCCGGCGCCGGCGGCGTCGTGGTAACGACCAGCGACCAATTGGCGATCTCGACCGCCAGCCCGTCGATGATGCGCCCGAACAGGGTTTCATAGGCCTGCGCAAAGGCCGCGCCGATCATGGTTCGGTCGTCCGGACCAAAAGCGCGGTAGGGCAGCGGCACCGGAATTTCCCAGCCCTGCCCGGCATAGCGCATCAGCGCCGTCAGCCGCGTCTCGGTCGCCGCCCCGGCAGCACCTTCGTCCACGAACTTCTGCGCCTCGACCTCCATCCCGGCTAGGGTGGCATTGACCGCCTGCGCGTCAAATTCGTCGAGCCGCTGAAACAGCCCGCGCGTGGCCTCGTAACTGAACGGCGCTTTCAAAAATCCGATGGCCGAGCCAACCCCCGCCCCCGGCGGCACCAACACCGCGTCGATCCCCAGTTTCTCGCATTGGCGGCAGGCGTGCAGCGGCGCGCCGCCGCCAAAGGCGACCATCGTGTAATGTTCGATATCGCGGCCGTTTTCCACCGCGTGGACCCGCGCCGCGTTGGCCATGTTCTCGTCGACCATTTCGGTCACGCCAAAGGCGGTCTCGGTCGCATCAAGGCCGATCTTTTCGGCCAGATGTCCTTGGACCGCCGCCACCGCATCGTCCTCTGACAACAATATTGTCCCGCCCGCGAAATTTCCGGCGTCCAGTCGCCCGAGAACCAGATTGGCATCGGTTACGGTTGGCTCGGTTCCACCGCGCTGGTAACACGCCGGCCCCGGCTCGGACCCTGCCGACCGTGGCCCCACCTGAATGCGCCCCATGGCATCGATCCCGGCGATCGACCCGCCGCCCGCGCCGATCTCGACCATCTCGACCACCGGGCTTGACACCAGCATGCCCGAGCCCTTCTTGAACCGGTAACTGCGTGCGATCTCGAAGGTATTCGCGGTTTTCGGTTTGCCGTCCTCGATCAGACATATCTTGGCCGTGGTGCCGCCCATGTCAAACGACATGACCTTCATCATGCCAAAGGCGCGGGCCCGGTCGGCGGAAAATATGGCACCTCCGGCAGGTCCCGATTCCAAGAGCCGCACCGGTTCCAGCGCCGCCGTGTCGGCGCTGATCAGCCCGCCGCCCGAATGCAGCATGAAGACCGGCGCGTCGATCCCCGCCGCGCGCAGGTGCCGGACCAAACCCCCGATATAGGTCGCCACCTGCGGTCGCACATAGGCGTTGACGATCACCGTGTTGAACCGCGGCAGTTCGCGCATCTGCGGCGAGATCACCGACGACAGCGACACCGACAGCGCCGGCGCGGCCTCGGCCAGCGCCGCGCCGACCATGCGTTCGTGGTCGTCGTTGGCATAGGCGTGGATCAGTCCTACGGCCACGGACGTGTAACCGCCCGCAACCACGCGCGCGACGACCTCGGCCACATCGTCCGGTTCAAGCGCCAACAGCACCTCACCGTCGGGGGCCACCCGTTCGCGCAGGGTAAACCGGTCTTCGCGCGGGATCAGCGGGGCCGGCAGCACAATGTTCAGATCATATTGCTCGAACCGGTTTTCCGATCGCATTTCAATGACATCGCGAAAGCCCTGCGTGGTGATGAAGGCGGTGCGCGCGCCCTTGCGCTGGATCAGAGCGTTGGTGACCAGCGTGGTGCCGTGGATGACCTGACCAATGCCGCTGGCCGCCACGCCCGCCGCGGCACAGGCCTTTTCAATCGCCGCCATGATCGCGTTTTCGGGGTTTTCGTATTCAGTCAGCACCTTGGCCGTGGCCAGGCCATGGCCATGGTCCAGCGCCACATCCGTGAACGTCCCGCCAATATCCACCCCGACCCGGATCACGTTACACCACCCCGTTCCATATCTGGTTTGCGGTAAACGCCATCTGGTACGCCCGCGCCCTGAGACCCGGCATCGCCAGCGGCTCGATCCCGGTGACCGGCAGGGGCAGGTCAGCCTCGGGCGTGCCGGTCAGCAGATCGGCCATCGCGCGGCCGAAGATCGTGCCGGTGGTGATGCCGCGACCGTTATAGCAGATCGGCGCGAACACGCCCTGGTCCAGCCTGCAGATGCGCGGCAGGTGATCGGGGGTCATGGCCACATTGCCAACCCAGCATTTTTCAAACTCGACCTGCCCAAGCTGGGGGAAAACCTTGGATATCTGCTTTTGCGCCCATTTCCGGGACAGCCCGCTTTGGGCGTCGCCGATCAGCGGCCCCAGAGTGCCGACGACCAGCCGGTTCCGGTGATCAAGGCGGAAATTGCGCAAGATCGGGCTGGTGTCCCAGGTGCCCTGCCGACCGGGCAGAATATGCGCGGCTTCCGGTCCAAGCGGGCAGGTGGCGAACTGGAAAAGCTGTACGGTCGTGAACATCCTGCCGAGCCCTGGCCAAAGGTCGTCGGTATAGGCGTTGGTTCCGAGAATAATGCTGCGGGCCGATACGACGCCGCGCGCGGTCTCGACCTTCCACCGGGCGCCGTCGCGGACCAGTCCCGTGGCCCGCGTGCCGGTGCTGATCCGCGCCCCGGCGGCCCCGGCGGCGCGCGCCAGCCCGCGGCAATAGGCCATCGGGTTGATGGTGCCCGCGCGGCGGTCGAGCAAGCCGCCGAAAAACGCTGTGCTGCCAATCATTTCGGCGGCCTCGCCCCGCGACAAAAGCCGCACCGGCGCGCCCATCTCGGCCCATGACCGGGCGCGGCCTGCCAGATTGCGCAGCCCCGACGGCGCATGGGCGGCGTGGATCGTGCCGGTCCGCGTCGCCTCGCAGCGGATCTGGTGCTTTTCGATCAACTCAAAGACGGTTTGCGGCCCGTCGCCGAAGGTTTTCAGGAACGACGGCCCGTATTTGGCCCCCAGCTTGTCGCGCACCGCTGCAGGCGGCAGCCAGACCCCGGCGTTGACCAGGCCCGAATTGCGCCCCGACCCGCCAAACCCGATCTGATGCGCCTCGATGACATGCGCCGAAAGACCCTTTTCGACCGCATGCAGGGCGGTTGACAGTCCGGTGAACCCGGCCCCGACAATCGCCACATCCACCGATCCGGACACATCGCGGACCGGCGCGTGGTCGGCCTCGCGCGCGGTTCGGTCCCAAAGCGATATTGCGTCTGGCATGCGTGCCGCCTGTCCCCCGGTCCCGCCGCGATCGGTCCGGCGGCAAGGCGCGATCTTGCACAGGCTCCGGGGATGTGTCCACAGTTGACTTCACCCATTTTGCCGGAGCGGTCCATGCAGAAACTCAAACTCAGCGCCGCCCGCATGGTCGCCGCCGCCCGCGCCCGGATTGCCGAGGTCGAGACCGCCGATGCGATCGCAATGCTCGGTGACCCGAACCTGGTGATCGTCGACATCCGCGACATCCGCGAACGCCAGCGGTCGGGGTTTATTCCCGGCAGCTTCCACGCCCCGCGCGGCATGATCGAGTTCTGGGTCGACCCCGACAGCCCTTATTTCAAGCCGATCTTCGGCGAGGACCGGAAATTCATCTTCCACTGCGCCAGCGGCTGGCGTTCGGCGCTGACGGTGGCCACGTTGCAAGACATGGGGTTTGACGCCGCCCACCTGCGCGAAGGGTTTTCGTCTTGGGTAGAACACGGTGGGCCGGTTGAGGAATTTGGCGACAAGGGATAGCGGGGTGTGCTGCGGAACCTTTTGCGAGCAAGGTCACATTGAGCCCAAATCGGTCATAAAAAAATCATTCTTGCTGAAAAAAGTGAACTTCATTTTCGAGGCTATGTGAGCTCAATCACATTGCCAAATGGGTCCTCGCAGATAATTTTTTGCCCCCCACAATCTAAAATGTCGTTTCTGAATTTGGCTCCATTGGCTTTTAGTTTGGCTACCACTGATTCCAGGTCATTAAAATCCAAGAGAAATCGGTTCCAGCCGCCTCCGGGAGCGGGAATTGTGCCATCGAGCATTGGCAAAGACGCCGATGCTTTTGGTCCAGAGACGAGTAGTGTCAAATCGCCACGGGCTAGAATTGTGATCGTCGGCGCGAAGTTTTTTTCAACTACAAAGTCCAAATTCGAAACATAGAATTCGACAGCCTTGGCGACGTCGTCGACTATGTAACTGACTCTGACCATATGGCTAACTCCCTGAAAGCGATCTAACCCAGCCAGTGTACATGACGAGATTTTGTTCATCAGTATTTCGCCGAACGGCGGCGTGCATCTGCTGAGCCCACCCCGCTTTGCGGGCATAGCGCTGGCCCGCGCCCGATTAACTTGAATTGATCGGATTCCGGAAAGCTAGGTCTCGATATCAGTAAATGAGCGGCCCCGAGCGCTGTTTTCGGGTGCGACATCAGTCCGACTGTCCGATAGAGGGCGTCAGGACCGGCCATCGCCGCAAACCGAATCGAAGCGTGACATCCGATGGCACGGCTGGTCGGGGGCGTTTGTTAATGGGCTTGGCTAAAGCCCGCGCCACTCTCGGCCCGCAAGATCGGGTTGAGGTTATTTACTGTGTTAAATCAACAGGTTAAAACTTTTCTCACCGTGAGAGCTCAGGCGCGGGGACATTCCCGCGCGATCAGGTCCCTATAAAGCGCCCGGATCCGCTCTGTCACTGGCCCCGGCCCGCCGGTTCCGATCAGCCGCCCGTCGATCTCGGCGACCGGCGTCTGGGCCCCGAAGGTGCCGGTCAGAAAGGCCTCGTCAGCTCCATAAGTATCGACCAGCGAAAAGTTCCGCTCACGCACCTCGATCCCGTCGCCGCGGGCCAGTTCGATCACCTTGCCGCGGGTAATCCCGTTCATGCAGTAATCGCCGGTCGAGGTCCAAAGCTGCCCGCCCCGGACGATGAAGAAATTGCAGGCGTTGGTGGTGTTGACGAAGCCGAAAGGATCGAGCATCAGCGCCTCGTCCGCCCCGGCCCCGAGCGCGTGATTAAGCGCGATGATGCAGTTCAGCTTGGAATGCGAATTCAGCTTGGCATCCTGGGTCAGCGGCAGCCCCCGATGGTGCGGCACGGTGGCCAGCCGAACGCCCGAGACCGGCGCGACCGGTTTCGAATGTTCAGCGATGATCACAACGGTCGGCCCCGACTGGCTCAGATGCGGATGCTGGAACGGCTTCACCTTGCGCCCGCGCGTCACCATCAGCCGCACATGCACATCGTGGGTCATCGCGTTGGCCTCCAGCGTCGCGGCAAGCGCCGCCGCCACCGCGTCGCGGGTCATGCCGATATCGAGGTCGATGTAGGTCGCGGCCTCGAACAGCCGGTCCAGATGCGCATCCAGAAACGCCAGACGCCGGTGATAAAGCCGCAGCCCCTCCCAGACTCCGTCGCCCAGCAAGAAGCCGCTGTCATAGACCGACACGACCGCCGCATCGCGGTGCACGATCGCGCCATCGACGTAAATCCCGATGTCGGCGTTGCGCGGGTCATCCAGCGCGTCGTGGGTGGATCGGGCGTGCGACATTTCGTTCCCCTGGGCAACCGGCCACAGTCCGTCCCATAGACACATTGCCCACCCCGTGCAATTACCAGCAACGGTGACGGGTTCGGCCTTTTGTTCGCTTGTCTGCCCGCCTCGTTCGCCTAAGATCGCATCCGTCACTGCGAGGTATCCCATGACCCCCGATCAGACGCCCTATCCCGCCCCCGCCCGCCGTCTGCGCCTTGGCATGGTCGGCGGCGGTGGCGGCGGGCTGGTCGGCGAATGGCACTGGACCGGGGCGCGGGTGTCGAACCGCTGGGACCTTGTGGCCGGGGCGCTGTCGTCGCGCCCGGATGTGGCCCGCGCCTCGGGTCGCGCCTGGCTTTTGGCCGACGACCGCATCTATGTCGATTACGCTGAAATGGCCCGCGCCGAAGCGGCCCGGCCCGACGGCATTGACGCTGTGGCAATCTGCACCCCTAATCACACGCACCGCGCCATCGCCGAGGCCTTCATGGCGCAGGGCATCGACATCATCTGCGACAAACCGATGGCCATGACGCCCGACGACTGCACCGCGCTCGAGGCGATGCAGGCCCAGACCGGCGTTGTCTTCGCAATCACCCATCCCTACGTATTTCACCCCATGGTCCGCCAGGCCCGCGACATGATCGCCGATGGTGCCATCGGGCCGGTCCGCCAGGCGCTGATCGAATATGCGCAGGATCAGGCAAGCCAGGGCTTTGATGCGGATGACCGGAAAACCGTCTGGCGCCGCGACCCGGCCCGATCCGGGCGCACCGCGGCCACTGGCGATATTGGCACCCATGCGTTTCAGTTGCTGGAATATGTGACCCAGTCCCGCGTCGAAAAACTGCGCGCCGAATTCCATGTCTGCGGCGGCGATAAACCTCTGGAAGACACCGCATTCCTGAACCTGCGGCTGGCCGGTGGCGCGCCCGGATCGATGTGGGTCACGCAAGCGGCACCGGGAAATTCCTGCTCGCTGAGCTTTCGGATATTCGGGCAGAAGGGCGGTCTGAGCTGGAACCAGGAAGCCCCCGAACAGCTTTCCTATGCCGCCTTCGGTGCGCCCACCCAGACCCTCTATCGCGGCCACGGGCGCGGCATGACACCCGCCGCCGAACGCCTGGTCGGGCTGCCGCGCGGCCACTCCGAGGGCGTTCCGGACGCCTGGGGCAATCTCTACACCGAGATTGCGGTCGCGGTTGAGGCGCGGCGAGACGGGCGTGCCCTGCCGCCGGGTCTATTAACCCTGCCCGACATCCACGACGGCACCCGCGGTGTGAAATTCATCCATGCCGCCGCCGACAGCCACCAGGCAGGCGGGATCTGGGTAGACTTGCCATAGTGTCAGGCCGCGTTGCTGCGGCATCACCCAGCTATTGTCTTGATGCTCAAGAAAATAATGGCTGACAGGGTCGCAGCCGCGGGTACGGTGATGACCCAGGCGGCGAGGATCGTCGCGAAATGCGACCGGCGCACCAGTTTCCGGCGGCGGCGTTCCTCGGGGCCAAGCGCGGTGCGCTCGGGCATCGTCAGACGCGCCTTATTGATGCGCCGCTCGGCGTCCCATTCGCGGAAAAATCCAACCCCGAAAACGCCGCCGACGGCGATATGGGTCGAACTGACCGGCAGCCCCAGCCAACTGGCCACAATCACCGTGATGGCGGCAGAAAGCGCCACGCAATAGGCCCGCATCGGGTTCAGTTTGGTGATCTGGTTGCCGACCATGCGGATCAGCTTGGGTCCGAACAGGAAGAGACCGAACGAAATGCCAAAGGCGCCGATGACCATGACCCAAAGCGGGATACCAGCCGCACCGGTGACCGCGCCCGACTGCGACGCCTGAACGATGGCCGCCAGCGGCCCGACCGCGTTGGCCACATCGTTGGCGCCGTGGGCAAAACTCAGAAAGGCTGCCGAGACGACCAGCGGGATGCCAAACAGAACCTTCAGCGATCTGTTGCGGTTTTCCAACCCTTCGGATTGCCTGCGGATCAGCGGGATCATGACCGCCCAGATTGCACCTCCGACGACCGCGCCAAGCATCAGAGCGGTCGCAAGATCAATCTCGATGACCTTTTTGAGCCCCTTGAGCGCAAGATGGGCCGCGAAAGCCCCCGCCATGATGCCGACCAGGACCGGCACCCATTTGCGGGCAGCCGCGATCTTGTCGGGCTGATAGATGATGCGCGACTTGATCAGCGCCAGAAACGCCGCCGCGATCAACCCGCCCAGAACCGGGGAAATAACCCAGCTGGCGGCTATTTTGCTGATCGTCGGCCAATTGACCGCGGCCAGACCCGCCGAAGCTATGCCCGCGCCCATGACACCGCCCACGACCGAATGCGTGGTCGATACCGGCGCGCCGACCCAGGTGGCAAGATTGATCCAGAGCGCCGCCGCGAACAGCGCCGCCATCATGGCCCAGATAAAGGTTCGTGCCGTGCCCAGGCTTTCAGGATCGATGATCCCCTTGGCGATGGTCTTGACCACATCGCCGCCGGCGATCAACGCACCGGCGCTTTCAAAGACAATCGCAATGGCGATCGCGCCGCCCATGCTCAAGGCATTCGCCCCCACCGCGGGGCCCATGTTGTTGGCAACATCGTTGGCGCCGATGTTCAGCGCCATATAGGCCCCGAAACAG